>JACWDT010000001.1 GCA_014653985.1 Pelagibacterales bacterium SAG-MED22
CATGTAATCGTCTTAAAAGTTGCCTATCATTTTTACTAGTTTCTTTTTCAGCCTGTTCATTGTTGGTGATGTCAATCCAATCTATTCCGTCTATTTTTTCTTTTTATATTGCTCCTCAATTTTCCACTCGATAGGCAACCCATGACAATCCCATCCAGGAACATAGATAGAGTCTTTGCCATCCATTTGATGAAATTTTACAATTATATCTTTTAAAATTTTATTGAGAGCAGTTCCCATATGAATATTACCATTTGCATATGGAGGACCATCGTGGAGGACAAATTTTTCTTTTCCTTTGCTTGAATTTCTTAACTCCCTGTAAAGGTTAATCTTTTGCCAATATTCTAAAATTTCTGGCTCCCTTACAGGCAAATTAGCTTTCATTGAAAAAGCAGTTTTAGGAAGGTTTATTTGGGAATTACTCATTTAGTTTTTTTAGCAATATTTAAATCTTTTTTAATTTGAGACTTTAATTGATTAACATTTTTAAATTTTTTTTCTTCTCTAATAAACTTTATAAACTCCACTGATAAGAGTTTATTATAAAGATTTCCAGAATAATTGAATAAATGAACCTCAAGTAAGATTTTTTTTTGATTAAATGTTGGTCTATATCCAAGATTTGCAATTCCTTTAAGATATTTGGAATTATTAGGAACCAATACTCTTACCGCATATACACCTGGCTTTGCCAAAACATAATCTTTTATATCTATATTGCATGTAGGAAAACCAATTTTTTTGCCAACTTGTCGTCCTTTTTGAACTACTCCATTTATTGTCCATTTTCTTTTTAAAAGTTTATTTGCTTTTTCTAAATATCCTTTTTCCAAAAGACCTCTAATAAGTGTTGATGAAATTATTTTTTGCTGCTTGATTAATGGTTCTGGTTTAACTACTTTAAAATTATATTTATCTTCATTTTTAATTAATAAATCTACATTTCCCTCTCTCTTATTACCAAATCTAAAATTATTACTAACAAATATAAATTTTGATTTTAATTTTTTATATAAAATTTCTTTAATAAAATTAATTGATTTTGTTTTAGAAAATAACTTATCAAATTTTTTAGTGATAATAAAATCTACTTTCAATTTACTAAGTAAATCTACTTTTTGACTGATACTTGTTATCCTAAAATTTTTAAGAGATCTATTGAAAAACATTTTAGGCATTGGGTCAAAATTAACTACACCAATTTTAAGCTTATATTTTTTCTTATATGAGTTTGCTAATTTAAATAATTTCTGATGACCCAAATGCACTCCATCAAAATTTCCTATTAAAATTATAGAATTTTTATGAATATTTTTTATATTAAAGTTTTTATATAATTTTACCATCTAAGATCCGACTGAGTATAATTTACAACTGTTTCATATTCTTTAGATACATCTAAAATTCCCTTATTTAAAATTTCTAACTTATGAATACCATTAGAAATTAATAACGAGTCATAATTCAATAAGTTAGCTCCTTTAATATCAGTATTTAAATTGTCTCCTATTGCCAAAGTTCTTTTATCTAAGTTATCGATAGATAGATTATAAACTTCAGCATGTGGTTTTCCAAAGTATACCACTTCTCCACCCATTTTTTCGAAAACCATTGCAACTGAACCTGCGCATAACTCTCTGACATTTCCACGATCAACAATTAAATCAGGATTTGTGCATATCATCTTTTTATGAATATGAGCTTCGAATAAATTTTTATAATAATTCAAATCGTTGTCGTGATCATCAAATAGTCCTGTACATAATAAGTATTCGCTATCCACAAGATCACTCGATTTATTTTTTTTAAATGGATTAAATAAGTCAAAATCTCTTGGGGGACCTATGTGAAAAAATTTTTTTGATGAGTATGATTTTTTTAGGTAATTTAGGGCTGCCTCACCTGAAGTAAAAACATGATCTCTTAGCTCTTCTTCCATCCCCATTTTCTCTAAAAATTTTTTGACAGTATCATTTGGTCGTGGTGCATTAGTTAATAAAACAAAATCTTTATTATTTCTTTTAAGCTCTTTTAAAGTACCAATCGCACCTTCATAAAGTTTAATGCCATTATGAACAACGCCCCATAAATCTATATAAAATAGATCATATCTATGGGCAATTGAACAAAGGCCGTCTGTATCTAAATTTTTAGTCATTAAATAAGGTATAAACCATAAAATCTTGAATTTCCTAGCATTATTAGATGGTATTTGAATATCCAGTCTTGAAATAGATGGCGTAATATCTATATGAAGCCCATATTTATATAGAATTATAAAGGAGATTTTATGAAGTTCAAACCGTTACATGACAGAGTATTAATCGAAGTATTGGACAGTAGTGAAAAAACTGCTGGCGGGATAATCATTCCAGATACTGCACAAGAAAAACCACAGGAAGGAAAAGTAGTTGCTGTTGGTGGTGGTGCAAAAACAGAAGATGGAAAATTAATTCCAATGGATGTTAAAGTTGGTGACAAAGTTTTATTTGGCAAATGGTCAGGAACTGAAGTCAAAATTGATGGTAAAGAATACAGCATAATGAAAGAGTCTGACATTATGGGTATTTCAGGTAAGTAATTTAATTTAAAGGAGAAAATAAAATGGCAAAATTAATTAAATTTGACGCTGAAGCAAGAGCGGCAATGATGAGGGGTGTAAATATTTTAGCTGATACAGTTAAAGTCACTTTGGGTCCAAAAGGAAGAAATGTTGTAATGGATAAATCTTATGGTGCCCCAAGAATTACAAAAGATGGTGTATCAGTTGCAAAAGAAATTGATCTTGACGACAAGTTTGAGAACATGGGTGCTCAAATGGTTAAAGAAGTTGCTAGCAAAACTAATGAAGAAGCCGGAGACGGAACAACCACAGCAACTATTTTAGCTCAAGCAATTGTTACTGAGGGTGTAAAATATGTTACTGCTGGAATGAATCCAATGGATGTCAAGAGAGGAATCGATTCTGCTGTTGAAGCAGTAAAAGAAAATCTTATTTCATCTGCTAAAAAAGTAAAAGATAGTGATGAAATAGCTCAAGTGGGTACAATTTCATCTAATGGTGATAAAGAAATTGGTTCAATGATTGCTAAAGCAATGCAAAAAGTTGGTAACGAAGGTGTTATCACTGTTGAAGAAGCAAAAGGAATCGATACTGAGTTAGATGTTGTCGAGGGTATGCAATTTGATAGAGGGTATTTATCACCATACTTTATAACTAACAGTGATAAGATGACTACAGAGTTAGATAATCCTTATATTTTACTTCATGAAAGTAAGCTAACAAACTTACAACCAATGGTTCCTCTTTTAGAAGCAGTTGTGCAATCTGGAAGACCCTTAATGATTATTTCTGAAGACGTTGAAGGTGAAGCTTTAGCAACTTTAGTAGTAAACAAATTAAGAGGTGGATTAAAAGTTGTAGCAGTAAAAGCTCCAGGTTTTGGTGATAGAAGAAAAGCAATGCTTGAAGATATTGCTATTCTAACTGGTGGACAGGTAATTTCTCAAGATTTAGGAATTAAACTTGAAAATGTTAAACTTGAGGATCTTGGGTCTTGTAAAAAAATTAAAGTCGATAAAGATAATAGTACTATCGTGAGTGGTAGTGGTAAAAAATCTGATATCGAAGCGAGATGTGGATCAATTAAACAACAAGTTGATGAAACAACTTCTGACTATGATAGAGAAAAACTTCAAGAAAGACTTGCTAAACTTGCAGGTGGAGTTGCTGTTATTAAAGTTGGTGGTGCAACCGAAGTTGAAGTTAAAGAAAGAAAAGATAGAGTTGAAGATGCTTTAAATGCAACCAGAGCCGCTGTTGAAGAAGGTATAGTCACTGGCGGTGGATGTGCACTTCTTTATGCTGCTCAGAACCTTGATAAAGTAAAAGCTAAAGGTGATGATCAAAAAGCAGGTGTAGATCTAGTAAGAAAAGCACTAGAAGCTCCAATCAGACAAATTACAAAAAATGCTGGTGTAGATGGTTCAGTAGTAGTTGGTAAATTGTTAGAGCAAAAGAAAACTTCATATGGTTATGATGCTCAAAGCGAAGAATATTGTGATATGTTTGCAAAAGGTATCATCGACCCAGTAAAGGTTGTGAGAACTGCTCTGCAAGATGCTGCATCAATTTCTGGATTATTAGTAACTACAGAAGCAATGATTGCTGACAAACCAGAAGAAAAAGATGCTGGTGGTGGAATGCCTGCTGGTATGCCTGGTGGAATGGGTGGCATGGGTGGCATGGGTGGCATGGGAATGTAACCCCACTCAAATATAAAATTTAAAAGGCCATCTTATGATGGCCTTTTTTTTGGGTAAAATAATTATATGTCAAAAAGATATAGTGGAAAATCCTTTAAAGACTCCAGTATTAAAAAAAAAGCAAAATTCAGTTTTAAAGAAAAAAGAAAACTTAAAAAAGAAAAGCAAAAAAAAGCAAAATAAACATTAAATTTATTAAAATCTTCACTAAACATTAGTTTTTTTTAAGTTTTAAAAAATAATTAAATAGGTATAAGAACCACATTTTATGAGTAATGATATAAGAAACATCACTATTATAGCCCATGTGGACCATGGTAAAACTACTTTGATTGATAATCTAATGAAACAAAGCGGATCATTTAGAGAAAACGAAGTGGTTGATGAAAGATTAATGGATTCTGGCGAACTAGAAAAAGAAAGAGGAATTACAATTTTAGCTAAACCTGCTTCAATTAATTGGAAAGATACTAGAATTAACATAATTGATACACCAGGTCACAGAGACTTTGCAGCAGAAGTTGAAAGAGTTTTAAGTATGGCTGATGGTGCTCTGCTCCTTATAGACTCTGCAGAAGGAGTAATGCCTCAAACAAAATTTGTTTTATCTAAAGCTTTAAAACAAGGACTAAAACCAATTGTTGTAATTAACAAACTTGATAAGGCCGATCAAAGGGCTAATGAAGTTTTAGATGAAACATTTGATTTATTTGTAAGCCTAGATGCAAATGAGGAGCAACTAGATTTCCCAGTTTTATACGCAAGTGGCAGATCTGGATGGGCAGACACTGAAGTGGACGGACCTAGAGAGAATTTAAATCCACTTCTGGATTTAATTCTTGATCATGTAAAACCAGCAAAATTTGAAAAAGAAAAACCTTTTGCAATGTTATCTACACTTCTTTATGCAGATAGTTTTTTAGGAAGAAGCTTAGTAGGCAGAATTACCCAAGGAACCGCTAAAGCTAATCAGTCAATAAAAGCAATTAATTTAAAAGGTGAAAAAGTAGATGAAGGTAAACTGACTAAAATTTTTAGATATGAGGGAACTAAAAAAGTACCAATTGAAGTTGGTGAGGCTGGGGATATTGTAGTTATAGCTGGATTAGAAAAGGCTAATGTTGCAGATACCATTTGTGATTTAGATGTAAATGAACCAATTTCAGCAACACCAATAGATCCGCCTACAATGTCTATAACTATAACGGTTAATACATCTCCTCTCGCGGGTAAAGAAGGTAAAAAACTTACGAGCACTCAAATAAGAGACCGACTTCTTCAGGAGGCTCAAAATAATGTTGGAATTACTTTTGCTGAAAATAATGGTAACGACTCGTTTGTTGTAAGTGGTAGAGGTGAGCTTATGTTAGAAATTTTACTTACCCAAATGAGACGAGAAGGATTTGAAATGACAGTAAGTCCTCCTAAAGTTCTTTATCAAACAGATGAAAGTGGAAAAAAACTTGAACCTATTGAAGAAATTACAATGGATTTAGACGAAGAATACTCCTCAAAAGTAATAGACTCGATGAATAGAAGAAAAGGTAAACTAATAGATTTAAAAGACACCGGGAAAGATAAAAAAAGATTAATTTTTCATGCACCAACGCGAGGTTTAATGGGTTACACAAGTAGATTTTTAACCCTAACTAAAGGTAACGGAGTTATTAATAGAATTTTTCATAGCTACGGGCCTTTTGAAGGTGAAATGGAGGGAAGAAGAAACGGAGCTTTAATTGCAATGGAGCAAGGTAAAGCAGTTGCTTTTGCTATATTTAATTTACAAGCAAGAGGAGAGATGTTCGTAACACATAACGACCCTGTATATCCTGGTATGATAGTTGGATTATCTCCAAAGCCAGGCGATATGATAATCAATGTTATGAAAGGGAAAAAATTAACAAATATGAGAACACAGGGAACTGACGAAAACGTTGTGCTCACTCCAGTTAGGAAAATGTCTATTGCGGAGCAATTGAGCATGCTTAACACAGACGAAGCATTAGAAATAACTCCTGAGTCTTGTAGATTAAGAAAATCTATTCTTGATCCTCATGAAAGAAAAAGAAGTGAAAAATCTGGAGCAGCAGCTTAACTAAAACTTTTATTTACAATAAAGAGTCCAAAAGCAACACAAGGTCCAATTCCAAAAGCAAAAATCAAAGTTCCAACTCCTACTGTTCCGCCTAGATACCATCCAACTATTACAACTGAAATTTCTAAACATGCTCTGACTAGAGCAATGGGTAAATTTGTAATTTTTGTTAACCCAGTCATTAATCCATCTCTTGGACCTGGACCAAGATTTGCCACTAAATAAATACCACTTCCTATACCAACCAGCATTACTGATAATATTGAGAGTAAATATTTAGACCAAACGGAAGATGGGGCATCAAAGAAATATAAAGTTATATCGATCATTGCAGAAATAATAATAATATTAAAAATAGTTCCCAAGCCTGGTTTCTGTTTTAAAAATATCCATAACAAAAGTACACTTACACTAACTAGAAATGTTGCTGCACCAATAGATAATTTAGAATTTTTAGAAATACCCTCTGCTAGTACAGACCAGGGAGAATTTCCTGTAGTTGATAATATTAATAATCCCTCTCCAAAACCAAATATAATTAAACCAAAAATTAAAAAAAATGATGTTGATAATTTCGGTTTGAGGTTAAAACTTTTATCTGAGCTCCAATATACCTTAGGAATATTTTTAATAGATAAAAACATATTATACTGTTACTTATTTAATTATTAATACTTGCTTATAATGAAAAAGATCATACTCAGCATCATATTTATTTTTATTTGTTTTACCTCGTATGCACATATTGGTCATTACAGTAAATATAAAAAAATTGAGATGGAAATTTTAAGAAATAACGAATTAATTGGTTATAATTATTATTTTTTTTCACGAAAGAATGCTGTTACTCTTGTAACGAACCAATTTAAGTTTGAAGTAAAACTTTTGGGTGCAACTGTTTTCGAAGTCGAAGGCATTGGAGAAGAAAGATATTTAAAAGATAAATTGATTTCATTTAATTCAAAAACTTTACAGAACAAAAAAGAAAAGTTTGTAAACTTAACTTTAAACAAAGATACCAAAAAGTTTGATATTGTGGGTTCTTCTTTCTCTGGTGAGGCCCCCTTGGAAAATGCTATTGGTAACTGGTGGAGTCATAAAATTTTGCAGGCTAGTAGTCAAATAAGCCCTATATCAGGGAGTATAAAAGAGCAGATAGTCACTTTTATTGGAAAAGAAAAAATTACCATTAATGGTAAAGAATATCAGACTGATCATTTCAAATTAACCTCCAAAGACATGACACTTCCAGATGATAAAAAATTAAATTTTGATATTTGGTTAGATAAAAAAACTTCTTTAATAGTAAAAGTTACCTATCAAAGAATGGGAAGTTGGGAGTATAGATTAAAAAATTATGAATAATTTAACTATTTATTTTCTTATAAAGGTCGTTTGCACTTATCCATCCAGACTCTAGCCTTGGTCCATTAAACCAATCTGCACACACACCTAAATTCAATCTAGAGTTCCAATAACTTTTTAATTTCAGTGGTTTTGAATTTGAGGAGTATTTCCAACCATGGTTAAGTGAAAAAAGTATTTTTGTCTGCTTAATTCCTGTTAATCTAAAAAATTTATCAATCAAAATTTTAGCATTAGTTTTTTTAAGTACTTTATTTTGATTTATTTTTTTATTTGCCCAATTAAAAGTACTTTGTAATGTCCAAAGATCACTTCTACTTTTAAATCTTTTTTTACTATTTTCATAACCAGCCCATCCTAGAATTCTATCGTTAAATAAAAAACTACTATAACCTAAGTTGGTTTTTTTTATTTCTATTAAAATTGTTATATTTGCATCCATCTTTATCTTTTCTCTTATAAAAGAATTTTTAATATATTTTTTTGATAATTTTTTTAACTGAGGAAATGGACAGGTCAAAATTAAATTTTCATAATTTCTAATTTCGCCATCATTAAATACCAAATTCCATTTTCTATTTTGAAAATTTATTTTTTTAAGTTCACTTTGAAAATAACATCTTACATTTTTTAAAAGATATTTACTAATGTCGTTGTTTCCTTTTCTGCCAATAACTTTTGCGTGTTTTTTATTTTCTTTTTTTTTATCACTTAAAAATTTATGATTACCTCCCCAAATTTTTAGTATTTTTTTTTCTATTAGCTTTTTAGTAAATCTTTTAAATTCTGTGGTTTTTGGAGAAAAATATTGAGTCCCATGATCAAACCCTCTAAGATTATCTAATCTTTTAAAAGATGATCTCCCTCCTAAGCCTCTTGCTTTGTCATACAAATCAACTGTGTGTTTTTTGTTTAAAAGATTTGCGATAGTTGCTCCAGAAATTCCTGAGCCAATTACACAAAAACTACTCATTTACCAGCAACTGTCATGCCCTCAATCATCATGGTTGGAGAATTTGTTGAATATTCAAAATCTAAATCATTTGCTAAAAATATTTTTTTAAACATATTCTTAAAATTTCCTGCAATTGTTATTTCATTTATGGGATATTTAAATTGACCATTTTCAACTAAAAACCCAGTTGCTCCAACAGAGTAATCTCCAGTTACAAGATTACTTCCATGGCCTATAGTTTCTGTAATGTAAATACACCTAGAGTTCATTTTTAATAATTCATCATAGCTTTGGTTTCCATTTTCAAAATATAGATTTGTGGTGCCTCCACTTCTTCCATTTGATTTAAGGTTTAATTTTCTTCCATTGTAAGAGTCTACGAGATAACTTTTAAGTATACCCTCTTTTACTAAATTAAGAGTGTCAGATTTAACACCTTCTGAATCAAAATTTTTTGAACCTAAACCCTTAATTATGTCTGGTTTATCAATGATGTTAATAGAATTAGAAAATATTTTCTCATTTAATTGATCCTTAAGAAATGAAGTTCCTCTTGCAATAGCAGAAGATGAAATTGCGCTTGCAAAAGCACTGAGCATACCTTTTGCAATTCTTTTATCAAATACTACACTTAATTTTTCACTTCCTATTTTTTTTGGACTTAGTTTTCTAATTGTTTGGTGACTCGCTATTTTACCTAAAGATTTAGGGTCTTTGATGTCATCTAAATATCTCTTACTTGAATATTCATAATCTCTTTCCATACTTTTTTCATCTTTAGCAACAGCTACGCAAGATGCAGTAAATGAAGATGTTTTGTAACCACTACAAAAACCATCGCTATTTGCTAATATAAAATTAGATTTTTTTTCAGTAAAGCTCGATTCGGTGTTTACTATTTTTTTATCCTCTGATGCTGTACTTTCTAATTCTTTTAAGTAATCAATTTTTTTATGGTTCTCGATATGAGTATCGTCATAAATATTTAAATTTTTAAGACTATCTGCAAGTAAGTTTTGATCTGGTAATGAGTTAAACTCATCCTCAGGAGTTATTTTAGTTGTTTCGTAACATTTCTCTATAAGTGTATTTAAATTTTGATCTAATAAATTTGATGAGGAAATTGAGGACTTTTTTTTTCCTATATAAGTATCTATACTGAATGCTAATCCATCTGATCGATTAGACTCGTCTAAGTTATTATTTCTAAAATTAACCGTTTCAGAAATTGAATGGCCTATAGTTACACTAGCATTTGTAGCTCCAATTTTTTTTGCAACATCTAAACAATGGGCTGCCTTAGCTTTTAAAAAATCTTGATCTTTAATCATTATTTAGAGCTTTGTTCCACCAACTGTCATTTTATCAATTAATATAGACGGTTGTGCAACACCAACAGGAACTCCCTGTCCAGCCTTCCCACATGTACCTATTCCAGGGTCTATCATCATATCATTACCCACCATTGAAACTTCTTTTAAAATAGAAGGACCATCTCCTATTAAAGTTGCTCCTTTTATAGGAGAGCCAATTTTACCATTAATAATCTCATAAGCCTCTGTACAATTAAATACAAATTTTCCTGAAGTAATATCTACTTGTCCACCTCCAAAACTAACCGCGAAAATACCCTTATTAACAGATTTAATCATCTCATCTTGAGTTTGTTTTCCACTTAACATCATAGTATTTCTCATTCTTGGTAAAACAACGTGTCTATAATTTTCTCTTCTTCCTGAACCAGTTGATCTTGTCTTCATTAAACGTGCATTCAGTCTGTCTTGCATAAAATTTTTTAAAATTCCATTTTCAATTAAAACAGTTCTTTCGGTTGGTGTGCCCTCATCATCTATAGTAAGACTACCTCTTCTATTGTCGATGGTGCCATCATCAACAATTGTGACCCCTTCACTTGCAACTTTCTGCCCCATCAGGTTATGAAATGCTGATGTCTTTTTTCTATTAAAATCACCCTCTAAACCATGCCCTATCGCTTCATGGATTAATATTGCTGGCCAACCTGGTCCTAAAACAACTTTCATTTCACCAGCTGGTGCAGGTTTACTTTCCAAATTAACTGAAGCAATTCTGAAAGCTTCCTCGCATACACTTTTCCAGTTATCATTTTTTAAGTAATCATCATAAGACTGTCTGCCTCCAATCCCATACACACCTGTTTCTTTTCTTCCATCTTTTTCAAGCATCACAGAAACATTAAATCTAATTAAAGGTCTGATGTCTGTAATTGCCTCACCACCTGATCTAATTATTTCAATCGACTTATGTTCACCTAAAAAATTTGCCGTAACCTGTTTTACAGCTCCATCTTTTTTTCTTAAATACTCATTCACTTTATTAAGAACTTCTAGCTTTGAGTTTAACGTTTTTTGTTCTATGGGATTTATATCATTATAAAATTTTTTGTTAGATTTTGGTATCTCGTTATTATAAGTGCCTTTGATTGATTTAAGTGTTGACTGAAGATTTTCTGCTGAACTCTTTAAAGAGTCTTTTGAAATCTCATTTGAGTAAGAGTATGCAACAACATCCTGTGAGACGGCCCTAAATCCAAAGCCTAAATCAGAACTATAATTCGAGCTCTTAATCTTATTGTCATCTAAGACAATCGTCTCTGATTTTGAGTCCTCTAAATACAACTCTCCATCGTCACAATTTTTTAAAGTATCTGAAACTATATTTTCAGCATCTTTTCTTACTAAATCAGATTTATCAAAGAAATTACTCATAGGAATTACATAAAGGTTTATAATATCTTTTCAACTGCTCTTTTTACACATGTACAATAATCTGATAAAAGTTATTTACTGTAGTATGAAAGTTTATTTCAACAATTCCTGTAAAATTTGTAAGTCTGAAATAGACTTATACAAAAAAGAAAAAATAGACGGAATAGATTGGATTGACATCACCAACAATGAACAGGCTGAAAAAGAAACTAGTAAAAATGATAGGCAACTTTTAAGACGATTACATGTGAAAGATGATGAAAAAGTTTTAGAGGGAGCTGAAGCTTTTTTGTTTGTTTGGAAGAAAATACCTAGATACAGATTTTTATATAAGTTTTTTAAACTACCAATAATTTTTACAATTTTTAATTACGGTTATGAGATAATTGCTTATTTTTTATACCTTAAAAATAAAAAACAATTAAAAAATTAAGCTAAAAAAAATATCATTATTTCACTTAATAAAGACATAGATAGCAAAAACATAATTAAAACAATTGCATACATGAATGTTATAATTTTATTTCTTTTCCTTCTTAACCTCACAAAGTCTTTATCATCTAAATCTGAAAAATCTCTTTCTCCAATTACTGGATAATCATAACTCCATCTCCAAGTTGATTGACCCAATCTTGGGTCCTGACTGTTAAAATATCTTATCCAAGAAAGTACATAACTCAGAATTATGTATAGAACTATCATAATAATTATTCCAAAGAGCATGATAGATATTACTGAATATATTTAGATATATTAATTGCTATTTTTGCCTCTTTTCATAGCAATAAGCTGAGTTAAAGAGTCTACCATTGTGTCCGAAGCCTTAAAAATTTCATTATTTTTAAAGTCATGTGAAATATTTTTTTCTGGATTTGTTTTATCTTCAATTACTATACCTTCATCTGGTGAATTATTTTTAATATAAATAAGTAACAACCACTCATCGTCGGCTGCTTCATCCCATTTAACAAAAATCTCACCTGTTTCAAATCTTCTATCGATACATCTAAAAATTGACATATGTCTTGTCACATGTCTTTTATTTAATTGAAAAACTAAACTGCTTGCGCTTCTATAAAAACTTTCTAAAGAAAATTCTATTTTTTGTCTTGCAATTGTGTACTCTTTTTCTTTTCTAAGAAGTGTCTCCCTATCTTCATCTCCTTGAATTTTTACGCCTAAAGCCTCAACTCTCTCTCTTATTTTTTGATCCCTAATAATTCGATATTTTTCTTTTAATTTTTCTATTCTTTGTTGGAGACCTGCATAATCATCTCTTTTTTCTTTTAAAGAAATTTTTTCAAGTTTTTCTAATTCTTTTATTTCTCTAACTCTAAATTTTTCAATTTGTTTATCTAATCTTAATTTTTGTAAAAACTGTTTTTGTTTCTCTGCCTGTTCAATTCTTAATAATGCTTGTTCTTTTCGTAAAAATAATTTTATATCTTTGGTTCTTTGTTTTTCTAATTTTATTTCTTCTTTTAAAGTCTGTTCTTTTAGTTTAAATTTTAAATCTTCTTCTTTTTGTTTTTCTTCTACTTTTTTAATTTTTTCTAATCTTTCCTTTTCTTGTTTTTCCAATTTGATTCTTCTTGCTTCATCTTTTTTAATTATTTTGTACTGATCGATCGTGTTAGCAATTTTGTCAAAAAATCCTTGAATATATTTTTCAAAATTTAAATTTAAATTAAATTTGAATTGGGGCTTAAGAGAATTTTGAAAATTGATTAGTTTTAAAATAAAATTTTGTTTTTTTTTAACCTTAGAAATAGAAACTTTTTTTATTTTTTTATAATTCTTAACTTTTTTTTTTTTTAAATTATTTTTTATTTTAATTTTATTTCGTTTTGCTCTCTTTTTTGAATTTTTGATTTTTTTACGATTTTTAACTTTTGCTTTGTTTTTATTTTTTTTTGATTTTTTTTTCGTTTTTTTCATTTCAAGAAGATTAATATCTATCAATAATTTATTGATAAATATAGTCTCTTGTAACTGGAGTGGATCTGTAATTTTTTGTTAATTGAAATTGATAAACGACCTGATCACCCCATTTAAATGCCAACTCACAACCTGCTAAGTAAAATTCCCACATTCTAAAAAATCTTTCATCAAACATTTGAATTATTTTTTCCTTATTTTTAATACAGTTTTCTTTCCAGTGTCGTAAAGTATGTGAATAATGAAGTCGTAAAACTTCAATATCAGCTACTATTAAACCTGCTTTTTCAATTGGTGTTGTAACCTCACTTAAACTTGGTGTGTAACCACCTGGAAAAATATATTTCGTAATCCAAGGATGAGGGTCCCTGGGTGGGTTTACGGAACCGATCGTATGTATTAGTGAAACTCCATCATCTTTAAGCAATTTTTCAACTTGTGAGAAGAATTTACGGTAAAATTTTCTACCTACATGCTCAAACATTCCAACACTCACTATCCTGTCAAACTTCTCATCTAACTCTCTATAATCCATTAACTTAAAGTTAACTTGATTTTCTAGATTGAGTTCTTTTGCTTTTTTTTGACAATAGTTAAATTGATTTTCAGATAAGGTTATTCCAGTAACTTCACAATTAGCACTTTTTGCTATGTCAATTGCTAATGATCCCCAACCACAACCAATATCTAAAACTTTTTGATTAGGTTTGATATTTAATTTTTTTATAATGTGACTTATTTTATTATTTTGTGCATCTTCTAAACTATCATTATCATTTTTAAAATAAGCACATGAGTATTGTCTTTTTGGATCTAAAAATAAATCATATAGCTCATCAGAAATATCATAATGATGTGAAACATTCATTTTTGATTTTTTTATAAAATTAAAATTTGTTAAATATCTATAAGATCCCCTTAATCTATTAATTAAGTAACTAAAAAAATTGAGATCTCCTCTTCCAAAATTCATAAGTGCAAGATCCAGAAAATCAGTCAGACTTCCATTTTCTATTGTTATTTCACCGTCTGTATAAGCTTCTCCAAAATAAAGGTCTGGATGAAATAATAATTTATAGTGAAGTTTTTTGTTTAGTATTTTTAATTTAATTGGACTTTCTTTTTTTGGATTTCCAATAATGTAACTTTTTGAATTAGCATCAACTAATATGAAGCCATCTTTCTTAAAAACACTATTTAAAAATCTAGCAAGTTGCATATTAAGCTGCCAAGGACGATTTTGCTGAAAAATTTAACTTTTCCAAGTTATCATTAAGTTCTTTTGCATCTTGAGAATTTAAAATACTTAAAGGAGGTAATAGATTTTCATAAAATGCATTATTTTTTCCAAAATACGTGTGAAGTCCTGATATTAAATTATATTTTTCAAATACATTTCTCACATCACACAATTTTTGATTAACTTTTTGCTCATGTCCATTTTGAAAATCATCAAATACTTTTCTTGCCAACTCTGATGTAGCATTGCACGTAGCAGTAATTATGCCTGAACAACCTAATTCAAGACCTTTTAATAATTTGGACTCTGATCCAGGTAAAACTGAGAAATTATCTATTTTTAAATTTTCAAATAAATTGTATGAACTATCTTTAACCCCAACGATATTTTTTGGGAATTTTGTTACAAGTTTTTCAACACACTCAATACTAAATTTATAACCACATAATTTTTCAAAATTATAAAGAATTATTTCACTATCAGGAATTGCATCAGCTATTTTGCTATAAAATTCTATTACTTCTTTATCACCATATTTATAATAAGCTGGTGGCATAATTAAAAATTTTTTAAAATTTAAAGACCTTGCTACTCTCATTAAATTAATAGTTTCACCTAATGAGTTTAGCCCAGTTCCAATTATGTATTTCTCTTTATAATTGCTCAAAGCTAAATGGTTTAAAAGATTAATTTTTTCAGAAATAGGAATTAATTGAGCTTGTCCAGTGCTTCCAAAAATTGCAGCTCCATGGCAACCATTATCTATAATCATTTCGGCGTGTTGAATGGTTTTTTTTATGTTTAGTGTCAAATCATTATTTAAAATTGACATTGAAGCAGCATAAATACCTTTTATTAAAGTCATATATTTTTTAAAAACATATAATAATTCAAAAAAAAAATGAATAAAAAAGTAAATATGATAATTGGCACAGGAGTTTTGGGTGCATATCTGTCCAAATTTCTATTAAATAAAAATGAAAAAGTTATTGTTACTAGTAGATCTTTGAAAAAAAAAGTAAGCAATTATGACACTCTGAAAATTAAGAATAAAATTAAATTCGTTAAATTAAACGTTAACAACAAAAAACAAATAGAGAAAATAATAGAAAAATATAATCCAAAAAAAATTTTTTACTTTTCAGGTCAAAGCTCTATTACAAAGAGTATAAAATATAAAAAAGAGACTATACGTTCTCACTATGATGGAACTAAAAATTTTCTTGAAATTATTAAGCTAAAACGTCTAGACTTAAAATTTTTTAAAGCTAACTCAGGATATATTTTTTCTCCTGATAAAGGAATAGTTAGTCTTAAATCCAAACTCTCTTCCAATAAGAACCCTTATATAATTGCTCAGAAAAAAACTTTTAAATTAATAAAAAAATATAGAGATGAAGGATTAAGTTTGTTTAATTTAATATTTATGCAAATCGAGTCTCCATTAAGACCAAATGATTTTTTTATCAAAAAGGTTTGTATTGGTGCTAAAAATAAGAAAAAAATTATTGTTGGTAATATTAATACCTATAGAGACTATTCTTGGATCACAGACATTATTAAAGCAATTTTTTTAACTTCTAATTTGAAAGCTCAAGATTACTTTATTTCAGCTGGTAAAAAAATGTCAGGTAAAAAAATTTTAAAAAAAGCTTACAGTTTAAGTAATTTAAATTATAAAAATTATTTTTACTCAACCAAAAAATACTTTAGAACAAAAGAAAATAAATTTTTAATTGGCTCTATAAAAAATTCTTATTATTTAAAAAATAAATATAATTTTAGTTTCAAAATTTTTGGCGATAGGTTAATTGAGAAGATGTATAAAAGTTTATGACAACTGGAATTTATTTAAGTTATGCAGGTCTAGGAGCAAATCTATTGCACTTGTCATATTGCCATCAAATTGCAAAACAACATGGTCCAATAACCATAATAACATTGTGTAAAAATTTAGAGGAAGCGCTGGCTGACGATCCTTTGATAGAAAAAGTTTATTATTTGGATAGATACCACAAGAAATTTTTTGATATATTTAGACTAAGTAAGTTTATTAAAAGTTTCAATTTTACTAATTTATTAATTTTTTATCCTAGTTTAAGAATTTATTTAGCTGCAAAAATTGCAGGAATTAAAAAAGTTAAATCCTATGAATATTTTAAAAAAAAAAATTTACATTTAGTTAAAGCTGCTCAATCATTGACAGAAAATTTTCTTGATACAAAAAACTGTGACACAGAAACAACATTTTTTGTGAAAGAAGAAAAAATAGAAGATGTAAAAAAAGAGCTTAATAATTCTAGTTTCAAAATTGTTCTAGGTGTTGGATCATCTGGACCAACTACAAGATGGGGATCTAAAAATTTTATAAAGCTTATTAATAAACTTAATGAAGATAATGATTATTTTTTTTTTATTCTATGTGGTCCAAATGAAAAACATATTGAAAAAGAAATTATTGAAAATATAAATAAAAATAATTTCAAAACACTAAGTGACAAAAAAATAAAAGATCTTATTCCTTATTTATGCACATCTAATATGTATGTTGGTAACGATTCCTTTGGCTCTCATATTACATCTCAATCAGGAATTAAGAGTATTGTGTTTTTATTAGATGCACCAAAAGCATATACAGATTATAGTAAGAATTATTACAGAATTGTACCTAAGGGTTATAATATCAATGAAATAACTCATGGGACTAATGCAAACCCAAATTTGATTGAAGTTGATAGCGTACTGAATAAAATTAAAGAACTCAAAAATTAAATTATATCTTTCAACACAATTTCCTTAGACTCATTAACAATTGCAGCAAGTCTATTAAGCTCTGGGTTTAAGTCAGGATGTATTTTTTTCATAATTTTTTTATAGGACTTTTGAATATCCTCTTTGTTGTATTTTTTATTAGGATCCAAATTTAATATTTTGTAAGCTTCATCCCTGCTTATAGGTTGTGAGTTTAAACTGGATCCAGGATTGCCAAAATTGAATCTGCCTGAATTTTTTAATATCCTTAAGAATCCCCACAATCTTAATAATTGTAACAATGTTATTCCCGCTTTAGTTTTAATTAATGGCAAAACACCCAGCAAAAAAGGTAACGAAAATATGTATTTTCCTGTAGCAGCAATAATTAAAGCAAATATTATCGCTATATAAATTATTGATTTCCTTAAAAAACTATAAATCTTTTTTGAAGATGATTTAGCAAACCAAGTAAGAAAAAAATAAATAATTAAAAAAACTATTAGTGTTAAAAAAAAAATATTCATCTATAAATTTATTAAATATGAAAATACCACATCTGCCCAAAAAATTGGAAATAAAATCTTGTCACAATACCACGTGGGAAGATCATTATAGCTGGATACATCAAGACAATATCCTAGAGGTTCTTAAAGACAAGTCCAAATTAGATCCTAAAGTAAAAAAATATTTAGATGAAGAAAATCTATATGCTGAGCATCATTTAAAAGACACCAAAAAATTACAAAATAAATTATTTGATGAAATCAAAGGAAGAATAAAATTAGATGATGAGTCTCTACCTTATAAAGATCATACTTATGAGTATTGGACAAAAACAACAACCAAAGGAAATTATTCAATTAAACTTAGAAAAAAAATTGGTACAAATAAAGTTGAGGAAATTTGGAATGGAGATAAGGAAAAAGAATTGCTTAAAACTGAATATTTTGGTGTTGGTGATTTAGAGGTAAGTAACGATGATAAGTATCTTGGGTATTCGTTAGATATTAAAGGTTCTGAATATTATACAATTTATATTAGAGATATAGAAACTAATAAAATTATTTCCAAGGAAATTACAGAGACATCTGGTGGGATAACTTTTAGTTTAGATGATAAATATATTTTTTATTCTAAACTTGATCAGAATCATCGAGCTAGAAAAATATACCGACACGAAATTGGAAATTACAAGGATGAAGATTTATTAATTTTTGAGGAAAAAAGTGAAGCGTTTACAGTTAGCATAGGACTAAGTTCAGATGAAAAGTATTATTTTATAAATACATCTGACCATAACACCTCAGAACAGTACTATTTTAATGTAGATGAGGCTAAACCTTTGCCTAAACTTATAATGAAAAGAGAGAGAGGTGTCCTATATTCGGTCGGCTCATGGAGTGATAATTTTTATAATCATACCAACAAAGATGCTGAGGATTTTAAAATTGATGTTACAGATAGTTTAAAGAAACAGGATTGGAAGCCTTTTATTTTGCCAAAAAAAGAGGTTTTAATAGGAGGTCTTACTTTTCTAAAAAATTGGATTATTAGATCTGAAACATCTAATGCTCTAGATAAATTATTTGTTAGAAATATCTCAACAAGTATTGAGGAAGAATTAATATTTTCTGATGAAAAAATTTATGTTCCTGGGGTATCGCTTACTCAAAGAAATAAAAATACTGATGAAGTTTATCTGGGGTATTCTTCACCTAAAACACCTTCTAGAGTTTATAAATTTAACTTATCCAATAAGTCTAAAGAGTTAGTAAAAGAACAAGAGATTCCATCGGGTCATACTCCAGAAAATTATATAGTTGAAAGAGTGGAGTTCAAATCACATGATGGAAGATTGGTACCATTAACAATCACAAGGCACAAAAAAACTAAAATAAACGGATCAGCGAATTTACTGCTCTATGGTTATGGGTCTTATGGTAGTTCAATGAGTCCGAGTTTTTCCTCCACAAGATTAAGTTTAATAGATAGAGATATCATCTGGGCAACTGCCCACATAAGAGGTGGGATGGAAAAAGGAATGAAGTGGTGGAAAGAAGGAAAATTAACAAATAAAAAAAATACTTTTGAGGATTATATTCATGCAGCTAAATATTTAATTAAAAACAAATTTACATCTAAAGGTAAAATAATTGGTATGGGTGGATCAGCAGGAGGATTACTAATGGGTGCAGTAGTAAACCAGGCACCTGAGTTATTTTTAGGAATTATAATGGCTGTTCCATTTGTAGACTCTTTAACAACAAATCTGGATCATTCTTTGCCTTTAACGATTGGGGAGTTTGACGAATTTGGAAATGCAAAAGATAACAAGGAACACTTTAATTATATTTTTTCATATGCTCCATATAATAATATAAAAAAAAAAGATTATCCTCACATGTTAATAACAACTAGTCTAAGTGATAATCGAGTTTTATTTGATGAACCTGCAAAATTTACAGCAAAATTAAGAGAATATAAAACTGATAATAATTTACTTTTATTAAAAACAGAAATGAATGCAGGTCATGGTGGTAAATCTGGTCGAGATGGTGCCATTGAAGAAATTGCGATCGACTATGCGTTCGCATTAAAAATCGCAAAAAAAATTTAATTTTTTAATCTTGAAATATCAAAAGTAATTACTAAATGATATTTGTAAGTCGCCTAATGGGGCTTGCTAAATATAAACTTGCTTAAAAAAGGAGGATATAATGACAAGTAAGGATCTATCTATATTTAACTCACTAAGACCTTTTTCAATTGGTTTTGACGATATGTTTGATCAGTTTGAAAATATGTTAGGTAACGGAAATTTGACAATGCAGTCAAATTACCCACCTTACAACATTCGAAAAACAGGTAAGGACAACTATGCAATTGAGGTTGCTTTAGCTGGCTTTAATAAAAAAGATGTTGAGGTTGAGTTTGAGGATAATTTATTAACAGTTAGAACTAAACAAGTTAATAAATCTGAGAACAGTGAAATTGATGGAGAAATCATTCATAAAGGTATTTCTCAAAGACAATTTGCAAGATCATTCACTATTGCTGATGATGTAAAAGTAAATGGTGCTGAACTTAAAGATGGTCTTTTAACGATATCTTGTGAAAGGATTATTCCAGAACATAAAAAAAAAAAACTTATAGAAATTAAATAAGTTGTACCTTGCTTGCGGGGATTTTATCCTCGCAAGTTTGATTTAAAAACAGCCGTTAGATACAAAACCAACAACAATATTTTCCGAATTTATCTCAAATCTTCGTTCACAAGGTATCAAATATTTTTTTGTATTATATACAAACTCAAAATTACCTTTTGCATTTGTAAAATCCTCATCAGGTTTTCCCAATTCCATTTGAAGTTTGCTTGCAGATTTTCCAATAAACTCACTCAATTTTTCGTTTTCTTTTTCTACAATTGCATCTGTCTTTTGCTTAACTGTTTGACAGCCTGCAACCGCAAAACACAAAACTACAATAGTAAAAATAAATTTAAATTTATGCATTAATCATTCTTAAAACCGAATTATGGCATAAATATAAACTTCTAAGTTGAATGCTGTGAATAAACTAAGGTTTATTAAAGAAATAACTTATAGAATCAAATAAGTCTCCAGTATTAGGAGGACAAATGCTTGACAATTATTTTAATTATAAAAAACATAAAACTGATTTTAAAACTGAAGTAATAGCTGGAACTACGACGTTTTTGACTATGGCATACATAATGTTTTTAAATCCATTTATCTTATCGGGAGAATTTGCCGGACCCGAAAAAGGTTTCTTTGAT
Organism: Pelagibacterales bacterium SAG-MED22; assembly: GCA_014653985.1. Classification (GTDB taxonomy): domain Bacteria; phylum Pseudomonadota; class Alphaproteobacteria; order Pelagibacterales; family Pelagibacteraceae; genus Pelagibacter. Next base: position 21,160 of record JACWDT010000001.1, read on the forward strand.
TTCGGCGCAGTTTATACCGCAACAATACTAGCAACAGCATTAGCTTGTTTCATAATGGCTTTTTATGGAAAAACTTGGCCAATTGGACTGGCACCAGGTATGGGTATTAATGCCTTTGTTGCTTTTGGAGTTTGTGCTGGTATGGGATATACACCACAGGAAGCTTTGGGTGCAGTCTTAGTTGCAGGTGTATTGTTCTTAATTATATCTCTTACTCCAATTAGAGCTTGGTTAATTAACTCAATACCAAAGAGTCTAAAATTAGGAATAGGTGCTGGAATAGGATTATTTCTTGCAATCATTGGTCTTCAAATAATGGAAGTCGTTGTAGATAATCCTGTAACTTTAGTTCAGCTTGGTAATTTAGGTGATCCATTAGTTCTTTTAGGATGCGCAACATTCATAGCAATTATTGTTTTAGATAAAATGAATGTAAAAGGAAATATTATTATAGGTATTTTGGCATTCAGTATAATTGCATGGGCAGCTGGACTTGCAAAATTTAATGGAATTGCAAGTGCACCTCCACCAATGACATATCTTTTTGAATTTGATTTATCAGCTGCGATGACAGCCGGAATGTCTACGGTAATATTTACATTATTATTCATTGATTTTTTTGATACCGCAGGAACTCTTACTTCTGTTGCTAATGTAGCAGGAAAAGTTGGTAAAGATGGAAAAGTTCAGGATATTAATAAAGCAATGCTATCAGACAGTGTTGGAACAGTTGCTGGTGCAATGATGGGAACAACAACGGTAACAAGTTATGTTGAGTCTGGTGCTGGTGTCAAGGCAGGTGGAAAAACTGGTATGACTTCTTTAGTAATTGGTTTGTTATTTTTGGCATGTATATTTTTTGCACCCCTTGCAACTAGTCTGCCTAAACAAATTGATGGTGCTGCTTTACTTTTTGTATCTGTTCTTTTTATAAGAAATATTACAGACATAGAGTGGAATGATATTTCAGAGTCAGCTCCAGCAATTCTTGCAATGATAGCTATGCCATTAACTTATAGTATTAGTAATGGTATCGCATTAGCATTTGTTTCTTATGCTTTAATTAAAATATTTACTGGAAAGTTTTCGAGTACTTCTCCAGCAATATGGGTGATTGCAATACTTAGTGTTGTAAGTTTTGCAGTTGCTTAACAAGCTTTAACAGGGCTAGAAATCTAGCCCTGTTTACTAATTTCTTTTAATAATTTCACTGATAGTCAATTCTTCGTAATGCTCAGTTGGTTGAACTATCCAAGGATCAGACTCTAATCTAACAGAACAGAAGTCAGGTTCAAAAGTAGAAGATTTCTTTTTCCACAAACAGGCTGTTTTAACTTCTTCAATAAAATCTTTGGTTTGTGGATATTTTTTTAACCACTCGATACTCTTGTTTAAAGTCAGTCCAGTATCAGAAAGATCATCTATTAATAGTACTCTTTGAAAATCTTTATTTTCAGCTAATGAACTAATTTCTCTAGCAAACATTAGTTGCCCTTGTTGATCCTCCATTCCTTTTCCTGAATAACTTTGAATTACAATATAGGCTATTGGTAATTTTAAAATTCTTGAGAGAATATCTAATATTGGAGCTGCACCTCTCATAATGCCCACTAGAACAGTAGGTTTATATTCTTTATGAATTTGTATTGCTAATTTCTCAACTATTTTTATATATTCTTTAAAAGAGATAATTAATTTATCAGCCATGAAATTTACTATCATAACTAAAATAATTTAAAAAGGAGAAATCATGAAAGCTTATTGGATAAGTGTTTATAAAGAAGTTGAAAACCAAGAAAATTTAAAAAAATATGCTGAAGTTGTTACTCCAATAATAAAGAGCTTTGGTGGGATACCTTTAGTAAGAGGAGGTAAACATATAACATATGATGGAGATGATTTTTTAAGAACCGTTATCTGGGAATTTCCAAGTTATGAGAAAGCTATAGAATGTCACAATTCAAAAGAATATTTAGACGGTTGGAATATTGCAAAAAGCACAACTACTAGACATATGCAAATAGTGGAAGGTTTTAGTATTGAATAGGCTCTGGATCTATACTTCTCCATAAATACCAAGTTGCAACTGAGCAAAAAGGTGAAAATTTTTTGTTCAATAACTTTACATAATTTTCTGGTGGCAAATATTTTTTATTATAATTTTTTGAAATCGCTCTTAATAAACCGATATCTTGAATTGGCCAAATATTTGGTCGATTATAAGTAAATAATAAGATCATCTCTGCAGACCATCTTCCGATTTGTCTTAATTCAGATAAGTAAATTATAGCCTCCTCGTCAGACATTTTAGGAATAAGTTTTGGATTAAATGTTTTATTAATCACTTGTTTAGCTAAACTTTTAATCCCTTTTACTTTTTGCCTACTTAGACCACAACTTTTAAGTTGAGTAGTTGTTAATTTATTAACTATCTTTGCTGTAATTTTATTTTTACATTTTTTTTTAAATTTTAAAAAAACTGCATTGGCAGCAGCCACGCTAATTTGTTGACCAATAATACTCTTGCATAATGAAAAAAAAACATCCTTTCTTGAAGTTAAAACTGTTTCTGCAGGAGTCTTGTACTTTTTTATTAAAGCAGACATTGTTTTATCTTTCTTAGATAAATATTTTTTTGCTGTGCTCCAGTATCTAGGCGAATTACTCATGTCGTGAAACTGATAATCGTTTTTTTAGAATCATCTCTCGTCTAAATATTATAAATGAAGATACAATTACTAATAAAGCACCCATTAATGTTTTTATTGTTGGAACTTCGCTCCAAATAAAATAACCAAATATTATAGCAAAGACTAAGGCTAAGTATTTTAATGGTGTTACTAAGCTTACTTCTGAATATTTGTAGGATTGAGACAACCATAAATTAGCTAAACCACCCAAAATTCCTACCATAGATAATAGAAATAGATCTAAAAAATTAGGCATAACCCATCCCTGAAATAAAGAAAAGAGACCCAATATTGCAATTGAGAAAGAAAAGAAAAAACTTATTAACCAAACTGGTTCTGTTGAAGATAATTTTCTAATTGCTATAGCAACATATGATAAGCCAAGACAGAAAATTATGGGATAGATATAATAAAAATTTAGTGAACTAAAGCCTGGCTCTGTAATCACAACTATTCCTATGAAGCCAACTAAGACAGCTAACCACCTGTATAAACCTATTTTTTCGTTTAATAAAAAAATTGAAAAGATTGTTGTAAAAATTGGTGCCGCAAAAGAAATGCTCACAACAGTGGCTAATGGTAAATTTCTTAAAGCTATAAAGATTGAAACTAAAGCAATTAAACCAGATAAACACCTCTTAAAATGAAGAAAGGGCCTTGATGTTTTATAAAAATCTAAAAATCTATCTTTAGGAATAAGAAATAAAATTGGAATTATTCCACAAAAACCTCTGAAAAATAAAACTTGCCCAACAGGATATGCATCAGACCACTTTACCAACACGTCCATTAGCGAGAAAGCACACACAGAAATGAACATGTAAAAAAAGCCTAATTGATTTTTCGAGAGCATGAAGGTAACTTTAGATTAATTAAGTTATTTATCAATGGAAATTGCAATTTTAGGATTAGGATGTTTTTGGGGACCAGAAATTAAGTTTAGTAAACTTGATGGAATTATAAAAACTGAAGTTGGATATTGTGGAGGCAACAATGCAGAAACCAATTACAAAGAAGTTTGTACTGGAACAACAAACCATGCGGAAGTTGTTAAACTAGATTTCGATCCAAAAATTATATCTTATGAAAAAATTCTTGAATACTTTTTTGAAATTCATGACCCAACAACTCTTAATTCTCAAGGGCCAGATTTTGGAACACAATACAGAAGTGAAATTTTTTATTTAAATGATAATCAAAAAACAACTGCAGAAAATTTTATTAACAAAGAAAACGAAAGACTTTCCGGAAAAGTTGTAACTAAATTATCACAAGTAAAAAACTATTGTCCAGCAGAAGAATACCACCAGAGATATTTAGAAAAAAGATAAAATGTCTTTAGTGGATACAGATTGGTTAGAAAAAAATATTAATCAAGTAAAAATTATAGATTGCTCTTGGCATATGCCAGCTGAGAATAGAAAACCAGAGGAAGAATTTAAAAAAGAACATATTCCAAGTGCTATTTTTTTTGACTTAGACAAACATTCTAAAAAAGATACAGACCTTCCACATATGCTTCCAAACTCAAATGAGTGGAATAAAATAGTTTCCAATTTAGGAATTTCAAAAGAGGATCATATAATTATTTATGATAACTCAAATGTAATAAGTTCCTGTAGATGTTGGTATAATTTTATATATTTTGGACATGATCCTAAACTTGTTAGTGTACTTAATGGTGGATTTAGAAAATGGAAACAAGAAAGTAAAAAAATATCCAATGAAATAATTAAATTTTCAAAAACAAATTATATGAGCCAAGAATTAACTTCATTAGTGAAAGATAAAGTCAAAATTAAAAATAATATTTCTAAAGAGGAATTTGTTGTTGTTGATGCAAGAAGCAAAGAAAGATTTGAAGGTAAAGTTCCTGATCCAAGAAAAAATGTTAGAAGTGGATCTATACCGAAGTCTATTTGTTTGCCCTTTATGCAAGTTATAAATGAAGATTATTCTTTCAAAAATGTAGCAGAGCTAAAAAGTTTATTTGAAAACACATTAGAGAAACCAACAGATAAACCTGTCTTTTCATGTGGGTCTGGTGTCACTGCTTGTGTTTTAGCTCTTGCATATTCTTTGGTAAACGCTAATTATCTTCCAGTCATATATGATGGTTCATGGGCTGAGTATGGCAAAATCTAAACTATGAAAAGATCTACAAAAATAACAAGTATAGTAATTATATTTTTTCTAATTATCACAACTGTGATTGTTGGAAGAACTATGATTGGAAATCATTTTAAAAAAAAATTTAGCAAAAGACCACCACCAGGGATAATAATTACAACCGCTAAAGAAAGAATATTTGAAAATATTATAAGTACTTATGGAACAGCCGCACCAGTTCAAACTCAATCATTTAAAATTGAAAAGTATGAAATTCTTAAACCAATCAAATATAATCAAAAAATTAAGAAAGGTGATGTTATTGCCAATCTTAAAAATAGAAAAATTACAGCTCAATTTGACGGAATAATTGGAAAAAGAGAATTCTCTGAAGATTTAGAAGTTTCAAAATCATCAATACTTATCAACATTGAAGATACCAGCTCAATTTATTGTGATGTAGATATACCAGAAATATTTGTCCCATTTATTAAAGTTGGTTTACCTGTGGACATAAAATTTTCTGGCTACAAAGACAAAATATATAAAGGAAATGTTGATTCATTTGCAAGCAGAATAAGCGAGGAGACAAGATCTTTGGCTACTAGAATCAAAATGGATAATCTTTCAGGCGAAATACTTCCAGGCTCATTTTTAGAAATATCAATTAAATATGATGTTAGAGAAAGTTTAAGTATTCCAGATACAAGTACAATAGTTGAAGGTGAAAATGTATTTATTTATAAAGTTGATGAGAAGAATAAAGCACTGAAAACAAAAATTACTACTGGTGATCGATACATAGGTTTTGTAGAAGTTTTAAATGGTCTAAATAGTGGTGATAGAATTGTTGCCGAAGGTACAAAAAAAGTAAGACCCAATCTAACCATAAGGCCAATAGAAAAAGGCTCCAAAACAAAACAGGGAAATTCTAATTGGGGTAAAAAAGATAAATCAAATAATTAAATGTATATTACTGAAGTCAGCATAAAAAGACCTGTTGTTGCTTGGGTAATGTCATTAATATTAATTATTTTTGGTATCTTTGTTTTTGCAGAGTTACCAGTAAGGGAATTACCAGATGGCATACAGCCACCAGTCGTTCAAGTACAAACGGAATATAAATCTGCCTCAGCAGAAATTGTTGACGAAGAAATAACTCAAAAAATTGAGGATGTTATTGGTGGAGCAGAAGGAATTAAAAATATAGATTCAAGTTCTCTCAGCGGAAGAAGTAGAATAAATATTCAATTCAATACTGACATAGATTTAGAAGATGCAGCAAATGATATTCGAGAGAGAGTATCAAGAGTAGTTGATAATCTGCCTAGTGAATCGAGTCCTCCTCAAATATTAAAACAGGCAGCCGGATTTACAACCACGATGTGGGTGGGCCTATCCTCTCCAACCTGGAGTGACCTAGAACTTGGAGATTATGCAGAAAGATATCTTATCGATGCTTTTTCGAGTGTACCTAACGTTGGAAGAATAAGAGTTGGCGGATTAAGAGAGTTAAGTGTTAGAGTTTGGATAGATCCAATTAAATTAGCTGCGAATAACCTTACAATTCAGGAGGTAGAAAGAGCATTTAGGAATGAGAATATTAATCTTCCAGCGGGGACCTTAGAAGCAAACAATAAAGATCTAACTCTTAATATTGATAAATCTTATTCTAACATTGATAGCATCAAACTGTTACCTTTAAAAAAGTATAAGGATAAAGTTATAATCTTATCAGATGTTGCAAATGTTGAATTAGGTCCAGTTTCAGAAAAAACTTTATTTAAAGCTCAAAGAAAAAATGCGATTAATTTAAAAACTGTAGGGATTGGAATTTATGCTAAAAGTGGCGCTTCTACTGTTGAACTTTCAAATCAGGTTAAAGCAAAAATAAATGATCTAAATAAATCTTTGCCAGATGGATTAAAATTAGAGGTTGCTTTTAACAGAGCTACATATGTTGGTGCAGCGATTGAAGAAGTTTATAAGAGTTTGATTATTGCATTTATTTTAGTTGTTTTAATTATATATCTATTTCTTGGTAACCTTAAAGCTGTGATAGTTCCAGCAGTTGCGCTACCAGTTAGTTTAATAGGATCATTCTTAGGATTATACTTATTTGACCTTTCAATTAATATTTTCGTATTGTTAAGTTTTATTTTAGCCATAGGTATAATAACGGATGATTCTGTTATAATGACTGATGCCATCTATACTAGAATTGAAAATGGTGAAACTCCACTCGTTGCTGCATATAAGGGATCGAAACAAATTACTTTTGCAATTATTGCAACAACCTTAATTTTAGTTGCAGTTTTTTTACCTCTAATTTTTATCAAAGGTATTTCTGGAACTTTATTTAAAGAGACAGCAATCGCTCTATCTTTCTCTATAGTGGTTTCTTCCTTTGTTGCTTTAACATTGTCCCCAATGCTAGGAAGTAAATTTTTAAATAAAAAAGAAAAAATAAATTTTTTTGTAAAAAAATTTAATAATGGATTTAAATCTTTTACTAGCTTTTATATTGATACTTTAAAATATTGGATAAATAAGCAAAAAACTATTTCAGCATTTATAATTTTAGTAATTGTAGCTTCTGTATTTTTGTTTGATTTTTCTAAAAAAGAGTTAATTCCAACTGAAGACAGGGGTGTTTATTTGATAATTGGATCTACTGATGAAGGTAGCTCATTTGAATATACTCAAGAAAAAGCTCAAATTATTGAGAGCAGAATAATTAAATTATTACAAGCAAAAGATAGTCCATACGAGAGGGTAATTATGAGAGTTCCAGGATTTGGTAAGTCTGCAACAACTTACAACACGTTTATAATTATTGCTTTATTAGATGAATGGAAAAATAGAGAAAAAAGTAGTCAGATAGTATTGAGAGAAGCTATCGGACAAGTTGTTTCTGTTCCTGAAACTTTTGCTTTCCCAATATCTCCCCAAGCAATTAGAGTTTCAAGCTATAACAAGCCAGTTCAAATGGTAATTTATGGAACAAGCTATGAGGAGCTTGAAGAAATACAAAAAAATGCTTTGCGTGAGTTAAGAAAAAATAGAAATATGTCTCGAATAGAAAGTGATTACACTAAAAATAAACCTGAAGTTAAATTAATAACTAATAAAAATAGAGCTAACGATTTAGGAGTATCTACAGAAAATATAGGTAGAACTTTAGAGACACTTTACGGAGGCAAAAGGGTTACTACTTTTAGTAAACAAGGAAGAGAATACCCAATTATTTTACAACAATACCTTGCAGATAGAAGAGACAAAGACGGTTTATCTAAAATTTTTGTTAGATCGGAGACAACTGGAAAACTTGTTTCAGTAGCAAGTTTAGTTGAATTCAAAGAAAAAGGTACAGCGGAAGTACTACCTAGATACAACCGTCAAAGAGCAGTTACAATTTCTGCAGCACTCTCAGAGGATTATACATTATCCGAGGCAATAAATTATATAGAAAATGTCATGGTGAAAGTTGCACCTCAAAATCAAATTACTTGGAAAGGAAAATCTGAAGAATTAAAAGAAACAACTAATGAAATATATTTAATCTTTGCTTTAGCATTGATCACAGCATATTTGGTGATGGCGGCAACATTCAATTCTTTTGTGCACCCTTTTATAATCATTTTAACAGTTCCACTTGCAGTTTTTGGTGGATTAGTCTTTATTTTATTTTTAAATAGTTCGATTAATATTTTTTCTCAGATAGCATTAATAATACTGATCGGTATCTCAACAAAGAATAGTATTTTAATAGTAGACTATACAAATCAGATAAGAACAACAGGTGTTAAACTGCAAGATGCAATACTCAAAGCGTGTCAACTGAGAATAAGACCAATTATTATGACATCGTTAAGTACTATGATTGCGATGTTACCACTAGTAATAGGAAATATTGGGCCAGGTGCGGGAGAAGGATCAAGATTAGCTGTTGGAGGAACTATTCTTGGAGGAATGATTATTTCAACCTTTTTCACATTATACGTAACACCGACAATGTACTTAGCATTAGCAAAAAATACAAAACGTATTGATGCGGTAGATATAGAGCTTAAAAAACAGTTAAGTTAAAAAACAATATATTTATTTGTAGATAAAGAATTCTTACAATCAGATAATTGTTTTTTATAAATATTTGACTGCTTTTCTACTCTCTTTGCTAAATTAATAACTTTATTATTACTTTTATAATTTTTATAATTTCCCCACCCTTCATGGTAGGCAATATATTGTTTAAAAGCATCTGTTTTTGAAACTTTTAAAATTTTTTCAGTTTTAGTTGTATACCATCCAATGAAATCAACACTATCTTTAAATCTTGTTCTGGTTGCAAACTTATTTCCTGTTTCAGTTTTATATTGTTTCCATGTTCCTTTAACCGCCTGAGAATAGCCAAATGAACTTGAAGGTCTTTTATAAGGGAATATTTTAAAAAGTTTTTTTCGAGGAGGTTTCGCTAGCCAATCAAAACCTGACTCCATTTTTATAATTGCAAGTTGTAAATAAACTGGCGTACCCCATTTTTTCTCTGATTTTTTTGCATGCTTATACCATAAATACCTTTCATCAAATATTGAACAACTATTAGATGTATTGGAAGGAACAGAAGAACATCCGTTTATAAAAAAAATTAATATAATTAGATATTTACTTTTTATAAAATTCATATTTAAAAAAATATAAAATAATTATCACAGTTATACCTAACACATTTCCTAATAAGTCAGAAAATTGAAATGCTCTTATGGGTATTAAAAAGTGAAGCAATTCTAAGAACACAGCAATAAACAACAAGTAAAATTTCAAAACTTTAAGTTCTGAAATATTGTCAAAAGCGAATAAGCCAAGTGCTGTTAAAAAGGAAAATGCAAAAAAATGATTTATTGATATAAAAAAATTATTGATAATTTGAGGTTCAAAATCACAATTATTATAAAGATAACATCCAATAAAATTTCCAGGATAAACGTATGCAATAATTAAAAACAAATTTGCAAAATAGAAAATTATTTTGGAACTTTTTTTAATAAATTTCATTTATAAGTTAACTTATGTATTAAGTTACTATAAAATACAATAACGTGAAAATTTTAATTTTGGTAAGGCATGGTCAAAGTATATGGAATCTTGAAAATAGGTTTACAGGATGGGTAGATGTCGATTTAAACCAAAATGGAATATCTCAAGCAAAAAAAGCTGGTAAACTCATTAAAGACAAACAAATAAATATTGATTTATATTATTCATCATTTCAATTAAGAGCCAAAAAAACTATGAAAATTATACAAGAACAATTAGATGACTACACAAATGTTATATCTGCTTGGCAACTTAACGAAAGACACTATGGAGCTCTTACTGGTTTAAATAAAGATGAAATGAAAAAAAAACTTGGAGAAGAAAAAGTTCAACAGTTCAGACGCTCTTGGGATTTAAGACCTGATCCACTAGATAACAATAACAGTTATCACTCCTTAATTATTAATACATATAAAGATATACCTGTTAATAAAATTCCAGAAACTGAGTCTTTGAAAGATACTTATGAGAGGGTAATTAAATATTATAGTGAAGATATTGAAAGTAATTTAAACAATAAAAATATTTTAATTTCTGCGCATGGAAATTCAATAAGAGCTTTATGTAAGTATCTTTTTAATTTAGATGACAATCAAATTTCAAAATTAGAAATACCTACTGGTAACCCTTTGCTGATAAAATTTAATAATGATAATAAGATAATAAATTGTGAGTATCTTGACTCAGAAAGAGCTAAAGATCTTTTAGTTTATTAAAAGTATTTAAGTCTGTTAAATGATAAAATTTTTGCTTACTCTCATACCCATATAATTTTTTTTCATATATTAATTTGTTCCATATGTTTAAGATTGAAAATTTTGTATTGATTTGATTCATCAAAATTTTTTGATTTAAAATTTGGCAGCCAGTATAGATAAAATCTATTTTATTTTTTTTTGTAATAAGATTATTTGTGAGACTGAAATCACCTTTAAAATTTTGATCAAAGCTTAATTTTTTATTTACTAATAAAAGAATATTTTCTAATTTTTTTAAAAAATAAATTTCCTCCATTCTCAAAATTTCATTGAGATAGTCTTTTGACCAAATTGTATCGGGATTAAATACCATAAAATCATCTTCGCTTGTGTTTTTGATCATATTTAGTATGCCACCACCTGTATCTAAAATATTTTCTCCATCCTCGACGATTTGAATATCTACATTAAAGTTATTTCTTTTAATAAAATTTGAAAAATGGTCTTTTAAGTAAAAAGTATTAATAATAATTTTATTAATTCCCAGCTCTTTAATTAAATTTATGTTTTTCTCAAATACAGTAACATTCTTTATTTCAAGCAGTGGCTTAGGTTTTTCTAAAGTAATTGGATTTAGCCGCTTTCCAAAACCAGCACACAAAATTAAAGCAGTATTTATTTTCATAGCTTTACTTGATAAATTTAGGAAAATTACCTTTCATTAGAGATTTTAAATTTTTAAATTCTATATTATTTTTCATTCTATAATTAATCATTTGCCATGCATAGGGAATCATTTTCTTGTATTTTTTTTTATTATCTCTAGCTGCTAAACGCATAAAAATTCCAATAATTTTTAGGTTTCTCACAACAGATAAAATTTCAAAGTCATTTATGAATTTTTTTGTTTTATCTTTTTTAAATTTTTTTAAATAATAATTTAAAACTTTTTTTTTAAATTTATTAGAAGTTTTGAGCCTAACATCATCAACAAGTGATGCTAAATCATAAGCTTTGTTACCAATTAGGGCATCTTGACTGTCAATCACAGCAATATTATTTTTAAAATATAATAAATTTGAAATGTGAAAGTCTCTATGAACAAAAGTATCATTCTTAAATTTTAATTTTAATAATAAGTTTTTGACTTCCTTTTTATATTTTTTTTCAAAACTTCTCATCTTATATGAATTTATTTTTCTTGGAGCATACCATTCAGAAAATAGGTTTGCTTCATTACATAATATTTTATTATCATATTCCTTAACCTTGTATTTTTGGTTTTTAAAATTTATGACATGTTTATCTTTAATCGATTGTAATTTAATTAGAGTTTTTAATATTTTTTTAAAAATTATTTCTTTATTAGTTTTTTTATTTTTTAATACCTTAATTAAAGTATCATCTCCAAAATCCTCTACCTCCATTAAATGATCTTTATAATTATGATTTAATAGTTTGGGTGCTAAAATTTTATTTTTAATCAATATTTTGTTAATAGCATCGTAGATTAGAAGATTTTTATTTTTTTCTTTTTTAGCAAGAACCACAATAGAGTGATTTTTCTTATTTCTGTAAAATTTTCGAAAAGATGCGTCGCCCTTAATCTCCTTTAATTCTTTCAAATTTAGCATTTTATTAAAATGAATTTAAACCTTTTATATGAACTGTTCTATTTTTTAGTTCATTTTCGTATGTAAATAATAAATCTATTTTTTTTGCTTCATTACTATTTTTAAGTAATTGAGGCCACTCGACTAAAGTAACGATTTTTTTATTTTTTTCAAAAATATCAAGATCTTTTATTTCTGAACTATTTTTTATCCTAAATAAATCGTAATGTTTAATTATAAAATTATTAGTTTCGTATTCATTCAGTAAATTAAATGTAGGACTGGTAACTTCAGTAAGTTTTAGTTTCTCATCACTCTGAAATTTATTTACAAAATATTTTACAAAAGTTGTCTTCCCTACTCCCATCTCACCATGCAAAAAAATATATTCGCCACCTTTAAAATATTTGGTTAATTTTTCTGCTAATTCTCTTGTAGACTTCTCTGAAGTTATATCAATTTTGCTATCTTTAATAGCGGTAGGCATCTGGTTTAAAAGGACCTTCTGTTCCCACACTAATATAATCTGCTTGATCTTTAGATAATTTAGTTAGTTTAGCACCAACTTTTTTAAGATGTAAAGTAGCAACTTTTTCGTCCAAATGCTTTGGTAATACATAAACCTTATTGTCGTAATTTTTATGATTATGCCAAAGTTCTATCTGCGCAATTACCTGATTAGTAAAAGATGCGCTCATAACAAAACTAGGATGTCCAGTTGCACAACCCAAATTTACTAATCTTCCCTCCGCCAATAAAATAATTCTCTTACCACCAGGAAGTTCTATTTCGTGAACTTGAGGTTTAACTTCGGTCCACTTATAATTTTTTAAAGCATCAACTTGTATTTCGTTATCAAAGTGACCAATGTTACATAATATTGCTCTATCTTTCATGTCTCGCATATGGTCTGCAGTAACTATATCTTTATTTCCTGTTGCAGTTACAACTATATCTGCTCTACTTATAGCTTCATCCATTAAAACAACCTCATAGCCCTCCATCGCTGCTTGAAGAGCACAAATTGGATCTGCTTCTGTAACTAATACTCTTGCTCCACTTTGTCTCAAAGATGCGGCACTTCCTTTTCCAACGTCTCCAAAGCCAGCAACAATTGCAATTTTACCTGACATCATTACATCCGTTGCTCGTCTTATTCCATCAACCAAACTTTCTCTACAGCCATATAAATTGTCGAATTTTGATTTAGTGACTGAGTCATTTACATTTATAGCTGGAACTAAAAGAGATTTATCTTTTTCCATTTTATTAAGTGCTTTAATTCCAGTTGTTGTTTCCTCTGAAACGCCTTTAACATCTTCCATCAATTTTTTGTATTCGTTATGCATGATTGCTGTTAAGTCGCCACCATCATCTAATAACATATTTGGTTTCCAATCAGATTTCCCTACGATAGTCTGTTTAATACACCATAAGTATTCTTCTTCAGTTTCACCCTTCCATGCATAAACAGGAATACCTGCTTTAGCAATAGCAGCGGCAGCATGATCTTGGGTTGAAAAAATATTACAAGATGACCATCTCACTTCAGCCCCTAGATCAACTAATGTTTCAATTAGCACAGCTGTTTGTATTGTCATATGTAAACAGCCAATAATTTTAGCACCTTTAAGAGGTTCTTTTTTTGAATATTCTTCTCTTAAAGCCATCAATCCTGGCATTTCACTTTCTGCAATAGAAATTTCTTTTCTTCCAAAGTCTGCTTGTGAAATATCTTTTACTTTATAATCTTCCATGGCATGGTTTATAACGTTAAGTATTAATTTATCAACATTAGATTAAATGGTTGGAAATCTTATTTCTATCATAGCACCAACAGTATCAACTCGATTAGATGCTACAATTTCTCCATCATGTAAATCAACTAGATTTTTAACGATATTTAATCCTAGTCCTGAATGTTCTCCAAACTTATCAGGTCGATTACTATAAAATCTTTTAAATATTCTTGAGGTATCTTTTTCCTTAAACCCTTCTCCTTCGTCAAGTATTTTGACTGAAACTTTATTTTCTGAAGCATCAGAAACATTAATTAAAATGCTGGAACCTCTTTTGCTAAAGGATATAGAATTATCTAATAAATTTGCAATTATTTGCTCAATTCTGTTTTCTATACCCTTAATAAAGTATTCTTTTTTTCCATCGTTTTCGTATCTTACATCAATATCTTTTTTAACTTTGTGGATATTGTTATAATCATCTACGACAGATTGGATAATTGGTTCTATATTTATCCTGTTCATTTTTTCTTTACTCAAAGCAACTTCATCCTTTAACATTTGAGAGTAATCTGTAATTAGCCTTTCAATACGCTGAACATCATGGCTAAGAATATTTATTAATTTTAGTCTTTGATCTTTATCATTTGTATCTTGTAAAATTTCTGATGCACCTTTTAAAGATGCTAAAGGATTTCTAATTTCATGAACAAGATCAGTAGAAAAATTTTCTGCATGTGTTACTCTTTTTTGCAACTCATTTGTCATGTCTTCAAGAGAAGTTGAAAGAAGACCTAATTCATCGTTTCTATTTTTTAAATTTTCAATGTTTGACTTAGTCTGATTTTTTTCTTTTATAAGTTTAGTATAATGAACTAAATTTTGAATTGGTTTAATAAAATATCTACTTAATACAAATGAAAAAATTAAAATTACGAATCCAACAGATATGGCAGTTCTAATTACAAAAGCTTTTCTCTCATCTGTTGCAGTTTTAATATCATTGGCAATCTCAGTTATTGCTAAATAACCTACATTTGATCCTTCTCTTTCAACATCTTTTATAGTTGTTAATTTAAATTGATTGTAATTTTCTTGAATGAAAGTGTATGGATTTCCAGATTTTTCAGATTTTGAGTAATCAGTCAAAATATCTTTCAAAGAGACCGGCTTTTCTTGGTCTATATTAATATTTTTTTCTTCAATATTTTGATCATTTTTATCTTCACTTAAACTTTCAAATTCAATCTCATCTATTCTTGTTGAGAATGATCTGGGATCGAGATCTAGTGTATCTGTATCTCCGATGAGATTTAAGTTACTATCAAAAAAAATTACTCTATCTAAATTTTGAAATATAAATCTTGTTGAAAATAGAAATTTTCTTATATCATCAGCATCAAGTTTTACATTTAATCTTGAAAGATTATCGATAGTATTATTTATAATTTTTATATGATTTTCAGATTTTTTTTTTACTAAGTTTGTTTGAATATTATTTAAGTAGACTATTGTAAATAATCCAATAATAGTAAAAATAACAAAGTTAATGAATAAGAATTTTTTTAATATTGAAAGAGTTTTTAAGTATTTACTAAACATCAGCTAACATTCCATCTATATCCACTACCATACCTAGTTTCAATAGCTGAAAAATCAGGGTCTACTTTTTTAAATTTTTTACGAATTCTTTTAACATGACTGTCAATTGTTCTATCTTCTATATCTGTATCTTCCCTGTAAGCGATATCCATTAATTGCGCTCTTTCTTTTATTATACCTGGTCTTTTTGCCAATTCTTTAACAATTAAAAATTCTGTTGTTGTCAGCTTATCTGGTAATGGTTTCCCATTCCATTCACATTCAAGTTGAGAGGGATCTAATTTTAATCTTCCATGAGAAATTAAACTTTTGTTTTCCTCCAAAATATTTTTTGAGTCTTTTTTTCTTAACTGAACTCTAATTCTTTCAATTAAAACTTTTATAGAAAAACCCCCAGATTTTTTTACAAAATCATCTGCACCCAGTTTTAGGCCTAGTAGCTCGTCAATTTCATCATCTTTAGATGTTAAAAAAATTACTGGTAAGGATGTTTTTTTTCTAAGTTTTTTTAATAATTCCTCTCCATCCATCTTTGGCATTTTAATATCAATAACTGCAAGGTCAGGTGGCATTCTTGTTAATCCAATTAGTGCACTCTCTCCATCTATATAGGTTTGTACTTTGAACCCCTCTTTCTCTAAAGCAATACTTAAGCTTGTGAGTATGTTTCTATCATCATCGATTAAAGCTATAGTTTGTTTCTGCATATATTCATCTTAAAAATACTAAATTGTCCTAATTTGGGCAATGGTATTGAATTAATGAAGCATTCCCCAATTATCACCTACATTAACGTCAACTGTTAAAGGTGTAGAAAACGAGTGAAAGTCACTTTGAGCTACACTTGTCATCTCATTTTTAATTATTTTGATCATCAACTTTTCATCTTTTTTTGGAACTTCAAAGATTAATTCATCGTGAATTTGAAGAAGCATTTTTGGTTTTGTAATTTTATCCTCAGACATTTTTTTATTTAATCTTATCATGGCTAGTCTCATTATCTCTGAGGCCGATCCTTGTATTGGAGCATTAATTGCGGCACGCTCTTGAAAATTTCTCACATTAAAATTTTTATCGTTTATCCCATTAAAGTGTGATCTTCTTCCAAAAATATTATTTACATAACCACTTTTTCTGCAAAATTTAATCGTGTTTTCCATATAGACTTTAATTTCTGGAAATTTTCCAAAATATGAATTTAGAAATTCTTCAGCTTCGTAGTTGGATACATTAATTTGCTTTGCTAAACCATATTGGGAAATTCCATAAATTATTCCAAAATTTATAGCTTTAGCTTTCCTTCTATGGTCTTGATTTACTTTTTTAATATCAATATTAAATATTTGGCTAGCTGTTAATGAATGAATATCCTCTTCATTTTTAAATGCCTTTTTTAATTCTTTCACATCTGCTAAATCAGCAAGAATTCTCATTTCAATTTGATTGTAATCCGCAGAAATTAATAAATGATCTTTTTTAGCCTTAAATGCTTTTCTTATATCTTTGCCATCATCTGATTTGATTGGAATATTTTGTAGATTGGGGTCACTTGAAGCAAGTCTTCCAGTTGTGGTAGCAGCTAGTAAAAAAGAAGTATGCACTCTTTTTGTTGTTGGATTAACGTGTTCCGGTAATGCGTCTGAGTAAGTATTTTTTAATTTTGATAACTGTCTCCAGTCTAAGATTAATTTAGGAAATTTGTTACCTTTAAATGCTAAATCCTCTAAGACAGAAGCACTTGTTGCAAACCCGCCTTTTTTTGTTTTTTTTAAACCTGCTATCTTAAGATCATTGTAAATGATTTCACCTAGTTGTTTGGGTGACCCAATGTTGAACTCTTTTTTTGAAATTTTAAATATCTCTTTTTCTAAAGTTAGAATTTTTTTTTCAAATTTTTTAGAAAGAGACGTTAAAAACTTACTATCAATCTCTACACCTTCAATCTCCATAAATGCAAGAATTTTAATTAGTGGTTTTTCAAAAATTTCGTAAATATTAATCAGTTTTTCAGATTTTAGATTTTTAAGGAATTTCTTATAAAGTCTAAAAGTTATGTCGGCATCTTCTGCTGCATAATCTTTTGCTTTTTCAACTTCTACTTCACTGAAATTGATCTCTTTTTTTCCAGTTCCCACCATTTCTTTAAAAGAAATCGTTTTATGTCCAAGATGTAATTCTGATAATATATCCATATTATGTCTATTTTTTCCTGCATCCAAAACATAAGACATCAACATTGTATCTTCCATGGCGGACAATGTTATGCCGTGTTTAAAAAAAACTATAAAATCAAATTTTATATTTTGACCAATTTTTTTAACACTTGGGTCCTCTAATAATTTTTTTAATTTTTTAATAACAATATCTTTTTTAATACATTTTGATGACTTGTGACCAATTGGAATATAGCAGGCCTTACCTATTTTTGGTGAAAGTGAGATTCCTACAAGCTCTGCTTGATGAGGATCTAGAGAGTTTGTTTCAGTATCAACGGCAACCTCTCCTAATTCTTCAGCCTCCTTGACCCACTCATCGATTTCATCTGGATTTGAGATTAAATGATAATTTTTATTATTAATTGGACTTTGCTTTTCTATACTTTTAATTTCTGGAGAAGAGCTTGATAAAACTGACTCACCATATGCTGAGATAGCAGAACTTAATAATCGGTTAAATTCCATCTCTCTTAAAAAGTTATATAATTTATCTTTATCGATACTTTTTAATTCAAACTCACTTAGCTCTCTTTTTATCGGCGATTTATGGTCTAAGGTTACAAGTTTTTTACTAATTAATGCTTTATCCTTATTTTCTAAGAGAGTTTCTCTTCTTTTGTTTTGTTTGATTTCATGAGCAGATTTCAATAATTTTTCCAAGGTGCCATATTTATTAATCAGCTCAGCAGCAGTTTTTACGCCAATTCCGGGCACACCTGGAACATTATCACTACTATCTCCCGCTAAAGACTGAACATCTATTACTTTTGAAGCATCAACACCAAATTTTTTAAAAACGTCTTCTTCAGTTATAAATTTATTTTTCATTGGATCAAAAATACGAACGTTTTTTTGATATAATTGCATTAAATCTTTATCTGATGAAACAATTGTAACCCTAGCACCTTTTTTAAGTATTTGATCTACATAAGTTGCAATCAAATCATCTGCTTCATAATTAGGTAAATCTACAGAGGGTAAATTGAAAGCCAAAACAGACTTCCTAATGTATTCAAATTGAGGCGCTAAATCATCAGGTGCCTCAGATCTGTTCGCTTTATAGTCACTGTAAATATCATTTCTGAATGTTTTCCTAGCTGAGTCAAAAATTACTGCAAAATGAGTTGGTTTTTGCAAATTCTGATCTGATTTTGAGTCCTCTAAAAGTTTAAAAAGCATACTACAAAAACCACTAACAGCTCCTGTTGGCAGCCCATCACTTTTTCTACTTAATGGTGGTAATGCATAATAAGCTCTAAAGATATATCCTGAACCATCGATCAGATAAAAGTGATCAGTTTTTTGAATTTTACTCATTAGATTATGTAATTGTTTATACTCAATATAGTCTAAACTTTAATTTAATCTACTAATCACTAGATTATATTAACATTTAAGAGTATTATTCATTTCATGGAATTAACAAAAAGTCTTACACAACCTAAAGTAATTAAATCTTTGTTAGCTATATTGCTTGGCTCAATAGCTTTAACTATTTCTGCAAAAATAAAAATTCCTTTCTACCCAGTTCCTATGACTATGCAAACTTTTGTCGTCTTATTTTTAGGAATTAGCTTAGGTTATAAAGTTGGATTGGCTACTATTGGATTATATTTATTAGAGGGAATTGTAGGATTACCAGTATTTTCTAATTCTCCAGAAAAAGGTCTTGGACTTTTATATTTTACTGGTCCAACTATGGGGTATTTAATTGGATTTTTAATTGCTTGCTATTTAGCCTCTATGATTAAGTTTGAGGACAGTTATTTTGTTATATTGGGTAAACTGGTACTTGCAACCTCAACTATATATATTTTGGGATTATTGTGGTTAGGAACATTAATTGGATGGGACAAACCTATATTTGCATTAGGAGCTAAACCTTTTTTGTTAGCTGAAATATTCAAAATTAGCATTTTAGCCTTATTAGCTAAACAGATTGTAAAAATTCGAAAATTTATCTAGGGGATCTTTTAGAAAGAATTCTTTGCAGGGTTCTTCTATGCATTTTAAGTCTTCGTGCAGTTTCAGATACATTTCTATTGCAAAGTTCAAACACTCTGTGAATATGTTCCCATTTTACTCTATCAGCAGACATAGGATTTTCTGGAGGAGCTGCTTTTTTTGACGGATCTGCCAGTAAAGCTTTTTCTACATCCTCGGCATCAGCTGGCTTTGCAAGATAATCAATTGCACCTTCTTTAATAGCAGCTACTGCCGTTGGAATGTTTCCATATCCAGTTAGCATTATAATTCTGCTATCATTATTTGAGGTTTGAATTTCTTTTACCACTTCAAGACCATTTCCATCACCAAGCCTCAAATCTACTACAGCAAATCCAGGTTTTTTTGATTTTACAGCCTCTACTCCCTTTTGCACACTCTCTGCTTGAAAAACTTCAAAACCCTTTTTTTCCATTGCTCTTGCCAACCTTTCTCTAAAGGGATTGTCATCATCACATATTAATAGTGATTTATTCTCAAAATCACTCAGGTTTTGAAGAGTAGTTTGTTCTTTCATAAACTACATATGGTAACTGAATTAAATTTTACAATATATGATTATTTGTCAATACTGTCATGAATTATTTGCTTTACATTGGTGATCATTACTTTATACGCGACAAAATATTAAAGTTTTTAAAAAAAGCTTTTTTTTATTAAATTTTTTTTGGAGGCATTTAAAATGCAAAAATTTAAATCAGTTGTGGAACTTATAAATCAACTGAAACCTGAAAAACCAATATACTGTATCAGGAAGAACTCGATAGAATCAGCTGTAAAATATTTTTTGAGGAAATTTCCTGGGGATATTTTATATGCAGTAAAAACAAATCCTCATCCAGAAGTAATTAAAACTATAATAAGTTCAGGGATTGAGCAATTCGACGTTGCATCAATCGAGGAAATTAAAAGTATAAGAAATTTTAGTCGGAATGCAAAATGTTCATATATGCATACTGTAAAGAGCAGAGAAAGTATAAAAGAAGCATACTTTAACTATGGTGTAAAAACTTTTTCATTAGACACTAAAGATGAACTAATTAAAATTATAGAAAGTACAAATAGCGCAAAAGATTTAGAATTATTTGTAAGAGTAGCGGTTTCAAATGAACACGCTGAAATAGATTTATCTAAAAAGTTTGGAGCATTAACATCTGAAGCTGTTGGACTAACAAGATTAGCAAAACAACATGCAAAAAAAATTGGTTTAAGTTTTCATGTTGGTTCCCAATGTATGCATCCAATTTCTTATGCGAAAGGTATAAGTGAGATTGGAAATATAATAAAAAAAACAAAAATTATTCCTGACTACATTAATGTGGGAGGTGGATTTCCAACCATCTATCCTGATTTAATTCCTCAATCCCTAGACAGTTATTTTAATGAAATTAAAAAAAGTTTAGATAATTTAAAACTTGATAAGTTACCAAAAATAATTTGTGAACCTGGTAGAGCTTTAGTTGCAGAAAGTGGATCAACAATTGTAAAAGTTAATTTAAGAAAAAAACAAAAACTTTATATTAATGATGGGACCTATGGTACCCTTTTTGATGCTGGAACTCCTAATATTGTTTATCCTTCAAAAATGATTAAAGAAAATTCAAATAAAATTATTTCTAAAAAGCTTACAGCTTTTGATTTCTTTGGACCAACATGTGATAGCATGGATTACATGAAGGGTCCTTTCTTGCTTCCAAATAATATTAAAGAGAATGATTATATAGAACTTGGTCAACTTGGAGCTTACGGGTTAACTTTTAGGACACAGTTTAATGGATATTATTCAAATGAAATTTATGAAGTTGAAGATAAACCTTTAATGACGATGTACGATAAAGAAAGCAACAAAACTAACATGGTTGCTTAATGTCAGACCAAAAAAACTTGGGTCACAATAGTAAAAAAGATTTCTTAAAAAATCCAGTTGAACACATTGATATCACCTCTTTTGATGCAAGGAAAATAATCTCTTCAATGGATAAAATGTCATTTGTATCTAGAGAGACAGCAAATGCAGCAAATATTTTTAATGAAATGTTGAAAGATAAAGATTGTACAATTTTTCTTACTCTAGCTGGATCAACATCAGCTGCAGGATGTATGAGTATTTATAAGGATTTGGTTAAATATAATATGGTCGATGCCATTGTTGCAACTGGAGCTTCAATTGTAGATATGGATTTTTTTGAAGCACTAGGGTTTAAACATTACCAGGGCTCACAGTTTCAAGACGATACTGAGTTAAGAAATAACTATATTGATAGGATTTACGACACTTACATTGATGAGGAAGAGCTTCAAATGTGTGACAAAATTATATGTGAAATAGCAAATACTTTAGAACCAAAGAGTTACACATCCAGAGAATTTATCCATGAAATGGGAAAATATCTGAAAAAGAACTCAAAAAAGAAAGCTTCGTTAATTGAAACAGCATTTGATAATGATGTTCCAATTTTCTGCCCTGCTTTTACAGATTCAAGTGCAGGATTTGGTTTGGTGATGCACCAAGAAAAAAATCCGAAGAAACATATGACAATCGACTCTGTTAGAGAATTTAGAGAACTTACAGAAATAAAGATTAAATCCAAAGGCTCAGGGTTATTCATGATCGGTGGTGGGGTACCAAAAAACTTTATTCAAGATACAGTTATATGTGCAGAACTTTTAGGAAAAGATGTTGATATGCACAAGTATGCTGTTCAAATTACGGTTGCAGATAGTAGAGATGGAGCATGTAGTAGCTCTACTCTAAAAGAGGCAAGTTCGTGGGGTAAAGTTGATATCACGAAAGAACAAATGGTTTTTGCAGAAGCTACAAGCGTTTTACCTCTAATAGCTAGTGATGCTTATCATAGAGGGGAATGGAAGAGTAGAGATCGGAAAAATTTTTCAAATATTTTTAAATAATTCATGGTAAAAAAAACTACAATTGGTTTAATTCAAACTAAAGTTTTTGATAATCAAAATAAAAATATAGAAAATTCTGTAATTAAGATTAAAGAAGCAGCAAAGAAAAAAGCAAAAATAATATGTCTTCCTGAACTATTTTTATCTCCATATTTTTGTCAAAGTGAAAATCATGCTAAGTTTAAGTTAGCAGAAAAAATTCCAGGTAGATTATCAGATATATATTGTAAATTAGCCAAAGAACTTTCTGTTGTTTTAATGATTTCTTTATTTGAAAAAAAGACTACTGGTTTTTATCATAACACAAGCATTGTAATTGATGACAAGGGTAAGATAATATCAAAGTATAGAAAAATGCATATTCCAGATGATCCAGGTTATTATGAAAAATTCTACTTCACTCCAGGAGATTTAGGTTTTAAATCTACAAAAACAAAATACGGAAAAGTTGGTTCTTTGATTTGCTGGGATCAATGGTTTCCAGAAGCTGCGAGACTGACAACGCTAAAAGGAGCAGAAATTTTATTTTATCCAACAGCGATTGGTTGGCACCCTAAAGAGAAAAAACAGTTTGGAAAATCCCAATTAGATGCATGGATAACTATCCAAAGATCTCACGCCATAGCAAATGGGGTATTTGTTGCTGCTATAAATAGAATTGGTTTAGAGAAAACTGGAAAAAGAAAAATACACTTTTGGGGTAACTCAATGATTATCGATCCCAGTGGAAATATTATTGCGAAGTCAAAATCAGATAAAGAGGAAATCTTAATTACTAGCATTGATCTAAATAAAATTGAAACAGCTAGAAATCATTGGCCATTTTTAAGAGATAGAAGAATAGATTATTACAAAGGACTTCTAAAAAATCCTAAAGATGAATAATAATTTATCTCTCATTGGCTACAGAATGCCTGCAGAATGGGAGTTGCAAGAAAGTGTATGGATAGCTTGGCCATACAACAAAAGTGATTGGCCTGGTCTTTTTAAAAATATCCCAAAAATAGTTACACAAATAATAAGTGAATTATCAAGATCACAAAAAATAAATTTATTAATAAATAATTATAACGATAAAAAAAAAATTATAAATTTATTAAGTAAATTTCCTAATAACTTACAAAATATTATTTTTTACAAAATAACCACTAATCGGATTTGGTTAAGAGACTCTGGTCCAATATATATAATAAATGAAAAGACCAAAAAAAAGTTGATTGTAAATTTTAAATTCAATGCATGGAGTAAATACAAAGATTATAAGAAAGACAACAATATCAATAATAAATTATCAAAATTAACTAAAGTAAAAAAAATAGATCCTGTTGTTGAGATTAATAATAAGTCAAAACAATTAGTATTGGAGGGAGGTGCTATAGATGTCAATGGTAAAGGATCGGTTCTTCTAACGAAGGAGTGTCTTTTAAGCAAAGTACAAGAAAGAAATCCTGGGATTACAAAAAAATCATTAGAAAAAACATTAAGCAAATATTTAAATGTTAAAAATTTCATTTGGCTTAATAAGGGGATTAAAGGAGACGATACTCACGGACACATCGATGATATTTCAAGGTTTGTCTCTGAAGATGTAATTATGACTGCAGTCGAAAAAAATAGAAATGAAAAGAATTATAAAAATTTAAAAAAAAATTTAAATATTTTAAAGAACGCTAAAAATATAAATAAAAGAAAATTTAAAATAATTGAAGTACCAATGCCTAAGCCTATGTATATTGAAAAAGTAAGAGTTCCTGCAAGTTATCTGAATTTTTATATTGCCAATAAAATAGTACTATTACCAATCTTTAAAGACAAAAATGATAAAAAAGTAATTTTAATTTTTAAAAAATTTTTTAAAAATAAAAAAATTGTACCAATTGATTGCACTAAACTCATTTGGGGTTTTGGAGCTATTCATTGTATGACACAACCAGAGCCTAAAATCTAAACTATACTGGCTTTAAAGTACCAAGAAGAATTCTGAACGGGATTAACATTACAAGAGCAACTAATATCTTAACTGCTAAATCTCCTAAAGATAAAGTTACCCACGGAATACCTGTTGCATAAAAAGATATTGAAAAAAATAAAAAAGTATCGATCGTAGATCCGATCAATGAAGATGTTAGTGGCGCTATAAACCACTCCTTTTTTCTTAATTGGTCAAATATTTGAACATCTAAGAGTTGAGCAACTAAAAAAGCAGTTCCTGATCCAATTGCTATTCTTACTGAAATTAAATCTGCAAAATTTGTTGAGAATATAAGAGTAAAACTAATTCCTATGGCAAAACCAATATAAACAATTTTTCTTGCAACTAATTTTCCATAAGATCGATTTGCTAAATCAGTTATTAAAAAAGCTACAGGGTAGCTAAATGCCCCATAAGTTAATATTTCTTCTAGTCCATAATATTGTATTGGAAATTGAACTAGATAATTTGAAGATAAAACAACTACTCCCATTAAAAATGAGAGAAATAAAAATAACTTATTCATTATGCGGATTTAGCTAGGGGTTTTTTCTTAAATGGAGATTTAATTAAGATACCTTTTTTTAATTTTTTTAGCCTTGAAGATAAATTTTTATTTTTTACAGTCTTTAGGTATTCGTCAAAACTACCTTTTTTATCAACTGATCTTACTCCAGCATTGCTAACAGTTAATTTAAGGCTTCTTTTCATTAACTCACTAGTGAATTTTACTTTTTTAAGATTAGGCAAAAATCTTCTTTTAGTCTTGTTGTTAGCATGACTAACATTATGACCTTTCATAGGAATTTTACCTGTAAGTTCGCATTTTTTTGACATAATAACAGTGCCTATATAAGGTTAGATGTTGATGTCGTCAAGTTTATTAGATTTAAGAAAGAGTTTTATTTCCTATAATTTCGGTAAAATTCTTAACTCCATCTCTGATCAATAATTCTTTTAGCTCTTTTTTAATACTACCGGCTATATTTGGACCTTGAAATACCATACCAGTATATAATTGTAAATAATCTGCACCTAATAAAAACTTTTCATAAGCCGATTGGCCAGAGTCTATTCCTCCTACCCCAATAATCTTAATTTTTCCTTTAAATAAATTATAAAACTTATTTATTAAAATATTTGATTTTTTCTCAATAGGTTTTCCAGACAATCCTCCTTTTTGATGTTTTTGAATATCTTTCAACACCTCTCTTGAGGACTCCGATGTATTTGCAATGATTATTCCACTTATGTCATTTTCTAAGAGAATTTCGGAAATTAAGTTTATTTGTGTTTCACTTATATCAGGTGAAATTTTTACTACTATCGGTATATTCGTTTTTAAATTTTTTTTCTTTTCTGAAATAGTTTTTAATAAGTCTTGCAATTTTCCTTCGTCATGAAAATTTCTTAAGTTTTCAGTATTAGGTGAAGAAATATTTACAGTAATATAATCTGCAACCTCATGAAATTTTTCAATTCCTATTAAATAATCATTTATTCGATTATCAGAATCTTTATTAGGACCAATATTTATTCCTAATACTCCTTGTTTATTATTAGACTTAATCCTGTTCAGTACAATATCCGAACCATGATTGTTGAAGCCCAATCTGTTTATCAACGCTTGGTCTTCTACTAGTCTAAAAACTCTAGGTTTGCTGTTCCCATATTGTTTTAAAGGTGTAATTGTACCAACCTCTACCAACCCGAATCCTAACTTAAATAAAGGGTTGTAAACCTCAGCGTTCTTGTCAAAGCCTGCTGCTATACCAATTGGATTATTTAACTCTTTATTAAAAATTTTAGTTTTAAAAATAGGGTCATTTTTATGCTGATCAAATATATTTGAAACTAAATTAAGTTTAAGTGATTGGATTGCTAAAAAATGAGCTCTTTCAGGATCTATTTTAAATATTAAAGATCTAAGGTTTGAAAACATTATTTTAATTTACTGGTTATAAGCTCTTTAGTTTCGTTTACACCAAAAAAACTTATAAAAAAACCCATTCTTGGACCATTTTCATCACCGAAGACAACTTCATAAATTAATTTAAACCAATCTCTAAGTTTGTCATCATACCCATTTTCTTTACCAGTTGAGTAAATTAAAGTTTGGATATCTTCAGGTGACATGCCATCATTACATTTTTCTAAAGTTTTAACTAAAGCCTCTAGAGCTTCTTTTTCAATTTCATTTGGTATTTTGTATTTTTTTTGAGATTTAATTACGTCATTAAAATACTTAATTGCATATCCAACTAATCCATCAAAGATTGGAGAGTTTTCTTCTTGGATATTTGGTTTATATTTCTTAACAAATTTCCAAAGTAAATCCTTGCTATCTGCATTACTTGTTTCAACCAAGTTAAGCAACATGGAAAAAGTCATAATCATTTCTTCAGTTGGGATTTTGCCTTCATGAACATGCCAGACGGGATTCATTATCAGTTGCTGATCTGTTTGTTTTTTAGATTTTTCAATATTATCTAAATATTCGTCTACAGCCTTTGGAACAATTTCCTTATATAGTTTTTTTGCCCTTTTTGGGTTTTGATACATATATAAAGATAAACTTTCAGGAGATGCATACTTCAACCATTGATCAATAGTAATTCCATTTCCCTTCGATTTAGAAATCTTTTCACCTTTTTCATCTAAAAATAACTCATATGCAAAGCCTGAGGGATTCTTTTTACCAAGTAAGTTGATAATTTTCGTAGATAATATTGCACTTTCAATTAAATCTTTACCATACATTTCAAAGTCAATATCAAGAGCATACCACCTCATCGCCCAGTCAACCTTCCATTGAAGTTTACAGTTTCCATCAAGAATACTTTTTTCAAGTTTTTTACCTTTGTTGTCGAAAATTATTTGAGATTTTTCTTTATTAATTTCTACAACTGGTATTTCAAGTACATGTCCTGTGTCTGGACATATAGGTAAAAATGGACAGTAAGTTTTTTGACGTTCTTTACCTAAGGTTGGGAGTATAATATTCATTATACCATCATAATTATCTAAAATTATTTTTAGTGTTGAGTTAAAGTATCCAGTTTTGTACAAATCCGTTGAACTTTTAAAGCTATATTTAAAGTTAAAATTATTTAAAAAATCCTTTAACATCTCATTATTATGTTCACCAAAACTGTTAAATTTCCCAAACGGATCTGGAACCTCAGTTAATGGTTTATGAAGATTTTCATTTAACAAATTTTGGTTAGGAATATTTTCTGGAACTTTTCTTAGACCATCCATGTCATCCGAAAAAGTTATTATTTCAGTAGGTAAATCAGTTAATTCCTTTAAAGCATTAACCATCATAGAAGTCCTTGCAACTTCTCCAAAAGTACCTATGTGAGGTAAACCACTTGGTCCGTATCCAGTTTGTAATGTAATTTTTCCTTTTTTTTCAATGAACGATTTTCTTTCTCTTATCATTTTTTTGGCTTCTACAAAAGGCCATGCACTGGTTTTGTCTAAAATATCTTTTTTAATCATGAATTGTTCTTTTAAAATCTCAAATTAGTGATTTTATTAATTCTTATAGAGTTGAAATTTATTTACCATAAAATAATGTTCTTTCAAAATGTCTAATTATAAAACGGTATTTTTTACTCTTGGAATTTTACAAATAATCTTAGGGGTGTCTATGTTTGTCCCTATATTTGTGCAATTTATTTATTCAGAAATTGACTCATCTTTTTTTGGAGCCTCAATTGTAACTATAATATTTGGAACACTTTTTTTTTTAACAAATATTAATCATGATAGAAAAGTTAATTTACAACAAGCATTTTTGTTAACAGCTTTATCTTGGTTGAGTGTCGCTATTTTTGGTTCTCTACCTTTCATTTTTTCTTCCATGGAAATGTCAATTACAGATGCTTTTTTTGAGAGTATGTCAGGAATTACCACAACAGGCTCAACTATTATATCTAATTTAGAGAACGCTCCTAAAGGTATTCTTTTATGGAGAGCTATTTTACAATGGTTAGGAGGTATTGGTATAATTGTGATGGCTATCACTCTTATGCCGATAATGAATGTTGGAGGAATGCAATTATTTAAAATCTCCAGCAACGACTCATCAGAAAAAATACTTCCAAAATCAAAAGAAATTGCTTTAAGGTTGATATATATTTATTCTGCCTTAACAGCAGTTTGTGCTGTTAGTTATTGGATTTTTGGAATGGGAAAGTTTGATAGCTTAACCCATTCAATGACTACAATAGCAACAGGTGGATTCTCAAATTATAACCAATCTATAGGTTACTTTAATAGCGTTTATATTGAGATTTCCTCTATGCTGTTTATTATTTTAGGAAGTGTTCCCTTTATTGCTTACATTAAATTTTTAAATGGAAACAAAAAAATATTCTCAAGTGATGCTCAAATAAGATCTTTTTTAAAAATAATAATTTTATCAATAATTATTCTGTGTCTATATTTGTTTTTAACTAATAATGACAACTTTTCATTTAGATCAATATTTTTCAATACTATTTCTATTTTAACTGGAACTGGTTATGTAAATGCCGAATTTGATAGTTGGGGCAGTTTTCCAATAACTATTTTTCTTGCATTAATGTTTATTGGAGGTTGTGCAGGATCAACTACATGTGGAATTAAAATTTTTAGAATTCAAATTCTCTATCTTTTTATATTAAATCAACTTAAAAAAATCATTTATCCAAAAGGAGTATTTTTAATAAAGTATGATCAAAATTCAGTAGATGAAAAATTTATTGCTTCAATTATATCTTTCATATTTTTTTATTTTGTAATTTTTTTTATTTTAGCTGCTTTACTATCCTTAACTGGCCTTGATTTCATTACTGCATTATCTGGAGCTGCAACATCTATCTCAAATGTTGGCCCAGGTTTAGGGCCAATAATTGGACCAAATGGAGATTTTTCATCATTGCCAGATGCATCGAAATGGATTTTATCTGTTGGGATGATTTTAGGTAGACTTGAGTTATTTGCGATACTAGTATTGTTTCTGCCATCGTTTTGGAGAAACTAAATGCTTGAGGTAAAAAAACAAACATTCTCAGAAACTTTCTCAGTGTATTTTGATAAAAGAATGCTAAGAATTCTTTTATTAGGAGCTATCTCTGGTTTTCCTTGGGTTTTAATTGGAAGTAGTCTTAGCCTTTGGCTAAAAGAAGACGGTTTAAGTAGATCAACAATTGGTTGGGCAGGATTAATTTTTGCTGTTTATGCATTTAATTAC
This sequence comes from Pelagibacterales bacterium SAG-MED22, assembly GCA_014653985.1. Classification (GTDB taxonomy): domain Bacteria; phylum Pseudomonadota; class Alphaproteobacteria; order Pelagibacterales; family Pelagibacteraceae; genus Pelagibacter. The sequence goes on from JACWDT010000001.1 coordinate 51,052, forward strand.
ATGTGGGCTCCTCTTATAGATAGGTTGCAAATACCTTATCTTACAAAAAAAATTGGTCATAGACGTGGTTGGATAGTTTTAATGCAGCTTTCTATACTAATTTGCTTGACTATGTGGAGTATAATTAATCCAACTGATAATTTAGCTCTAGTAATTACTATCGGATTAATTATTGCGATCTCGTCTGCAACACAAGACATAACTGTTGATGCACTAAGGATAGAACAAATAGGTGAAAAAGAAAATCAATCAATGGCTGCTGGCGCAGCAATGGCAGTTGTGGGTTGGTGGAGTGGATATAAATTAGGTGGTGTAATAGCTCTGTTTACTGCAGAATATTTTGAAAATATAGGGGTTGCTAATTACTGGCAAACTACGTTTTTAATTTTAGGTGTTGTGGTGATTTTAATGAATATAGGTTTGATGTTTGTTCATGAGCCAATCTCTCTAGATAGAAGTCAAAAACAAAATGAGACTTACCAAATTATACAAAACAAATTAGGCTCACAAAATATTATAACAAAAGTTATTGCGTGGATAAGTGGAACGTTAGGAGGTCCAGTAGTAAGTTTTTTCAAAAAAAATGGTTTTTCTATAGCACTTGGTATTCTTGGTTTTGTTTTTTTATTTAAAATTGGAGAAGCTTTTTTAGGTAGAATGTCAGTAATATTTTATAAAGAAATAGGATTTTCTAAGGGAGATATAGCGATTTATTCAAAAACTTTGGGATGGATAACAACAGTAGTTTTTACATTATTAGGAGGATTATTTGTAATCAGATCAGGAGTAATTAAAGCAATGTTTCTAGCTGGTATTTTAATGGCATCAACAAATTTATTGTTTACTGCTCTTGCTTGGACAGGTAAGTCCGAGTTATTATTTGCATTTGCAGTAATTTTTGATGATATTGCAGCAGCATTTGCAACAGTTGCTTTTGTTGCCTTTATTTCTTTGTTGGTGGACAGAACATATACAGCTTCACAATATGCATTGCTAGCATCAATTGGAACAGCTGGTCGAACAACGCTTGCATCATCTTCGGGTGCTTTAGTTGATCTGTTAAATGGAGATTGGGGAATATTTTTTATACTTACAGCAATAATGGTTATTCCTTCTCTAATTTGTCTATGGATGATAAAAAATAAATTAAAACTAAGTGAAAAATAATTTTTATTTTAAAGAACCTTTTTCAAATATTTATAAATTACCTAATATACTTTCAGAGGTAACATCTCAGATATTATATGGAGAAAGATTTAAAATTTTATCAAAAAAAAAAGGTTGGATCAAAATAAAATCTTTATATGATAGATACAGTGGTTTTATTAAAGATAAAAAATATGTTAAAGAATTAAAAATTTCACATAAAGTAAGCAATATTGAAGCAAACATATTTAAAAACCCTAACACTAAAACTAAAAGAAACTTATATTTTGGATCAAAATTATCAGTTTTAGAGAAAAGAAATGGTTTTGCTAGATTTGATAAAAACCAATGGGTTAAATCAAAAGATATAAAAAAAATTACTCATAAAGAAAAAAATTTTGTTAAAATATTAAAACTTTTTCTTAAAACTAAATATGTTTGGGGCGGTAAAACAAATAAAGGAATTGATTGTTCAGCTTTATTGCAAATATTTTTTTATTATAATAATTTATTTTATCCACGTGATACTAAAGACCAAATAAATTATTCTATAAAAAAAATATCAAAAAAATTTAAAAAGGGAGATATTATTTTTTGGAAAGGTCACGTTGCTATTTGCATTAACTCCAAACAATTAATTCATGCTTATGGCCCTGAAAAAAGAGTAATTGTAATGCCAATAAATAAAACTATTAAAATGATACTTGATACAGCAAATCTTAAAGTGAGAAAAATTTCTAAAATAAATTTCTAACTTCTACCAAAGTCAGGTTTATTTATATCCTGTTTTAACTTAATAATTTTTGATCGCACTCTTTTAGTTTGAATTAATTTTTTTAATATTGATTTATTGTTTTTTAAATTTATGTCTTTTTTAAAAGCTGTTAGATTTTTGATAAACAAATCAATAGCTTTTGAAATATTATTACTATTATTAAAAAAAATATCTCTCCACATAATTTCATTTGAAGCTGCTATTCGTGAAAAGTCTCTAAGTCCTCCAGCACTAAATTTTATTAAATCGTAATTTTGTTTTTTTTCAAAATCTTGCGCTGATTTCACCAAATTATAAGCAATTAAATGCGGTAAATGACTAGTTATAGAAAAGATTCTATCATGTTTTTCAGGTGTCATAACAATAACTTTTGAACCCATTTTTTTCCAAAAATTATTTAAAATGTCTAAATATTTTTTTTTGGTATTTTTTTCTTTTATTAAAATACACCAACGATTTTGAAACATATTTTCCTTACCATGCTCTGGTCCACTAACTTCAGACCCTGCTACGGGATGGCTTTGCGTCCAACTTATATTTTTTTTCAAAAATTTTTTTATTAGCTTTGAGGTTTCTATCTTAGATGATCCAACATCTGTAATTAATGTTTTGGGGGAAATAAAATTATTTATCTTTAAAATCAAGTTTTTATATTCACTCATTGGAGTGCAAAAAATAATTAAATCATAATTAACTGCTCCTTTATCAAGCTTGTCAATAACAGTACCTGGTAGCCTTAATTTTTTTATTTTTGAAACATTTGATTTTGATTTTTCATAAATAAATATTTTTTTAACAATTTTTTTTTTATGAATACGTCTTAATAGAGAGGATCCTAATAAACCACATCCAATAATTAAAATATTGTTCATTTAATTTAATATTCCTTTTACAGTTTTCATAAATTTTAAATTTTCTTCTCTAGAACCTATAGTTAATCTTAATTTATTTTTAATACCATAGCCATCCTCGGTTGATCTTAAGATAACTCCTTTTTGTTTTAATTTTTTGTATAAATATTTTGCTGAAATTTTACAATTATCAAAGTTTAAAAATAAAAAATTTGCTGAAATTTTATTAGAAGAAATATTGTAGATCTCAAGAAATTTTTTTAACTTTTTACCATAGAATAAATTATGCTTAATAGATTTACTTATAAATTTTTTGTCATTGAGTGACTCAGCAGCTGCTAGTTGTGCTACCCCATTTACATTAAATGGTGGTTTTATCAAATTTAAAGCATCTATTATTTTTTTTGATCCATAGCCCCAACCTACTCTTAAAGAAGCTAGTCCAAACATTTTTGAAAATGTTCTCAAGATAAATACATTATCTTTATTTCTAAATAAATCTAAACCTGATGTGTAATCATTATTTTTCATATATTCTGAATAGGCATCATCAACCACAAGTAAAATTCTTCTATTTATTTTTTTTCTCAGTTCTAATATTTCTTTTTTTGTCAAATAAGTTGCGGTTGGATTATTTGGGTTAGCAATAAAGACTATTTTAGTTTTTCTTGTAATTTTTTTTAAAATCTCCCTTATTGAAACTTTAAAATTTACCTCTTTTGCAAATAAAACTTTAGCACCTACAATTTTTGCGTAAATTCTGTACATTAAAAAACTATATTCTGGAACTATTACCTCATCTTTTGGATTTAAATATAATTGACACAACATTTGAATTACTTCATCAGATCCTGCACCACAAATAATTTTATTTAAATCACAGTTATATTTCTTGGAAATTGCTTTTTTTAAATCTTGGGATTTTCCATCAGGATATTTATCTAAGATCATTTTTTTATTTGATATTAATTTCTTTGCCATTGGGCTGATCCCAAGAGCAGATTCGTTAGCCGAAAGTTTTATGACTTTTTTAAGCTTTTTGACCTTTGACTTGCCAGGTTTGTAGGCTTCAATATTAAATTTTTTAAATTTTGGAGTAATCATTTTTAATTTTATGAGCTCTTTATAGATAAAATTACAAATTTTTATAGAGAATAAGACGATTTTTAAAAAAATTGACAGAATAAATAAGTTCTAGTACAAAAATTATGCGCTGATTTAACTGAATTGCGAGCGCTTAAAAAAAACCGCTAAAATAGTTTTTTTTCTCACAATTCAAATAATGGCCTTGTTATGAATACTGAAAATAATATTAAAACTCTGGTAGTAAAAAAACCTTTAAAGTTAGATTGTGGAAAAACTATTAATGAATTCCCAATAGCATATGAAACTTATGGTTCATTAAATGAAAAAAAAGATAATGCTATTTTGGTTTTTCATGCGTTAACTGGAGATCAATTTGTGACTGGTTTAAATCCAATAACAAAGAAAGATGGTTGGTGGTCTTATGCGGTTGGCCCCAATAAAGCAATTGATACCAAAAAATACTTTGTTATTTGTGCAAATGTAATTGGTGGATGCATGGGCTCTTTTGGACCAAGCCATGAAGACCCTAATACTGGGACTGCTTTTGGTACAAATTTTCCAGTTATAACTATTAACGATATGGTTAATGCACAATACAATTTGCTTGACCATTTTGGTATAGATAAACTTTTTTCAATCGCAGGCGGCTCAATGGGTGGTATGCAGGTACTTCAATTTATTAGTAATTTTCCTGATAAAGCTAAAACTGTTATCCCAATTGCATGTACGTCCAGTCACTCAGCGCAAAATATTGCATTTAATGAATTAGGAAGACAGGCAATAGCTGCTGATAGTAATTGGAAAGATGGAAATTACTCCTCTGAAGATACAATCCCAAATAAAGGTTTGGCTGTTGCAAGAATGGCTGCACATATAACTTATCTTTCAAAAAAAGGTCTCCAAGAAAAATTTGGAAGAAAACTACAAGAACGAGAAGATTTGAAATTTGGTTTTGATGCAGATTTTCAGATAGAAAGCTATTTACGATATCAAGGTTCGGTATTTGTCGACAGGTTCGATGCTAATAGTTATCTTTATATCACAAGGGCAATGGATTATTTTGATTTAGCAAAACAATTCAAAGGTAATTTATCTGATGCATTTACAGCTACAAGAGCAAAGTTTTTTATAATATCTTTCACATCTGACTGGCTTTATCCAACTCAAGAAAACAAGGATATTGTCATCGCCTTAAATTCAATTGGTGCAGATGTAGGTTTCGTTGAGATAGAGTCTGATAAAGGTCACGACTCATTTTTATTAGACGTCCCAGACTTTTTAAATGCACTAAAAAACTTTTTAGATAAATCCTATATAGAAAATTAACTATGAAAAACGAATTTCAAGTAATAGCTGAATTAATAGAAAAAGAGAAAAAAGTATTAGATGTAGGTTGTGGAGATGGAATTTTAATGGAATTCTTAAAAAATAATAAAAATACTAATATTAGAGGACTGGAGATATCAAAAAGCAAAGTACAAGAGTGTATTGCAAAAGGATTGACTGTAATTGAGGGAAATGCAGAAAAAGATCTAAAACAATTCCCAGACAAATCTTTCGACTATGTTGTTCTTAGTCAAACTCTTCAAGCTTTTTTAGATCCTGAGCTAGTTATAAATGAACTTTTAAGGGTTGGAAAAAAAGCGATTGTAACTATTCCAAACTTTGGTTATTGGAGAATAAGACTACATTTACTATTAAAAGGAACAATGCCAATTACTAAAACATTACCAGATGAATGGTACAATACTCCTAATATTCATATGTGTTCAATTAAGGATTTTTTTCACTTTGTAAAATCAAGAGATATTAAAATCTTTAAATCATTGGCTATTAACAATCAGAACGTTTCAATAATAAATTATAGCAATTTAACAATTAAAAATTTTTTCGCAGATCTAGGAATATTTTTAATAGAGAAATAAAATGAAAGTAGAAATTATTTCATGTCTCCAAGATAATTATAGTTATTTAATTATAGATGAGACCAATAATTTAGCATGTATTGTTGATCCAAGCGAGGCTGGTCCAATAGTTGATTATCTAAAAAATAAAAATATTAATCTAAAATATATTTTAAATACTCATCATCATTTTGATCATGTTGGGGGCAATAAGGAATTAAAAAAAAAATATAATAGTATTGTTGTTGGCTTTAAACATGACTCAGAAAGAATTCCAGAAATTGATATCTGTCTTGAAGACAATGAAATATGGAAAAGAGATAATTTTATAGCTAAAATAATTCATGTTCCAGGACATACTAAGGGTCATATTTGTTTTTATTTTTATGAAGATAAATTACTATTTACTGGAGATACTCTTTTTTCCCTTGGCTGTGGAAGAATTTTTGAAGGTACCTACGAACAAATGTTTAGTTCTTTGAATAAGATTAAAGCTATGCCTCTTGATACTCAAATTTTTTGTGGTCACGAATATACTCTTAATAATTCAAAATTTTGTATCAAACATGATTCTGAAAATTTAAACCTTAAAAAAAAAATACAAAATATTCAAATAAAGTTAAAGCATAGCCTGCCCACAATTCCGTCTACACTTAAAGAAGAATTGGATTGCAATATTTTTCTAAGAGCAAAAGATGTCAAAACCTTTTCAAAACTGCGAGATTTAAAGGATAATTTTTAGTTAATTCGGCTTGACTAAAACTTCGCTACAACTATATTGCGGATACTTAAATAAATATTCATAGTATGTCTTACGCAGTTATAAAAACAGGTGGAAAACAATACAAAGTTAAGTCTGGGGAAATTCTTAAGGTAGAGAAGCTTCCAGATTCAAAACCTGAAACAAAAATTGAATTTAATGAAATCCTAGCATATGGGGATGATAAATCTATTGAGGTTGGAGCTCCTCATGTAAGTGGAGCAAAAGTCGAAGCTGATTTAATTAAAAACAGTAAAAATAGAACTATACTAATTTTTAAAAAAAGAAGAAGACACAATTCAAGAAGAAAAAATGGACATCGACAAGAGTATTCTATGATAAGAATAAATAAAATTTTTGCAAAAGATGGTAAAGTTTTATCTGAAGCTGAAAAAGTTTCTAAGAAGCCAAAAAAAGAAGAAACTAAAGAAGCGGTAAGTAAATAAAACAAGGTAAATTATGGCAACAAAAAAAGCAGGTGGATCATCAAGAAACGGACGAGATAGTGCCGGACGAAGATTGGGTGTTAAAAAATATGGCGGTGAAACAGTCGTACCTGGTAATATAATTGTAAGACAAAGAGGAACTAAAATTTTTCCTGGTGAGAATGTAGGCATGGGTAAAGATCATTCTATTTTTTCAGTAGTTAAAGGTAAAGTTGTATTCAAAAAATCAAAAGCAGATAGAACTTTCGTTTCAGTAAAACCCAATTAATAGTACAACCAAAGTAGATGTTGTATTATGAAATTTCTAGATCAAGTCAAAATTTATATTAAAGCTGGTAATGGCGGAGATGGATCCCCAAGTTTCAGAAGAGAGAAATATGTTGAATTTGGAGGTCCGGATGGTGGAGACGGCGGTAAAGGTGGATCAATAGTTTTAAAGTCGGAGGAAAATTTAAATACCTTAATTGATTATCGATATCAGCAGCATCATAAAGCAGAAAGAGGTGAAAATGGTGCAGGACAAAATAGGACTGGAAAAAGTGGTGATGATCTAGTTCTAAAAGTTCCGCTCGGTACACAAGTCTTTGAAGAAGACAATAAGACATTACTTTTTGATTTTAGTAAAAAAGGAGAAGAATTTATTGCAGCAAATGGTGGTAAAGGCGGTCTTGGTAATACCAGATTTAAAAGTTCAACGAATAGAGCTCCAAGAAAGTTTACTAAAGGAACTGTTGGGGAGGATTTTATAATTTGGCTTCAACTAAAAACAATTGCAGACATCGGTATAATCGGTTTACCAAATGCAGGTAAGTCTAGCTTGCTCGCCGCACTTACAAATGCAAATCCAAAAATAGCAAATTACAGATTTACTACATTAAATCCTAATCTTGGTGTTGCTTCTTATGATGATAAAGAAATTACAATTGCGGATATACCTGGATTGGTGGAAGGAGCACATGAGGGTGTAGGTCTTGGGATTCAATTTTTAAAACACATTGAAAGATGTAAATCGCTTTTACATTTAATTGACATAACAAATATTGATCTCAATAAATCTTACGATCAGGTCAAAAATGAATTAAAAAGCTACAGCTCTAAATTATTAGATAAAAAAGAGCTTATAGTGCTAAATAAAATTGATTTAATTGATGAGGATACTGCAAAAGAGGTAATTGATCATTTTTCCAAAAATAAAAAATGTGAGATATTGACTATGACAACTTTAGAAAAAAGTTCTATATCTAAAATAAAGGCTAAACTTTTATCTTATGTATCTTAAAAATTCTAAAATAATTGTTGTGAAAATCGGTTCTTCACTAATTGTAGATAAAAATAAAAAAATTAGAAAGAAATGGCTATCAAGTTTTGCACAAGATATCAAAAAATTAAGGGATAGAAATCAAAAAGTTGTAATTGTGAGTTCAGGTGCAATAGCTCTTGGTTGTAAAAAAATGAATTATAATAAAAAAAATATTAAACTAGATCAAAGTCAAGCTATTGCCTCTGTAGGTCAAATTGAGTTAATGAATTTATTTTCACAAACATTTGCTAGATTTAAACTTAACATTTCTCAAATACTTCTTACTCTTGAAGATACAGAAGAAAGAAGAAGATCTTTAAATGCCAAAAGGACTTTTGAAAATTTGTTTGACTTAGGATTTATCCCAATAGTAAATGAAAATGATACTATAGCTACAACAGAAATAAAGTATGGAGATAACGACAGGTTGGCATCTAGAGTTACACAAATTACTAACGCAGATACCTTAATTCTTCTTTCTGATGTTGATGGACTTTACACAAAAAACCCCAAAATTTTTAAAGACGCAAAATTACTTAAGATAGTTAAGGATTTAAAAAAAGATTTAAGCAATGTAAATATTAAAGGTATGAATGAATTTGGTAGTGGAGGTATGCAAACTAAGATTGAGGCTGCAAAAATTTGTCAACTAGCTGGTAGTAGTATGGTCATTGCAAATGGGCTACATAATAACCCAATCACAAAAATAATTGAGCAAAATGAGTGCACCTGGTTTAGTCCTAAGGTCTCAAAACTTGACGCAAGAAAAAAATGGATAATAAGTTCGATAGCACCAAAAGGAGAAATTATTATTGATGATGGAGCAAAAAAAGCTCTACGATCAGGCAAAAGTTTACTAGCTGCTGGAATAAAAAAGATTTCAGGAAAATTTAATAAAGGGGATCATATAAAAATTTTGGATAAGAAGAATGTTGAATGTGCCAGAGGATTAAGTTCATTCACTTCTGATGAGATAATTAAAATTATGGGTCATCATTCAAATCAAATTGAAAAATTATTAGGTTATGTTTCTAAATCAGAAGTAATTCATAAAGATGATATGGTGGAAGTTTAAATGATCAAATATATGAATTTAGTTGGAAGAAAAGCAAGAAAAGCTTTTGAACAGAAAATTGATACAAAAATCAAAAATAAAGTATTAAATAAATATGCAGAATTATTAGGTAATGAAAAAAAATTAATACTTAAGCAAAACTTAAAAGATGCAAATTATGCCAGAAAAATAGGTATTAAAAATAATTTAATTAGTAGACTTTTAATAAATGAAACTAAGTTAAAAGATATTCAAAATTCAATTATTAAAATTGCAAAATTAAAAGATCCAGTTGGAAATACTTTAGAAAAATGGAAAAGGCCTAATGGTTTGAATATTACTAAAATATCAATACCTATAGGAGTAATTGGAGTTATTTACGAGAGTAGGCCAAACGTTACCTCTGATGTAGCTAGTCTATGCTTTAAATCAGGAAATCCAGTAATTTTGAAAGGTGGCTCAGAAGCAATAAATACTAATAAAATTTTAGCAAAAATTTTTCGAAAAGCACTTAAAGTTAATAAAGTTGACGAAAACTTTATTCAATTCATTGATACAAAACAGAGAAGAGTAGTGGATATTATGCTATCAGGTATGAAAAAATATATTGATGTAATTATTCCACGAGGTGGAAAAAATTTAGTAAAAAGAGTTCAAGATTTATCTAGTGTACCCATTATCGGGCACCTTGAAGGACTTTGTCACACATATGTTGATAAAGATGCAACTTTAACTATGGCAAAAAAAGTTGTTTATAATGCAAAATTAAGAAATACAAGTATTTGCGGTGCAACAGAAACTATTCTGATTCATAAAAAAGTTGCAAAAGGCTTCTGTAGACCAATTTTGAACGAGCTACAAAATAAAAATTGCAAAATATATGGAGATAGGTTTTTAAAAAAGTATTACAGAGGGAAAATATTGCCAGCTAAAGAGAAAAATTGGTCTACAGAATATTTAGCACCTGCAGTATCAGTAAAAATTGTAAATAATCTTGAAGAAAGTATTGATCATATAAACAAATATGGAACAATGCATACAGATTGTATAATTACAAATAATAAAAAAACAGCTAAAAACTTTTTAAGAAATATTAAAAGCTCAATTGCTATGCATAATACATCAACTCAATTTGCTGATGGTGGAGAATTTGGATTCGGTGGAGAAGTAGGAATTTCTACAAATATATTACCTCCGAGAGGACCTGTAGGATTAAATCAATTAGTTTCTTATAAATATGAAATTACGAGTAAAGGAAAAACAAGAAAATAAATTGAATACTAAAAAAATCAAAATCGGGGTTCTGGGAGGTTCTTTTGATCCTGCACATAAAGGACACTTGGCAATATCTAAAGAAGCAAAAAAGAGATTTCAACTTCAGAATATAATCTGGGCTATAACAAAAAAAAATCCCTTTAAAGCTGAAAGTGAAACAACGGTTTTAAAAAGAATTAAAGGATGTAGACGTATTATCGGCTCAAATTCATTTATAAAAGTGAAATTTTATGAAAACTTAATTAAATCAAACAAAACCATTGATCTCATCAACTACTTAAAAAAAAATAAAAATATTGAAATCTATTTTTTAATGGGTGCAGATAATTTAATTAGCTTCCACAAGTGGCATAAGTCGAAATTAATTTCACAAAAATGCAACATTTTAGTATTTGATCGTCATGGATATAAAAAAAATTCATTAAAATCAAAGACATTTAAGCAGCTTAATAAAGATGTACTTAAATTTATTGAATTTAAAAAAGTCAACATTTCATCTTCTCAATTAAGAAAAATTTGATAGTCTAAATCTAATTAATGGATAAAATTTCAGATCTTAAAAAGATTGTAATCAACACTCTCGATCTTAATAAAGCACAGGACATAATAACAATTGATTTAAAAGATAAGAGTTCAATGGCTGATTATATGATTATTGCCAGCGGCACCTCTTCAAGACATATTCAGTCATTATCAGAACAAGTTTTAGAAAAGTTAAAAAAAAATGGAGTTCCAGATTCTAAGATTGAGGGTAAACAAAGTAATGAATGGAAATTAGTTGATGGTATAGATTTAATTGTTCATATTTTTCATCCTGAAAAAAGAAAATTTTATGAACTTGAAAAAATTTGGTCAGAATTTATTCCGAAAGAAAAAGTTATGATATGAAATTATTTAAAACATATTTAATAATTTTTTTATCTGTTTTTTTTTTTAATAGCAGCGTAAATACAGCTGAGACTGATATTTATAAAAAAATTGATCTTTTTGGTGAAGTCCTAGAAAAAATAAATAAAGAGTACGTAGATGAGATAAATCAGTCTGAAAGTATGGACTCGGCTATCAATGGTCTCCTTCAATCTCTTGATCCTTACTCCGCATATATGTCACCAAAAATTCTTGAACAGATGCAAACGGAGACAAGTGGTGAATTTGGAGGTCTAGGTATTGAAGTAAGTATGGAGGCTGGTGTAGTTAAGGTAATATCACCTATAGATGATACACCCGCTTCTAAGGCAGGACTAAAAGCTGGTGACTACATTGTAAAAATAAATAACATTCAAGTACAAGGTAAATCCTTAGCAGAAGCTGTAGATTTGATGAGAGGGCCGGTTGGTTCTGGAATAAAACTAACTGTGAGGAGAAGAGGAGAAAAAAAAGCACTAACATTTAATATTGTTAGAGAAATAATAGAAATTCAATCAGTCAAATCTGAAATTTTAGAAAATAATATAGGATATATAAGACTTACATCATTTAATGAAAATAGTAGCGATCAAATTGAAAAACAGGTTAAAAAATTAAAAAAAAATGAAAGTGTAAATGCATTTATTTTAGATCTAAGGAATAATCCAGGAGGACTATTATCTCAAGCTATAACAATCTCAGATTTTTTTTTAGATAATGGTGAAATAGTATCTACAAAAAGTAGGAAAAAATCAGAAAATAGAAAATGGTTTGCTAAAAAAGGAGATATTACAGATGGAAAAACATTGTTGGTATTGATTAATTACGGTTCAGCCTCTGCATCTGAAATAGTAGCTGGTGCACTTAAGGACCATAAAAGAGCAATAATTGTTGGAGAAAACAGTTATGGAAAAGGATCTGTACAATCTATCATTCCACTTAAAAATAAAGGTGCTATACGATTAACTGTTGCAAAATATTATCTGCCGTCTGGAAAGTCTATTTCTGAGGTCGGTGTCAGGCCTGATATTGAAATCAATGAAGATGGAGATGATTTTAAGATAAAGAGTGACACAGACAATCAACTAAGTTACGCCATTAAGTTACTCAACGGATAACATGGATAAGAAATATAGTAGCTTACCACTAAGAAGTGGTGTGGGAATTGTAGTTTTAAATGAAGAAAACAAAGTATTCGTAGCTAAGAGAATTGATAATCCAAAAGATTTTTGGCAGATGCCTCAGGGAGGAGTTGACTCTGGTGAAGATTTTTTAAAGGCTGCTTATAGAGAGCTAGAGGAGGAAACTAGTATCAAAAGTGTTAAACTTATCAAAGAGTTAGATGGTATGATAACTTATGAACTTCCAGAACGTCTACTAGGTATTATTTGGAAGGGTAAATATAGAGGGCAGAAACAAAAGTGGTTTTTAATGAGATTTACTGGTGAGGACAAGGAAATTAATATTAACACATATCATCCAGAGTTTTTAGATTGGAAATGGATAGAGCTAGATCAACTAACTAAAGTGGTAGTAGATTTTAAATTGCATGTTTACAAAGAAGTACAAAAAAAAGTTGAAAAATTAATCTAATTGAGCGTTTTTAAAACTTCAATTTTTTGATCAATTAAATACCTAGACTGGTCACTTATTTCTTCCTTACCAGACTCTTCCTCAGCTTGTTTCAATAAATCTTGTTGTTTGGATTTATCCATATCAGCAATATTAAATATTGAGCTAGTTAGAATTGAAAGATTATTATTTTTAAATTCAACAATGCCATCTTCAATATAATAACTTTCATTACCTGATTTTGATAAAATTTTAATAATTCCAGGCTTTAAAAAAGAAATAATTGAAATATGATCTTTTAATATTCCCATTTCTCCTTCATAGGCAGGTACAACAACTTCGGAAACGTCATCTTTTACTAAAAAAGATTTTTCTGGATTTACAATTTCAATTTTAAATTCTTCGCTCATTAAGCAGCCGCTTCTTTTTCCATTTTCTTAGCTTTTTCAATTGCTTCCTCAATAGTACCAACCATATAAAATGCTGCTTCTGGTAAATGATCATATTCACCTTTACAAATAGCATCAAAACCTTTGATTGTTGATTCTAAATCAACTAATTTTCCAGGTGAACCAGTAAAAACTTCAGCTACAAAAAACGGTTGAGATAAAAATCTTTGAATTTTTCTGGCTCTAGCAACTACTAATTTATCCTCTTCAGATAATTCATCCATACCAAGAATTGCAATAATATCTTGAAGTGACTTATAAGATTGTAATATTTTTTGGACATCTCTTGCTACCTTGTAGTGTTCGTCTCCCACAACTCTTGGGTCCAAAATTCTGGATGTAGAGTCTAATGGATCAACAGCTGGATAAATACCAATTTCAGCGATCTGTCTTGAAAGTACAGTCGTTGCATCCAAGTGTGCAAACGAAGTCGCTGGAGCTGGATCAGTTAAGTCGTCAGCTGGTACATAAATTGCTTGAACTGATGTAATTGAACCCTTATTTGTTGTTGTAATTCTTTCCTGTAGATTTCCCATGTCTGTAGCTAGTGTTGGCTGATATCCAACTGCAGATGGAATTCTTCCTAAAAGAGCAGAAACCTCTGAGCCTGCTTGAGTAAACCTAAAAATGTTATCAACAAAGAACAGAACGTCTTGACCTTCTTGATCTCTGAAATACTCAGCTACCGTTAAACCTGTAAGCGCAACTCTTGCTCTTGCCCCTGGAGGCTCGTTCATCTGTCCATAAACTAATGCAGCTTTAGATCCGGGACCATCTTTTTTTATTACTCCAGAGTCTATCATCTCATGGTAAAGGTCATTTCCTTCTCTAGTTCGTTCACCTACTCCTGCAAAAACTGAAAATCCTCCATGAGCTTTTGCAACGTTATTAATTAATTCCATAATTAAAACTGTTTTACCTACTCCAGCTCCACCAAATAATCCAATTTTTCCACCTTTTGCATAAGGTGCTAACAGGTCAATAACCTTAATACCAGTTACAAGAATTTCTGTTTCAGTTGACTGATCATTAAATTCAGGGGCTGCTCTGTGAATTGGCCAACTTTCTTTTGTTTTAACTTCGCCTCTTTCATCTATAGGCTCACCAATTACATTAATAATTCTTCCAAGAGTTTCAGGTCCAACAGGTACTTGAATAGGAGCATTAGTATTTATTACTTCATCACCTCTTTTTAGTCCTTCAGTAGCATCCATCGCAATTGTTCTAACTGTTGTTTCTCCTAAATGTTGAGCAACCTCTAAAACTAACCTGTTATCCCCATTTTTACATTCCAATGCTGTTAGAATTTCTGGAAGTTCTCCGTCAAATTTTACGTCAACTACTGCTCCAATAACTTGTGTGATTATTCCTTTGCTCATAATTATAAACTTTCTGCTCCTGATATGATTTCTATTAGTTCTTTTGTAATTGCTGCCTGACGACTTCTATTATACTGGATAGTAAGTTTGTCAACCATTTCACCTGCGTTTCGAGTTGCGTTATCCATTGCACTCATCCTTGATCCTTGTTCGCTAGCTGAATTCTCTAACATTGCTTTAAATATTTGTGTTGAAATATTTTTTGGCAATAAATTGCTTAAAATCTCATCTTCATCTGGTTCAAATTCATAACTTTCCTCTGAAGTATTCTCCTCACTATCTTCGCTATTCAAAGGGATTATCTGTTGGGCCTGAGGAATTTGAGTGATCACATTTTTAAATTGGTTATAAAAAATAGTACATATATCAAATTCACTACTCTCAAATTTATCTATTACTATCTTACCAACCTTGTCAGCATCAAAGTAATTGGCATTTTTTGACTCTTTAAAAGAAATATTTTCAACAATTTTATCACCATACATTCTCTTTAACTGATCATTTCCTTTTGAGCCTACAGTTATGATTTTAAGTTCTTTTCCCTCGCTTAAAATTTTAGAGAAGTAACTTTTGGCTTTTTTAATTATATTAGAATTGAAACCCCCACATAGTCCTCTATCTGATGTCATTACAACACATAAATGAACCTTGTCATTCCCTGTTCCTGATAAAAGTTTTGGAGCATTCTCTTTATCAGATATTCCGCTAGATAAGTTTAAAATGACATTATTCATTTTTTCTGAGTAAGGCCTTCCCTTTTCTGCACTTTCTTGAGCTTTTCTAAGTTTTGCTGCAGCAACCATCTTCATAGCTTTTGTAATTTTCTGTGTAGACTTAACACTTGCTATTCTTTTTTTTAAATCGTCTAAACTTGCCATATTTTATTAGGATTTAAAGTTTTGTTTAAGTTGTGTGATTACTTCTACCAATAGTTTTTCTTTGTCTTCTTCAAGTTTTCCAGAACTTTGGATAGAGTCAATTATTTCAGGCTTATCAGATTTACATTTTTCAATTATTTTTGTTTCAAACTCTGCAATATCTTTTAAATCGATATCATCCAAATAACCTTTAACTCCACAAAAAACAGATATTACTTGCTCTGCAACTGTCATTGGTGAATATTGTTTTTGCTTTAAAAGTTCAGTCAACTTTGAACCTCGGTTAAGGAGCTGCTGTGTTGAAGCATCTAAATCTGATCCAAATTGAGCAAAAGCTGCCATTTCTCTGTACTGAGCTAACTCAAGTTTCATGGAGCCTGATACTTTTTTCATGGCTTTTGTTTGAGCTGAAGATCCAACCCTCGATACAGACAATCCAACATTAATTGCTGGTCTAATACCTTGGTTAAAAAGCTCTGTTTCTAAAAATATTTGGCCATCTGTAATTGAAATAACATTTGTTGGAATAAATGCAGAAACATCACCTCCTTGTGTTTCAATTATTGGAAGTGCAGTTAATGAACCTCCACCATGTTCATCACTAAGTTTTGCAGCTCTTTCTAATAATCTACTGTGCAGATAAAACACATCTCCTGGGTAAGCTTCCCTTCCTGGAGGTCTTCTTAAAAGAAGAGACATTTGTCTATATGCAACAGCTTGTTTCGATAGATCATCATAAATAATTAATGCGTGCATTCCATTATCCCTAAAATATTCACCCATTGCGCAACCTGTATAAGGAGCTAAAAATTGTAATGGCGCTGAGTCTGATGCTGTAGCAGCAACAATAGTTGTGTATTCCATTGCTCCAGCTTCTTCTAAAGTTTTTTGAATTTGTCTTACTGTTGATCTTTTTTGACCTACTGCAACATAGATACAGTATAATTTTTGTTTCTCATCACCTGACTCATTAATTTTTTTCTGATTTATAATTGCATCAACAGCAACAGCAGTTTTACCTGTCTGTCTATCTCCAATAATTAATTCTCTTTGACCTCTTCCAATTGGCACTAAACTATCAATTGATTTTAAGCCAGTTTGCATTGGTTCACTAACTGATTGTCTCGGAATAATACCAGGGGCTTTAACTTCTACCCTTGTTTTTTTAACACTTTTATCAAGCGCTCCTTTTCCATCAATTGGATTTCCAAGACCATCAACCACTCTACCTAAAAGCTCTTTTCCTACTGGTGTATCAACAATATTTCCAGTTCTTTTAACAACATCACCTTCTTTAATATTTCTGTCGTCACCAAAAATTACAACACCAACATTTTCACTTTCCAAGTTGAGAGCCATACCTTTTGAACCATCAGCAAACTCAACCATCTCACCGGCCTGAACATTATCTAAGCCATAAATTCTAGCAATACCATCTCCAACGGATAATACCTGGCCAACTTCAGTAACCTCTGTCTTTTCACCAAAATTTTTAATTTGTTCTTTTAATATTTTTGTAACTTCTGAAGGATTGATTTCCATTTATGCCTCTATCATTCTGTTTTCAATTTGTTGTAATTTATTTTTAATTGAGGTGTCAACCATAGTACTTCCTACTTGAAGTACTAAACCTCCTATTAAACTTTTATCATATTTGTAGTTTAATTTTATTTTTGAGCTAAAATTTTTAGTTAGCTCCTCTGTAATTTTAGTTATTTCATCATTAGATAATTCTTTTGCTGATTTTAATTCTGCCTTAAGTTCACCTCTTTTTTTTGAACATATCTCAACAAAACTTTTAAGAATTCTCTCTAAAAAAAAGAACCTTCTTTTTTGAATTAAAAAATTTAAAAAATTTTTAAATAAAGTTTCAAATTTATAATTTTCTGAAATTGAATTTGTAATCTTTAATAAATCATCCTGTTTTGTTGTTGGATCTTTAATTAAATTTTTAAAGTCATCACTTGTGTTTATCAATTCTAAGACAGATGAACACTGTTCCTCAATTTGAGTCAAAAGATTGCTTTCGTTGGATAGCTCATAAAGTGCAAGCGAATATCTTTCGGCTGAAGTTATTGAAAATCCCTTGTCTTTGCTCAACTTTGTTCCTCTATAATGTTGAAGATTAAATTAAAATCAGGCTTTAATTAGCATATGACCTTTATGTCTTCAAGTAACCGATTTGATAAAAAGGCGTTTTTTTACTCATTAATTGAAGTTTATAGGGTCAACATCAACTGAAAGTTTTATTCCAGACGCAAACTTATAATTTGGTATAATTTTTGCGATTGAGTTTTGTACTTTCATTGATTTAATTCCTCTTATTAACAATCTAACTCTAAATTTTCTCTTCAATCTAAATATGGGTGCATTTACTGGGCCCAATACTTTTCCTTCAATTTTAGTTTCTATAAAATTTTTAAATCCTAAAGCCTCTGTTTCTAATTTATGCTCATTTTCACCTGTAAGAATTAGTGAGATAAATCTTTGAAAAGGTGGAAGTTTATTTTTTTTTCTAATCTCTAACTCTCTTTCTAAAAAAATATCAGGATTTTTATTAGTAATATCATCAATCACTTTTGTATCATGATTATAAGTTTGAAAATAAACCGTAGCTGGTTTCCCAGTTCTTCCCGCTCTTCCTGAAAGTTGGTGATAAAGTTGTAAATTCTTTTCAGCTCCTCTCAAATCATGTCCTTGAGATGAAAGATCGATGTCGACAACTACAATACAATTTAAACTTGGAAAATGAAATCCTTTTGAAATTAATTGAGTTCCAACTAAAATATTAGTTTCATTCTTAATAATTTTATCCAACTTATCCATTGAGTCTTTTTTATTCATTGTATCACTTGAAAAGATTTCAATTTTCTTATCTGGAAATTTTCTTTTTACTTCGTCTGATATTCTTTCAACACCAGGACCACTAAAAATAAATTCACAATTTCCTTCTTTTGGACAGTCTCTTTTCAAATGAGATTTATATCCACAGTAATGACAAAGCAAATTACCTTTATTTTTATGATAGACTAAATTGATACTACAGTTTGGACATGAAAAACTTGTGTAACATTTATTGCATAATACATGTGGTGAAAACCCACGTCTGTTTAAAAAAAATAAAACTTGATCCTTTTTTTCTAAATGAGAATTTACCTTTTTAATAATTTCATTTGATAACCACGATTGTTTTTCCAACTTAGAATTATTTAAATTTATAATTTCATAATTAGGGAGAGAAGCATTTTGATATCTCTGGTTTAATCTAGATAAACCATATTTTCCTTTTTTTATATTTTCATATGTTTCAACAGATGGAACTGCAGTTATAAGATTTATTGGAATATTTTCAAATGATGCTCTGGCTATTGCCATGTCTCTCGCGTTGTAGGTTATCCCCTCATCTTGCTTAAATGATTGATCGTGTTCTTCATCAACAATAATTATTCCAAGTTTTTTAAATGGTAAAAATAAAGACGATCTTGCTCCAATTATAACTTGAATTTTTCCATTAGAAATTCCATTCCATATTATTTCTTTTTTCTTTTTTGATATTCCCGAATGCCAGACAGCTGGATTAAAACCAAAATATTCAACAAATTTTTGCTCAAATTGGCCCGTTAGTCCTATCTCTGGTAATAATATTAAGCCTTGAAAGCCCTTCTTTATTATTGATTTTAATGCCTCAAAATAAACAAAAGTTTTTCCAGAGCCAGTTGTTCCTTGTAATACGTGTACTCTAAATTTATTGTTTAAAATGACCATTTCCTTTAGAGATCTCTTTTGGTCCTCAGAGAGTTTTATTGAATTATTTTTTATATTGCTTTCAAAAACTTGAAAATTATTTTTTATATTGTCTTCAATTGCATTGTTGCTCAATAGCATCAATTTTAAAGCCATACCCTTTGGAATAATATTGTATTCTGAAAACCAATTTAAAAAGTTTATGGTTGTTTTTTTTAGTGGTTTAACTTTTAATTTCTTAAAAACTTTTTTTAATTTAAATTTTTTCTGTTCATTTTCTTCTAATTTATCCCATACCACTCCAGTAAGTTTATTTTTACCAAAGGGTACTGACACATATTCACCAATTTTTAAATCTAAATTACTTTCATATGTGAATGGATAATTAAATATATTTGGTAACAGAATCGGATATTTCATATTTTATAATATGAAAAAAAATTAAGAGTGTATTGCTCTTTTATCTACTGATAAAGCTGCCTCTTTTACTGCCTCTGAAAAAGTTGGGTGAGCATGACATGTACGTGCTATATCCTCTGAACTAGCTCCAAATTCCATGGCAACGCCAATTTCAGCAATCAACTCACCAGCATGAGGACCTATTATATGAGCACCCAACACTTTATCTGTTTTTTCATCAGCTAAAATCTTCACAAATCCTTCTGCATCATCAATAGCTTTAGCTCTTGAATTAGCCATAAATGAAAATTTTCCAACTTTATATTTCATTTTAGAATCTTTTAATTGTTCCTCAGTTTTACCAATCGCTGCAACTTCTGGTGTGGTATATACAACACCTGGAATAGTATCATAATTGACATGCCCTGATTGTCCTGCAATGTTTTCAGCAACAGCAATACCTTCATCTTCAGCTTTATGAGCAAGCATGGGTCCTGATATTACATCACCAATTGCATATATATTCTCTAAATTTGTTTTAAATGATTTATCAGTTTTAATTCTTTTTCTATCGTCCAGTTCAACTCCAACAGTTTCTAAATTTAAGCCCTCAGTATTTGCCTTCCTACCAACAGAAATTAAAACTACATCACAATCTAAATCATTTTTATTTCCTTCTTTATCTACAGTGGATACTGTTGCTCCAGATTTATTTTTTTTAATTTTTTCAACTTTATTTTGCATATTAAACTTTATGCCTTGTTTCTTTAGAATTTTCATAAATTCTGAGGATATTTCTTTATCCATACCTGGTGTGATGTGATCTAAAAACTCTACCACCTGTACTTCAGAACCCAGTCTTGACCAAACCGATCCCATTTCTAATCCAATATAACCGCCGCCTACAACAACCATTTTATTTGGAACTTTTTCAAGCTTTAATGCACCAGTCGAAGAAACTATTTTTTGCTCATCAATTTCAATTCCTGGTAATGAAGTAGCTACAGATCCTGTTGCTATTATAGTTTTTTCAGATTGTATAATAGTCTCTTTATTTTCATTATCTTTAATTGAAATTTCGTTTTGAGATTTGAAACTACCATAACCTTTGAAATAAGTTACTTTGTTTTTCTTAAATAAAAATTCAACCCCTTTTGTAAGAACAGTTACAGCTTTATCTTTACTTTTCATCATTTTATCAAGGTTTAGCTTAACATCTCCTACTTCTATTCCTTTGTTAGCCAATCCCTTAACTTTATGAAATTCCTCAGATAAATTTAACAAACTCTTTGATGGTATACAGCCAACATTTAAGCAGGTGCCTCCTAAAGAACCTCTAGATTCTATACATGCTGTTTTCAATCCTAATTGAGAAAGTCTAATCGCACAAACATATCCACCAGGTCCACCACCAATTACTACTGCTTGAAATTTTTCTGACATCTAAATATCCAAAAACAACCTTCTCGGGTCCTCTAAATTTTCCTTTATCATTTTAAGAAATGACACTGACTCTTTACCATCAATAATTCTATGATCATACGACAATGCTAAATACATTATTGGTCTTATTTTAATTTCTCCATCAACAACGGCAGGTCTTTCAACAATATTATGCATTCCTAGTACCCCAGATTGTGGAAGGTTTAATATAGGTGTTGAAAGCATAGACCCATAAACTCCACCATTACTTATTGTGAATGTTCCTCCTTGAAGATCCTCAATTGCCAATTTTCCATCCTTCGCTTTTTCAGAAATTTCTTTAATATTTTTTTCAATATCTGCAAAAGATAACTCATCTGCATTTCTTAAAACTGGTACTACTAAACCTTTATCAGTTCCAACTGCAAAACTAATATTATAATAATTTTTGTAAATTATTTCATCCCCATCAATTTCTGCATTTACTGCTGGAAAATTCTTTAAAGCAACAACACATGCTTTTACAAAAAATGACATAAAGCCAAGTTTAATATTATATCTAGATTGAAAATCTTCCTGATTTTCTTTTCTCATTTGCATAATATTTGTCATGTCAACTTCGTTGAATGTTGTTAGTAAGGCTGCATTTTCTTGAGCTTGCTTTAATCTTTTAGCAATAGTTTGTCTTAGTCTGGTCATCTTGATTCTTTCTTCTTGACCATATTGAATTTTTCTCTCTGAAGGTTTTGGATTTGCTCCCATCATACTTATCAAGTCACCTTTGAGAACTCGCCCATCTTTTCCAGAACCTTGAACAGAAGCTAGGTCTATTTTGTTTTCAGCGACAATTTTACGAACAGCTGGTGACAGTGTTTGGCTCTGAGTATTGTTAATTATTGGTGCTGGATCGACAACTTCATCAGATAATACCAAAGGTTTTTCACTTTGCTCCTCTACTTTCAAAGTCTCCTCAAAAACTTTAGGCTCTTTTTTAATTGGGTCTAATTTAATCACGTTATTTTCACTAGGTTTAATCTCTTGTTTTTTAACCTCCTCATTCTTTGTAGGAGTGGGTTTGGCACCACTGCCTTTTTCAGAAACAGAACCCAGTAAAGCTCCCACTTCCACTACTGACCCGTCTTTAGAATTTATTTCAGTTAATACTCCTTTAATTGGAGAAGGAACTTCTAAATTTACTTTATCAGTTTCAAGTTCAACTATTGGTTCGTCCGCATCAACAGAATCTCCCGTATTTTTTAACCATTTAGCCACTGTTGCTTCAGTTATACTCTCACCAAGTGCAGGAACTACAATTTTTTCACTCATTACAATTTATTCAAAAACCTTATTTATTATTTCTTGTTGTTGAGAATTGTGCCTTTTGGCATATCCGGTTGCTGGACTTGCATCTGGGCTTCTTCCTATATAAGAAATTTTGTTATTATTAGCCTTTAAACTATCTAATGTCCATTGGATATAATCTCTAACTGAAAACCAGGCACCCATATTTTTAGGCTCCTCTTGGCACCAGAAAAAATTAGCATTTTTTGCGTATGGTTTTAACTCATTTACAAGAGCTTTTGCAGGAAAAGGATATAATTGTTCAATTCTAAAAATTATAACATCATCTTTTTTTAGTTTTTCTCTAGCATCCAAAAGATCAAAATATATTTTTCCAGAACATAAAATTACTTTTTTTATCTTTGAACTATCTTTCAGCTCAATAAAACCATCTACTTTTGGATCAATTGCATGATCCCATAATATTCTATGAAACGTATTTTCTTTATTAAAATCTTTTAAATTTGAAACGCAGAACTTATTTCTTAATAAAGATTTTGGTGTCATAATTATTAATGGCTTTCTAAAATCTCTATGCATTTGTCTTCGTAAAGCATGAAAATAATTAGCAGGGGTAGTACAGTTTAATACTTGCATATTGTCATTTGAGCATAGTTGTAAAAATCTTTCTAATCTTGCAGAAGAATGTTCTGGCCCTTGTCCTTCATAGGCATGAGGTAATAACATCACTAACCCAGAAGCTCTATTCCACTTTCTTTCTCCTGATGCTATAAATTGATCTATTACAACTTGTGCACCGTTAGCAAAATCTCCAAATTGAGCTTCCCACAAAGTTAATGTATTGGGTTCAACTAAACTATATCCATATTCAAATCCCAAAACAGCAAGTTCAGATAAAAAACTATCAACGACTTCAAATTTTTTTTGTTTACTTGAAATATTGTTTAATGGAATATACCTAGAATTATCAATCTGATCTCTTAAAACTGAATGTCTTTGACTAAATGTTCCTCTACCAGAGTCTTGACCAACGAGCCTAACTGGGTAACCCTCTTCAAGTAAAGAGCCAAAAGCTAGCGCTTCTGCTGTAGACCAATCAATATCAAAACCTTTATCTACTGAATTTTTTCTAATATTCAAAATTTTAGAAATAGTTTTATGAATATTAATTTCAGTAGGCATGGTATTAATACTATCTGATATTTCTTTAAGTTTGTGTTCATCAAAACCAGTCACACCTCTTTTATCTTTGCCTTTGGATGGTTTGTATCTAGACCATGAGCCCTCAAACCATTCTATTTTAGGTTTATAATCTTTTGCACTTTTATATTGTTCGTCCAACAAATCTTTAAATCCTTTAACATTTTGATCTAAAAGATTTTGGGTAATTGAATTTTCATTAACTAACTTGTTTCCATATATCTTATAAACACTTGGATGTGCTCTAATTTTTTTATACATTA
This sequence comes from Pelagibacterales bacterium SAG-MED22, assembly GCA_014653985.1. GTDB lineage: Bacteria > Pseudomonadota > Alphaproteobacteria > Pelagibacterales > Pelagibacteraceae > Pelagibacter. Next base: position 75,163 of record JACWDT010000001.1, read on the forward strand.
ATGGCTGAGTAAATGAAGGTTCGTCCCCTTCGTTATGTCCAAATCTTCTATAACAAATTAGGTCAACTACAACATCTCTATTAAACTTCAGTCTAAATTCAGTAGCAATTCTAGTCGCATAAACAACTGCTTCTGGGTCGTCTCCGTTCACATGAAGAATTGGAGCCTCAACCATCTTTGCAACATCTGATGGGTATGGTGATGACCTAGCAAATCTTGGACTAGTAGTGAAACCAATTTGATTATTTACTATAATATGAATGGTACCACCTGTATTATGGCCAGGAAGTCCTGACATAGCAAAACATTCTGCTACCACTCCTTGGCCAGCAAAAGCAGCATCTCCATGAATAAGAATAGGTATAACTTTATTTCTTTCTTTATCTTTATGAAAAAATTGCTTTGCTCTTGTTTGTCCTAAAACTACTGGATTGACAGCTTCTAGGTGAGAGGGATTATCTGTTAAACTTACGTGAACAGAGTTTCCATCAAACTGTCTATCTGACGATGCACCAAGATGGTATTTTACATCTCCTGCACTTTCCTCAGAGTCTGAGCTTACTTCCCCTGCAAATTCATTAAATATTCTTTTATATGATTTTTGTAACACATTTGCCAAAACATTAAGTCTACCTCTATGAGACATTCCAATTTTAACTTCTTTAATCTGATTTTGCCCACCAATTTTAATTATTTGCTCAAGAGCTGGTATTAAACTTTCACCTCCATCAAGACCAAATCTTTTTGTACCAACATATTTAGTAGCTAAAAATTTTTCAAAACCTTCTGCTTGTACAAGTTTATTTAGTATTGCCTCTTTACCGTTCTTCGTAAAGTTTAAAGCATTTTGATCTTGCTCTATTCTGTCTCTAAACCATTTTCTCTCAACTGGATTTGACACATGCATAAACTCATAACCAATATTTCCACAATATGTTTTTTTTAAAAATTTTAGTATTTCTTTAATATTTGCATATTTTTTATTAATTACTCCATTTAAGAAAATTTTCTTTTCATAATTCTGTTTTTTAAAACCATAAAATTCAGGATGTAATTCATCAAGATACTCAGATTCTCTCATTTCTAGTGGATCTAAATTTGCTAATAAATGTCCTCTCAATCTATAAGCACGTATTAAGGCAACAGCGCTTATGGAATCTTTGTTAGAGTCTGCAAGTAATTGAAAATTAAATTTTTCTGATGAATCTATTTTTTCATTATTTACTTTATTGTTATCTTCTATCTCTATTTTTTTTTGTAATTCATCAATATCTATTTTTACTTTTGAAGGCCCCCAAGATGGCCCATTTATTTCTGAAGCAATAACTTTTATCTCTTCGCCTATACCCTCAAAATAATTTACCCAGCTCTCAGGTAATTCAGGATCTTTATTGATAAACTTAAGATACATTTGTTCAATAAATGCACTATTAGACTTATTTAAGAATGAAGTTTTTTCAAATTCAAGATTTTTTGATGAAGACATCTTTTTTGCTTAATATATCCTTCTAATAGTATTTTTCAATTAGACAGTTTATTAAACAATGTTTTTCCAATAATTGATGGTGATTCTGCAACTGTAATCCCACATTCTTCCATCTTTTTTATTTTATCTTTTGCCCCACCTTTGCCTCCAGAAATAATAGCCCCTGCATGACCCATTCTTCGACCTGGCGGAGCTGTAATTCCTGCTATAAATCCAACTATAGGTTTTTTAATTTTATGATTTTTGACAAATTCCGAAGCCTCTTCCTCTGCTGTACCACCTATTTCTCCAATCATTAAAATCGACTCTGTCTCATCATCATTTAAAAATAAATCTAAACAATCTATAAAATTTGTACCGTTGATTGGATCTCCTCCAATACCAATACAAGTTGATTGACCCAGTCCATTTTCAGTAGTTTGTGCTACTGCCTCATAAGTTAATGTTCCTGATCTAGAAACGATACCAACTGATCCTCTCTTATGAATATTTCCAGGCATTATTCCAATTTTACATTCATCAGGTGTAATTATTCCTGGGCAGTTTGGCCCTATAAGACGACTATTTGAGCTAGCCAAACTTTGTCTTACTTTAAGCATATCCTGAACTGGGATGCCTTCTGTTATACAAACTATAAGATCTATTGATGCATTAATTGCTTCAATGATTGCAGCAGCTGCAAATTTTGCTGGAACATAGATCATGGTAGCGTCTGCACCTACCTCATTTTTTGCCTCTAATACTGTGTTGAAAACTGGTCTTTCTAAATGTTTTTGGCCTCCTTTTTTAGGGGTTACTCCACCTACGAGATTTGTCCCATACTTTATTGCTTGTTCAGAGTGGAATGTGCCATGAGATCCTGTGAAGCCCTGACAAATAACTTTTGTATTTTTATTTACTAATACTGACATTTATTTTATCGCCTCGACAATTTTTTTAGCTGCATCATCTAAGTTTTCTGCTGATATTAACTTCAAACCAGAACTATCAAGTATTTCTTTACCTTGCTTAAAGTTTGTGCCTGCAAGTCTAACCACTAAAGGAACACTAATGTTTATCTCCTTAGCAGCGTCTACTACCCCTTGTGCAAGCACATCACACCTCATAATTCCCCCAAAAATATTAATTAAAATACCTTTAACATTCTTATCAGAAAGAATAATTTTTAAAGCTGCGGAAACTTTTTCTTTTGATGCGCCACCTCCCACATCTAAAAAATTGGCAGGCTCCTTTCCATATAATTTTATTATATCCATTGTAGCCATTGCTAAGCCTGCTCCATTGACCATACAGCCTATGCTTCCATCTAATTTTATATAAGCGAGGTCATGTTTACTTGCCTCAATTTCTGTTGAGTCTTCCTCATTAAGGTCTCTAAGCTCAACAATTTCAGGATGTCTGAACAACGCATTTGAGTCAAAATTTACTTTTGCATCTAAACAAACTATTTTTTCTTCTTTGGTCAAAATCAAAGGATTGACCTCAACCATATTAGCATCAGTGCTTATAAACATTTTATAAATTGATTTAATTAAATTTATAGCTTGGTTTTTTGCATCATTATTTAAATTAAAAATTTTTATAATTTTTTGACAATCAGTATTTGAAATTTCTTCATTAATTTCAACTTTTGTAGTTAAAATTTTTTCTGGTGTTTTGCTCGCTACTTCCTCAATATCCATGCCTCCTTGATCACTTGATATGAAAGCAATTTTTGAACTAGCTCTATCCACAAGACACGATAAATAAAATTCTTTTTCTATGTTTGAGGACTCTTCAACATATAATCTTTTAACTTCTCTTCCCTCTGGACCTGTTTGATGAGTAATAAGTGTTTTACCGAGCAAATCTTTAGCTGCTAATTCTAGCTCATCAATTGTATTTAAAATTTTTACACCTCCAGCTTTTCCTCTTCCACCAGCATGTATTTGTGCTTTGAGAACGTATTTTTCAGTTTTAAGTGATTTTACTTTCTCAAGCAGTTCCTCAACATTTAAAGCAAATACTCCTTCTGGGACTACTGCACCATATTTTTTTAAGATTTGTTTGGCTTGATGCTCGTGTATATTCATTTTTATTTGGAAAGATCAGGATCTATCTTTGATGCAGCTTCCCAAAGAGCTTTTACTGCATCTATTGAATGCATAAACTCTTTTTTCTCATTATCATCTAAACTGACTTCCTCAATTTTTTCAACACCACTTTTTCCAATGATAACAGGCACTCCAGCATAAACATTATTTACACTGTACTCTCCATTTAATTGGACCGCACATGGTAATAATTTTTTTTGATCATTTAAATATGCTTCAGCCATTTGAACACCTGATGCTGCAGGAGCATAGAACGCTGAACCTTTCTCTAAAAACTTAACTATCTCAGCTCCCCCATCTCTTGTTCGTTGATTTATTTCTTCAAGTCTTTCTTGAGATATTTTTCCATCTTTAACTAAATCAAGTAAAGGTCGGCCAGAGACTTTTGTAAATCTTGGCATAGGAACCATTGTATCACCATGTCCACCCATCACCATCGCCTCAATCTCTTTGACTGGTAAGTTTAATTCTAGAGATAAAAATAATTTAAATCTAGAACTATCCAATATACCTGCCATGCCCACAACTTTATTAGCTGGTAAACTAGAAAATTTTTGAAATGCCATAACCATCACATCTAATGGATTAGTAATACATATAACAAACGCATTCGGGGCGTTTTGTTTAACTCCTTCAGCAACTTGTTTAATAATTTTTAAATTTATTCCAAGTAAATCATCTCTACTCATTCCTGGTTTTCTTGGTACACCTGCAGTAATAATTATTACATCTGAGTCCTTAATATCTTTGTAATTATCAGTACCTGAAAATTTAACATTAAAGCCATCTACAGATGAAGATTGGGCTATATCTAAAGCTTTTCCTTTTGCAATACCGCTCGCTACATCAAATAACACTACTTCGTTTACTAATTCTTTTGTACCAATTAAGTGAGCAAGTGTTCCGCCAATTTGGCCTGCGCCAATCAAAGATATTTTTGTCATTATTTTCCTTTTATTTCATTGTTGGCATTACAAATTCCGCATTTGAACGGATACCAGAAGGCCACCTAGATGTTACTGTTTTAAGTTTTGTATAAAATTTTACTCCTTCCATACCGTGCATTGCACTATCTCCAAATAAAGATCTTTTCCAGCCTCCAAAACTATGAAAGGCCATCGGCACTGGTATGGGTACGTTAATACCAACCATACCTACCTGAATTTTGCTAGCGAATGTTCTTCCAGCATCTCCATCTCTAGTATAAATACTTACTCCATTTCCATATTCATGATCGTTAATTAATTTTGCAGCCTCTTCAAAAGTTTTAACTCTTACAACTGATAATACTGGGCCAAATATTTCCTCTTTGTATATTCTCATATCTTTATTGACATGATCAAATAAACAACCACCAATATAAAATCCATTCTCATAACCTTGAAGTTTAAGATCTCTTCCATCAACAACTAGTTTAGCACCCTCTTTAACACCTAAATCTACATATCCTCTAACTCTTTCTAGGTGTTCTTTTGTTACCAAAGGACCCATTTCAGATGCTTTATCCATTCCAGGGCCAACTTTTAAAGCTTCAGCTTTTTTAGATAATCTTGAAACAAGCTCATCTCCAATATCTCCAACAGCAACCGCAACTGATTGGGCCATACATCTTTCACCTGCGGAACCATAAGCTGCGCCCATTAAACCGTTAACTGCTCCATCTAAATCACAATCTGGCATTACCACCAAATGATTTTTAGCACCACCTAGTGCTTGAACTCTCTTTTCATTTTTAGCTGAATTTTCATAAATATATTTTGCAATTGGAGTTGAGCCTACAAAGCTTACTGCTTTTATATCTGAGTTCTCCAATATTGCATCTACAGACTCTTTGTCACCATTCACTACATTAAACACGCCATCTGGAAGACCTGCTTCTGTAAGCAATTGAGCTAACATAATAGAACATGACGGGTCCTTTTCTGATGGTTTTAAAATAAATGTATTTCCACATGCGATTGCTATTGGAAACATCCACATTGGAACCATAGCAGGAAAATTGAATGGGGTAATTCCTGCAACAACTCCTAAAGGTTGTCTCATTGACCAACTATCAACATTTGTTCCAACATTTTCAGAAAATTCACCTTTTAATAAATGAGGTATTCCACAAGCAAATTCAACAACCTCTAACCCTCTTGTTAAAGAGCCTCTGGCATCCTCAAAAACTTTTCCATGTTCAGAAACAATTAGTTTTGTCAATTCATCAGAATTTTTTTCAATTAATTCTTTAAATTTAAACATTACTCTTGCTCTTTGAAGAGCTGGCTTTAAAGACCATGTTTCAAAAGCTTTTTTGGCAATTCCAATTGCTTGATTTAAATCTGATTTCGACGCTAACTTAACCTCAGATTCTTGTTCACCTGTAGCTGGATTAAAAACTTTACCTTTTCTATCAGAAGAACCTGAAAATAATTTTCCGCCAACAAAGTGTTCAATTAACTTCATGAGAAGGATCTTTTAAAACAAAAATACTTATTAGTCTATTTAAACATTAGCTGTAGCTAACATTTTCTTGATTTCAGCAATTGCTTTTGCTGGATTTAGCCCTTTAGGACAAGCACTGGTACAATTTAGAATAGTATGACATCTATAAAGTTTTAGTTCATCAGCAACTTTTTTTAATCTTGCTTTTCTTTCATCGTCTCTACTATCAACGATCCATCTATAAGCCTGCAAAAGTACAGCGGGACCTAAATATTTATCTCCATTCCACCAATAACTAGGGCACGAGGTAGAACAGCATGCGCACATTATGCATTCATACGCACCATCTAATTTTGCTCTATCTTCTTTTGATTGAAAAATTTCAGTTGTTTCTTTAGATGAGTTATTTTTTAACCAAGGTTCTATTGATTGGTATTGTTTATAGAGACCATCCAAGTCACCAATTAAATCTCGTTTCACTTTTAAATGTGGTAGAGGATAAATATCAATATCACCATCAATTTCAGCATGGGGTTTTGTACAAGCAAGACCATTTTTTCCTCCCATGTTCATTGCACATGAACCACAAACACCGTGAGCGCATGACCTTCTGTAAGCCAAAGTTGGGTCAATTTCATTTTTAATTTTATTTAGAATATCTAAAACTTTTGAAGGACAATTGTCCATATCCACTTCATAAGTATCAGTTCTTGGATTTTCTTCTGTAGATGGATCCCATCTATAAACATTAACTTTACGAATATTTTTTGACCCAGTCTTATCTTTGAAATATTTCCCTTTATTTACCTCAGAATTTTTAGGTAAACTTATTTGAGCCATTAATAAACTCTTTCTTGAGGTGGAAAATATTGGACTTCATTAGTCAATGTTGAATTATGAACAGGTCTGTATGTTATTTTAGTATCTTTTCCATCACACCAAGCAAGTGTGTGCTGCATAAATTTTTTATCATCTCTGTTAGGATAATCCTCTCTTGCATGAGCTCCTCTACTCTCTTTTCTATGATATGCAGAGTCTACTGTGGTTACTGCTTGTCTAATTAAATTATCAAACTCTAAGGTTTCTACTAAATCTGTATTAAAAACTAAAGATCTGTCCTTAACTGAGATTGAGTCCATGCCATCATAAGTTTTTCTAATTTCGTTAACACCTTCCTCTAAATTTTTTTCTGTTCTAAACACTGCACATTTTGACTGCATTGTTTTTTGCATTGCTAGTCTTAATTCTGCAGTACTATTATCTCCCTGTGCATTTCTTAATTTATCAAATCTATCTAAACACTTCTGAGTTTCTGTCTCTGGGATTTCTTCATGAGGTGCACCTGGTTTGATTAGTTCAGCAGCTCTTTTTGCTGCGGCTCTTCCAAACACAACTAAATCAATTAAAGAATTTGACCCAAGTCTATTAGCTCCATGAACTGATACACATGCTGCTTCTCCAATTGCCATCAGGCCTGGTACTGTTTTTTCTGACCCATTAACTGTTAAAACTTCTGCTTTATAATTAGTTGGAATTCCACCCATATTATAATGAACAGTAGGAACAACTGGGATTGGCTCCTTTGTTACATCAACATTCGCAAATAATCTCGCCGCTTCAGTGATCCCTGGAAGTCTATTTTCAATTACACTTTTATCTAAATGACTTAAATGTAAATGAACATGATCCTGATCTTTTCCTACACCTCTTCCCTCATTAATTTCTATCGACATTGATCTACTCACAACATCTCTTGATGCTAAATCTTTCGCATTTGGAGCATATCTTTCCATAAATCTTTCACCTTTAGAGTTTACTAGATATCCTCCCTCTCCTCTAACGCCTTCAGAAATTAATGTTCCATGTCCATAAATACCAGTTGGGTGAAATTGAACAAACTCCATATCTTGTAACGGCAATCCTGCTCTCAATACCATTGCATTTCCATCTCCAGTACAAGTATGCGCAGAAGTTGCTGAATAATAAACTTTTCCATATCCGCCTGTCGCTATAATTACTGTATGAGCTCTAAATCGATGAATTGTTCCATCATTCAAATTCCAAGCTATTAATCCTTTACACTCACCGTCTTTCATTAATAAATCTAGTGCAAAATATTCTATAAAAAATTCTGTATTGTGTTTCAAAGCTTGCCCATAAAGAGTATGTAATATTGCATGTCCAGTTCTATCTGCAGCTGCACATGTTCTTTGAACTATTCCATTTCCATAATTTTTTGTCATTCCTCCAAATGGTCTTTGATAAATTTTTCCCTCGTCTGTTCGACTAAATGGAACTCCATATTTTTCTAATTCTAAAACTGCTTTTGGCGCTTCTTTACACAAATACTCGATGCTATCTTGATCTCCTAACCAATCAGCTCCTTTAACAGTATCATACATATGCCATCTCCAATCATCTTCACCCATGTTTCCAAGCGCAGCAGAAATCCCGCCCTGGGCTGCAGACGTATGACTCCTGGTTGGAAATACTTTTGAGATACATGCAGTTTTTAATCCTGCTTCACTCAAACCAACGGCAGCTCTCAGTCCTGATCCACCAGCACCTAAAACTACAACGTCATATTCGTGATCTATAATATTGTATGAACTCATTACTTTAGATTAAATATAATAATTATTGTTAAAAATGAAATACCTATAGCAGAAATATACAATAGTCTGTTTGCGACATTTTTGATTTTTTCATTAGCAATATAGTCCTCAAAAACCTCACTAATAGTTAATGATGAGAAAAAAAATGCTAATATAATAAATAAACTAAATAGAAATTTATTTATTGGGATGATAAAAAAATTTAAAATTTCTGAATAGCCTTGATCGTAAATAGATACAAAACTTAAAATAAACCATAGCATAAGGGGTAATAAAATTACTGATGAAGCTTTTGTAAAAATCCATTTTTTTGTTGCTAAATTCATATTAAAAAAAATTTCTACCAATTAAATAAATAGCTACCGTAAGCAGGAATGAACCAAATATAACAAGTAAGCCCGTTATACGAGTCGTTTGTAATTCAAAACCATATCCCATATCCATTATTAGATGTCTTATTTCGCTCAAAACTTGGAAACTAAATGACCAAACGATACCTAAAACAACAAACTTTCCAAAAATTGAGTTAAGAAAAAAATTTATTAAAGTGTAATTTGCTTCACCTAGAATTAACCAGCCAGACCAAACACAAATAAATGTAATAGCTATAATATTAATTATACCAGTTATTCTATGAGAAATAGATACCAATGAAGAGATATGCCATCTGTAAATTTGTATATGTGGTGAAAGTGGTTTTTTATCTTCCATAAAAATCATTTGTAATCAAACTTTCAGCAATTTGTACTGCGTTCAATGCCGCCCCTTTAACTAAATTATCTGATACGATCCACAAATTTATTGTATTTTCACGAGACTCATCCAATCTTATTCTTGATATAAAAGTTTCAAATTTATCCTCAGCCTCAACTGGTGTTATATAACCCCCATCCTGATGTTCATCAATAACCTTGCACCCAGGGGAGGTAGATAGAACTTTTCTTATTTCATCCAAATCACATTTTTTATTAAATTCTACATTTGCACTAATGCAGTGCGAAACAAGAACGGGTATCCTCACACAGGTAGAAGTTACTTTTATTTTTTTATCTAAAATTTTTTTAATTTCGTCAGTAGTTTTTTGTTCTTCTTTTGTGTAACCATTTTCTAAAAAACTATCAATATGAGGAATTGCATTAAAGGCTATTTGCTTAGTAAAATTTTTTGAGTCTATTTCCTTATTTTGAAAATAATCCTCTGTTTGAGATAATAATTCATCCATAGCTGATTTACCCGCTCCAGATACTGACTGATATGTAGACGCAACTATACGATTTATATTATACAAATCATGCAAAGGTTTTAAAGCTACAACAACAGGAATTACTGAACAATTAGCATTAGCAATAATATTTTTATTTTTTACATCAGATAATTTTTTTGAATTAACTTCTGGAACAATTAATGGAATTTCAGGGTCTTTTCTAAAATATTTTGAATTATCTATAACAATAGTTTTTTCAGCAGCAACATGGGCCCATTTTTCAGCTACCTCGCTTCCTGCTGCAAAAAAAGCAATTTTAACAGAGGAGAAATCAAATTTTTCAAGATTAGTTACTGAGTGTTCTTTTCCGTTGTAGCTAATTTTTTTTCCTTCACTATTTTTTGAAGCTAATAAAAAAAGATTTTCAATATTTATTTGTTTCTTCTCTAAAATTTCTATTATTTTTCTACCAACATTTCCTGTTGCACCTACAATTGCTATATTCATAAAACCAAATGACTTTTAATTTTAGACGAGGGGTAAATCACAAACAGAACCCACATATATTTTTTCATTAATTTCTATATTAAACTGATTTTTTGCATTCCAGTAGGGTTTATTAATCATTGCAATTCCAATAACTTTATTAAATGTGGGAGAAAATGTGGCTGATCTAACATATCCAACTACTTCTTTATTATCAGCAAATAAAGTTTTTTCACAATACATATCAATTTTATTGTGTTCAATTTTTACACCCATAAGTTTTCTAGTTATTCCTTTTTCTTGTATTTTCTTAAGTTTTTCTTTACCTAAAAAATCAACATCGCTGTCTAGGTGAATAAATTTATCAAAATTTGCTTCAAACGGATTGTCTCTGTTGTCAAAATCATTTCCGTATGACAATAGTGCACCTTCTATTCTCTCAATTAAATTTGGGCAACCTGGCTTAATATTAAATTCTTTTCCCTCTTCAAATAAATAATCATATAAATTCTGACCTGCAATATCGTTATCAACATAGACTTCAAATCCACCTTGTTTAGACCATCCAGATCTTGCAATAAAATATTTGTGACCTTTTAATTCAAAGTAATCAAAATTAAAAAATTTTAATTTTCTAATCTCTTCACCAAATAATTTTGACATTAAATCGTCAGCTAAAGGCCCTTGAACAGCTAAAATATTTACATTTGGTTCATTAATTTCAACTTCAAATTTGTTTCCAGCTGCAAGTCCTTTTGCAAAAAATATTACATCTGCATCAGCTATAGACAACCACCATTTATCGTCTGCAAGTTTATTAATTATTGGGTCGTTAACTAAAAGTCCATCGTTATCAATTAATGGAGCGTAATAACATTTTCCAACTTTTGATTTAGATAAATCTCTACAAGTCATTAATTGAACTAATTTAGATGAATCTTTTCCAGAGATTTCAACTTGTCTCTCTGCTGCAACATCCCAAACTTGAACATATTTTTTTAAGTGAAGATAGTCGCTTTCTAAAGATTTAAATGACGCTGGAAGTAACATATGATTATAAACTGTGTAGCTGCTCACACCATGAGCTTCTATTCTGTCAGTATAAGGTGTACTTCGTAATCTTCTTGATTTTGCTATAGAAAAGTTTTTCATTTTTTTAAAAATTCTAGGACCTTTTCTCTCATTTCAAATGCTTTTTCAATCATAATCATATGACCACAACCTTCGAAAATATGGGTAGATGAATTTTTTACCAGATTTGAAAATTTTTTTCCTACTTCTATGTTAACCATCTTATCAAGTGCACCAAATATAAACATACTTGGACAATTTATTGACGCGGCAGCCTCTTTACCGTTTGAGTAATTGTTACAAGCAATAAGATCAACAGCCAATATTTCACTTATATCTCTTGGCGATTGAATAATCCTTTCAATTGGATTACCACCGATAAATTTTTTTGACCCCTCATACCCCCACTTCATCATCAATTTAACAGCATCTGAGTCTCCATTTTTTGCTAATTCAATTAAATCTGGATGAACCGGCATTTTATAAGAACCACCAACAAAAATTAATTTTTTTATTCTGGTTGGATATTTATGAGCAAATTCTAAAATTTCTAAACATCCCTGAGAGTGTCCAACTAAAACTAAATCATTTAAATTTAACTGAATAAATGCTTTTTCTAACCAAACTGTGATTTTTTCTATAGTATTAATACAGGGACCATCAGAATTTCCATGTCCAGGTAAATCTATTGATAAAACATTAAAATTTTGATTCGAAAAAAATTGCTCCGTTAAAGACCAAATAATATGTGACATCCCACTCCCATGCAAAAATACAATAGTTTGTTTTTTTGGATCAATACCTTGACCTGCATCTGATACATGGACATTTTTGTTTTCTACTTGGAAAATCAAATAATTACCTAGAATTGTTTTCTTAGTTCAAACTTCTGAATTTTTCCTGTAGAGGTTTTTGGTAGCTCACAGAAAATTACTTTTTTTGGTACTTTAAAACCTGCTAAAGTTTCTTTACAAAAATCAATTAATTCTTTTTCACTTGCTGGTTTATCTTTTACCATTTCGATAAAAGCACATGGAACTTCGCCCCATTTTTCGTCAGGTTTTGCAACTACAGCTGCAATAGAAACTGATGGATGTTTAGAAAGAGTATTTTCAATTTCAATCGAAGAAATATTTTCTCCTCCAGAAATAATTATATCTTTAGATCTGTCTTGTATTTTTACATATCCATCAGGATGCATCACAGCTAAATCACCAGTGTGAAACCAGCCACCCTTCATAGCCTTATCAGTAGCATCTTTATCTTTAAAGTATCCCTTCATTACTACATTGCCTCTAATCATAATTTCACCAATAGTTTTACCATCCTTTGGAACTTCTTTCATGGTTTCAGGATCTAATATTGTTACACCTTCTGTATTTGGGTATCTTACACCCTGCCTTGCTTTAATTTCATTTTGTTTATCCTCATCAAAGTCATTCCACTCATCATTCCAAGCACATTGAGTAACATGTCCATATGTTTCTGTAAGTCCATAAACATGCATTACCTCAAAACCCAGAGCTTTCATTTTTTTAAAGATTATACTAGGGGGAGGCGCTCCAGCAGTTAAAACATAAACTTTATTCTTTAATTTTTTTCTATCAGCTTCTGGGGCACCGGTAATCATGTTTAAAACAATAGGTGCTCCACCAAAATGCGTTACATCATATTTATCAATTAGTTCAAATATTTTTTTAATATCTATATTTCTTAGACAAATAGTCCTTCCATTCAACATCGGGATCGTCCATGGGTAACACCAGCCATTACAATGAAACATTGGTACAATTGTTAAAAAATTTAATCGGTTAGGCATATTCCATGCAACAGAACTTCCTGTAGACATTAAATAAGCACCTCTATGATGATAAACTACACCTTTTGGATTTCCAGTTGTGCCTGAAGTATAACTTAAAGAAATAGACTGCCACTCATCGTTGGGCATTTGCCAGTCATAATTTTCATCCCCAGTATTTAAAAAATTTTCATATTCATGCTCACCAATTTTTTCACACTTTGATTGGTCGGCATATTTGTCATTTATATCTATAATTGTAATTTTTTTATCTAAAGTTTTTAAAGCTTTTTTAACTTCTATATGTAGCTGTCTATCAACGACTAAAACTTTTGCATCACTATGATTTAAAATATATGCAATCGTGTTTGCATCTAATCTAATATTAATTGTATTTAAAACTGCTCCTGTCATAGGAACAGAGTAGTGTGCTTCAAATATTTCAGGTGTATTAAACGCTAAGAATGAAACAGTATCACCCTTTTTAATACCAATTTTAGACAATGCACTGGCAAATTTTACTGCTCTTTTGTAAACTTCACTCCAAGTATAATTTCTGTCTTCATATACTATCGCTTCATAGTTTGGATAAATTTCTGTTGCTCTTTTTAAAAACGTTAAAGGAGTTAACGGAACATGATTAGCTTGGTTTTTGTCCAAATTAGTATCATAATGACTCATCACTAAATAAAATTAAATTTCATTATATTTGAGCTTCCAGAAATTGCAGATTTATAATGATACTCTGCTCTAGGCAATACTTTTTCAAAATAAAATTTAGCTGTATTGATTTTATCAGAGTAAAAATCTTTATTTTTCTCATAGTCATTAAAACTAACTTCTAAAACTTTTATCCAAGAATACGCAATTGAAACATATCCAAGTGTTCTTAAATAATCATTCGCTGCTGCACTTACATCATCTTTTTCAATTTTACTTTGATCACTGATCCAGCCTGTAAACTTTGATAATATATCTAGGTAATGATTTAATTCTTTTGAAAAAGTTTCAACTTTTCCTTTTTTACTTTCACACTCAGACTTAACCATGTCTAAAAATCTAGCAATTACATTGCCATTTTTATTGGATAATTTTCTAAATACTAAATCAGCTGCCTGAACTGAGTTTGTTCCCTCATAAATAGGAGTAATACGATTATCTCTATATAATTGCTCAATTCCTTGATCTTTTGTATACCCGTACCCACCATGAATTTGCATTGCGTCATTTGTTATTTCCATGGCTAAATCAGTAAATAATGATTTTACTACTGGTGTCATTAATGAAACATAATCAGATGCTTCTTGTTTTATTTTTTCTTCAGGGTGATAAAGGCTAACCTCTGTTTGTTGAGATAACCAAAAACATAATGCTCTTTCTCCCTCAATTATTGATTTCATATTTAGTAAAGATTTTCTTATATCAGCATGTTCAATTATAAAATCTGCACCATTAGTTGACTTGGTATTATTTGTTTTTCCTTGTTTTCTCTCTTTCGCATATGCAAGTGAGTTCTGATAAGCAATTTCGGATAGGCCTAAACCCTGTATCCCAACTACTATTCTCTCTAAATTCATCATTGTAAACATCGCACTTAAACCTTTGTCTTTAGCTCCAATCATATAACCAGTTGCATCATCAAAATTTAAAACACAGGTAGCCGAACCCTTTATACCCATTTTACTTTCAATAGATCCTGTTGATACCCCATTCCTTGGGCCAATGTTTCCATCCTCGTTAACTATAAACTTAGGGACTAAAAATAAACTTATACCTTTGGTTCCAGCTGGAGAGTCTGTAGCTCTAGCAATTACCAAATGAATAATATTTTCTGTCAAATCTTGATCACCAGAGGTGATGAATATTTTCTGACCACTTAGTTTATATGTTCCATCAGTTTGTTTTTCAGCTTTAGTCTTTAGAAGTCCTAAATCAGTTCCACAAACTGGTTCAGTTAAACACATTGTGCCACTCCATTTACCCTCAACCATTTTTGGTAAATATTTGTTCTTTATTTCATCTGTAGCATGATGATTAATACAATTATAAGCCCCAATACTTAATTCACTATAAAGTTTAAATGACAAGCTTGCAGATGATAACATTTCGTCAAAAAAAGCGCTTACAGTTTTGGGCATCCCTTGACCACCATATTTTGGATCACAAGATAATGATGTCCATCCATCTTCTATATATTTTTGGTACGCCTCTTTATAACCTGGGGGAGTTCTAACAACTCCATTCTCTAATACTGCAGGATTTTCATCTCCTATTTTTGCAAGTGGTAATATTAAATTTTGATTGATTTTAGCTGCTTCCTCTAAAATATCTTTTACCAAATCAGAATTAACTTCATTATATTTTTCTAATTCATTATAGTTTTTATTGTCTCTTAACTTGTCATAAAGAAACATCATATCTTTTACTGGAGCTATATAACTTGGCATTTTAAAATCTTAGAATAATTATAGATTTATTGCAATTTTGAAATTATCGCATCACCCATTGCTGAAGTTGATACCTCTTTCATTCCATCTGATAGAATATCTTTAGTTCTTAAATCATCATTTAATACCTGCTGTACTGCTTTTTCTAATGCATCAGCCTCATTATCTAAGTCTAAAGAATATCTTAGGGCCATAGCAAAACTTAAAATAGAAGCAATAGGATTTGCTATAGATTTACCAGCAATATCAGGTGCTGAACCATGAATAGGTTCGTACATGGCTCTCATTTCTCCATCCTTATTTTTTGCACCTAAAGATGCTGATGGTAATAGGCCTAAAGAACCTGTTAGCATTGAAGCTTGATCTGAAAGCATATCACCAAATAAATTATCAGTTACAATTACGTCAAATTGTTTAGGATTTCTTAATAGCTGCATTGCACAATTGTCAGCGAGCATATGGCTTAATTCCACATCTTTAAATTCTTTATCATGAAGTTCTTGAACTTCTTCCTTCCATAACTGTCCAGCTTCCATAACATTTGATTTTTCACAAGAAGTTACTTTATTTGATCTTTTTCTTGCTAGATCAAATGCGATACGTGCTACCCTTACAATTTCACTAGTAGTATATGTATGAGTATTTATTCCTTTTCTCTCTCCATTCTCAATTGGTTTAATTCCTCTTGGTTCACCAAAATATATTCCACCTGTAAGCTCTCTAACAATCATTATGTCTAAACCCGACACTACTTCTGGTTTTAAAGTTGAAGCACCTACCAATTGTTCAAAACATATTGCCGGTCGTAAATTAGCAAATAGTTTTAGTTCTTTTCTTAATTTTAATAATGCTCTTTCTGGTTTTTTAGAAAATTCTACTTCATCCCATTTTGGTCCACCTACCGCGCCTAACATAACAACTTCACTCTCTAAAGCTTTATAAAATACTTCATCAGTAATTGGTGTTCCATGTTTGTCATAAGAACAACCACCAGCAAGATCTTCTTCTACTTCAAAATCTAGTGATTTTTTATCATTAAACCAATTAATAATTTTTTTCACTTCACCTATTACTTCTGGACCAATACCGTCACCAGGTAATAAAAGAATTTTTCTTTTTTTTACCTTAATCATTAAAAATCCAAGGTTTTTGATTTTTTAAATTATTTTCAAATGTTTTAATTTTGTCTGATTTTTTTAAAGATAAAGCGATATCATCAAGACCTTCAAGTAAACACTTTTTTTTAAATGGATCAATTTCAAACTTAATTTCGCTATTACCGTAAACAATTACTTGTTCATTTAAATCAACTGAAATTTCTTCCTTTCTGGTTGTGTATTCTGAAAGCTCTTTTATTTTTTCCTCCTCAAGAATAATTGGCAAAATACCATTCTTAAAACAGTTACTATAAAAAATATCTGCATAACTTGAACTGATTACACAAGTAATTCCAAAATCTAGAAGTGCCCAAGGAGCATGTTCTCTTGATGAACCACATCCAAAATTTTTACCTGCAATTAAAATTTTTGACTTATTGAATGGTTCGTTGTTAAGAACGAAATTATCAATTTCTTTTCCTTGATCATCATATCTCATTTCAAAAAATAGGTTTTTTCCAAGTCCAGTTCTTTTAATAGTTTTTAAAAATTGCTTAGGTATAATCATGTCCGTATCAATATTAACTATTGGTAAGTATGCAGGAATACTTTTTAATGTATTAAACTTTTGCATTTAATTTTGATACTTTCTAACATCATCAAGGTTTCCTGAAATTGCCGCTGCAGCTGCCATTCCTGGACTCACTAAATGAGTTCTGCCACCTCTACCTTGTCTTCCTTCAAAATTTCTATTTGAAGTAGAGGCACATCTTTCCTCCGGCTTGAGTTTATCAGCATTCATGGCTAAACACATAGAGCAGCCTGGCTCCCTCCACTCAAATCCTGAACTAATAAAAATCTTATCTAATCCCTCTTGTTCAGCTTGTTCTTTAACTAACCCAGACCCTGGAACTACCATTGCATTAACATGAGATGATATTTTTTTATCTTTTAAAATTTTAGCTGCCTCTCTTAAATCCTCAATTCTTCCATTTGTGCAGCTTCCAATAAAAACCTTATCAATCTTTATATCTGTTGCTGACATATCAGGTTTTAGCCCCATATATTTCAGTGATCTTTCAATTGAATTCTTTCTGTCCTCATCTGTCTCGCTTTGTGGATTAGGAACTTTTCCATCAATTGTAATAACATCTTGTGGAGAAGTTCCCCATGTTATCATTGGCAAAATTTCTGCTGCATTTAAATTTATTTCCTTATCAAAATTTGCCTCTCTATCAGTCTTAAGACCATTCCAATAATTCAAAGCTTTTTCCCAATTTTCACCCTTAGGTGACATTGGTTTACCTTTTAAATACTCAAATATTTTTTCATCTGGCGCAATCAATCCTGCTCTTGCTCCACCTTCAATTGTCATGTTGCAGATCGTCATTCTTTGCTCAACGCTCAATGATCTTATTAAATCTCCTGCATATTCAATTACACAACCTGTTCCACCAGCTGTACCAATTTTTCCAATTATCTGAAGAATTACATCTTTTGAAGTGACACCTAACGGAAGTTTACCATTAACATTTATTCTAAAATTTTTTGCTTTCTTTTGAACTAGTGTTTGTGTTGCTAAAACGTGTTCAACTTCTGATGTTCCAATCCCAAATGCTAAAGCTCCAAAGGCTCCATGCGTTGCTGTATGACTATCTCCACATACAATAACCGTACCTGGTTGAGTAAATCCCTGTTCTGGACCTATGATATGTACAATACCTTGTCTTCTGTCATCCATTCCAAAAAGTTGGACACCAAATTCTTTACAATTTGCATCTAAAGTATCTACTTGTATTTTAGATTCTTGATCAGCTATTCCTTTAGTCCTATCCGTAGTTGGAACATTATGATCTGCAACTGCTAGTGTTAAATCAGGATGTCTTACTTTCCTATTTGAATTTCTTAATCCTTCAAATGCTTGTGGACTTGTCACCTCGTGAACTAAATGTCTATCAACAAAAAGAAGGGTTGTTCCATCATCTTGTTGATCAACTAAGTGATCATTCCATATTTTATCGTAAAGAGTTGTGGACATTGAGAAAAAAATTATTTTTTTTCTGAAGGGCTTTCTAGTTTTTGATCTTCCTTAGAAGCCTCTTCTTTTGGTGCCTCCTCAGCTTTAACCGTATCGTCTTGTACTGCTTTTATTTTAGGGGCCTCCTCTTTTGGTGCCTCTACTGCGGGAGCAACGTTTTCTTCTGTTACTGTTTCTGGCTTAACATCAACATCGATACCGATTTTTTTTCTTATTTTTTCTGCTATTCTTGCTGATTTACCAGTTCTATCTCTTAAATAATATAGTTTCGCTCTTCTAACTTTACCTGATCTTATAACTTTAATTGAGTCTATTAATGTTCCATATAAAGGAAAAGTTCTTTCAACTCCTTCGCCGAAAGAAATCTTTCTTACTGTAAAAGAGGAGTTTAAATCTCTACTTTTTTTAGCGATACAGACACCTTCAAAATATTGGATTCTGTCTTTTTTACCTTCAGTAATTCTTACACCAACCTTAACAACATCACCTGGATAAAAATCTGGAATTTTTTTATCAGAAAGAATTTTCTTGACGTTATGTTGGTTTATTTCTTCAATAGTTTTCATGTTAGCAATAATCAAATTAGTTTTTCTTATATTTTTCCCATAAATCTGGTCTTCGGTCGCGTGTTATAGCCTCAGATTGAGACAAACGCCAGTCTTTAATTTTACTATGATCACCAGATAATAGTACATCTGGTACTGATTTTTCCTCCCAAATTTGAGGTTTTGTATATTGCGGATACTCTAATAGACCATTTTCAAAAGTTTCTTCGATCTTAGAATTATCGTTTCCTAATACCCCTGGTAAAAGCCTGAGAACACTATCAATAACAACATATGCAGCTGTTTCACCTCCAGACAAAACATAGTCTCCTATACTGACTTCTTCTATATTTCTTGTAGATAATACTCTCTCGTCAACCCCTTCAAAATGACCACAAATAAGTGATAAGGATTTTGCAGTTGCTAATTTTTTTGCATAGCTTTGATCAAATTTTTTTCCTTTAGGAGACAAATATAAAATTTTTTCACCTTCAATTCTGTTTTGATCTAATGATTTAGCAAGGACATCTGCTTTTAGTAACATTCCTGATCCACCTCCATAAGGTGTGTCATCTACAGTTTTATGTTTATCTTCAGCTGCATCTCTTATGTTAACAACCTTTAAATCCCATAACTTTTTAGACATAGCTTTTCCATATAACCCTTTTGACAGAGGACCAGGAAAAACTTCTGGATAAAGTGTAAACACTTGAGCTTGCCACATAAATAATTTTTAAACTATTTTTTTTCTTCCTTTGGAGCTTCTGCTGCTGGTGCTGCGTCTGCTTTAGGAGCTTCTTCCTTTGGAGCTTCTGCTGCTGGTGCTGCGTCTGCTTTAGGAGCTTCTTCCTTTGGAGCTTCTGCTGCTGGTGCTGCGTCTGCTTTAGGAGCTTCAGTTTTATCTTCCTCTTTTTTATTTCTTTCTTTTTTCGGAATAGCTTTATTGGGGTTATTACCATTTACAGGCATTGGCATTAATTCATTTTCTCCCAATATTCTCGCAACTCTAGTTGTTGGTTTAGCTCCTTGACCGAGCCAATATTTAATTCTTTCAGCCTCAAGACCTACTCTTTCTTTTTTATCTTTGGGTAAAAGAGGATTAAAAAATCCTACCTTCTCAATAAATCTTCCATCTCTTGCAAAACGGCTATCAGCTACAACGACTTTATATACTGGACGTTTTTTTGTTCCTCCTCTTGATAATCTTAGTTTTAACATATCTTCTCCTTTTGTTATTTTAATTGGTTAAATAGCTCTGGTGGTATTCCTTTATCAGACATCCCCTTCATATTTCCTTTAGACATCTTTTTCATCATTTCAGACATCATTTTAAATTGTTTTAACAATTTATTGATAGTGGCTGGATTGGTACCAGAGCCATTAGCAATTCTTTTTTTTCTAGAACCATCAATTATTTTTGGGTTCTCTCTCTCTTTTTTTGTCATAGACAAAATAATAGCTTCATTTGTAGTAATAATACTTTCATCAATTCCAGCTGAGTCCATTTGAGATTTAATTTTTGAAACTCCCGGCATAAATGACATTATTCCTTCGATGCCTCCCATTTTTTTCATTTGTCTTAGTTGAGCCAAATAATCTTGCATTGAAAACTGACCTTTTTTTAAATTTTCTTCTGCTTTTTTTATATTTTCTTCACCAAGATCTTGAGCAGCTTTTTCAACAAGAGAAACTATGTCTCCCATTCCAAGAATTCTGTTGGCTATTCTGTCGGGATGAAAAACTTCAAGATTATCAATTTTTTCCCCAATTCCTAAAAATTTAATAGGAACATTTGAAACATATTTCATACTGACCGCAGCACCACCTCTAGCATCACCGTCAGCCCTAGTTAAAATAATTCCTGATAAATTAACAGTATTTTTAAATTCTTTTGCAACTGAAGCTGCAACTTGACCTGTTAAAGAGTCTGCTACTAGGAATGTTTCTGTTGGATTAATTACACCTTCAATTTGTTTAATCTCACTCATCATCTGTAAGTCAATTTGAGTTCTTCCAGCGGTATCAAAAAGAATAATTTCAGCACCATTTAAATTAGCAGCACCAATTGCTCTTCTACAAATATCTGCTGGTTGCTGCCCTTCAACGATTGGTAAGGTTAAAATATTATTCTGCTCCCCTAAAGATCTAAGTTGCTCTTGAGCTGCTGGTCTATAAATATCTAAACTCACCATCATTACTTTTTTCTTTTTGTTACTCTCTAAATATTTAGCAAGTTTTGCTGTTGTTGTTGTTTTACCTGAACCCTGAAGTCCTACCAACATCATTGGGACAGGTGGTACCGCGTTAAGATTTATATCGCTATTAGCCTCTCCCAACAAACTTACAAGTTCGTCGTAGACAATTTTGACAACCATATCCCCTGGTGAAGTTGATCTAATAATCTCTTGGCCTAGAGCTTTTGGCTTAACTTTTTCAATAAAATCTTTAGCAACCTCTAAAGATACATCGGCTTCTAAAAGAGCTTGTCTAATTCCTCTTAAACCTTCATCAACTTGAGCTTCATCAAGTGAAGGTGATTTTTTTAAAGAAGAAAAGATTTCTTCAAATTTATTTGTTAAATTTTCAAACATATTTTCACACAGCAGTAATCGCACTAGTGGGCGAAGCCTCGCTGACTAGTGTCGATCTCTTTGTTTCCAAAGACACCGCAAAGTTAATGTTTTTGCGGAAACGTCGACAACCTATAATAGAGGTTCAAAAAGTCAATAAATAAGTTAAATATCTATATATGGATATCAAAGCGTTTAAAATGGATGGTTTAGGTAATGATTTTGTCATTATAGATAATAGGCAAAAAATTACTAATTTAAGCAAAGAGCAAATTATTAAAATTTGCGATAGAGAATTTATAGGTTGTGATCAGTTAATATTAATAACTAAAAATGATAGTTCTGATGCATCTCTAGAATTTTATAATTCTGATGGTGGAACTTCTGGAGCATGTGGAAATGGAACAAGATGCGTTGCAGATTTGTTATCTAAAGAAAACAATAAATCATTAGTTACTTTAACTACACAATCTGGTGATTTAAAATCTGAGATATTGGGAGAAAAACTAGTCTCTACAGAAATTGGGAAAGGTAGAATAGAGTGGAATGAAATTCCACTTTCTGAAGAATTGGATACCAATAACCTTAATATAAAAATAACTGATCTAAATAATAATAATCATACAGGAGGTACAGCAGTAAATGTTGGAAATCCACATATCATTTTTTTTGTTGATAATAATGAAAATTTTGAAATAAAAAAAATTGGACCAGAAATTGAAAACCATCCTTTATTTCCTGAAAAATGTAATGTTACTTTAGCAACAGTCGTTGATGAGGAATTAATTAAAGTTAAAGTTTGGGAAAGAGGAGCAGGTCTTACTAAGGCCTGTGGTACAGCTGCTTGCGCTACTGCTTTTGCTGCAATGAGAAATGGGCTTTCAGGTAATAAAGTTGATATCCAGTTTTCTACTGGGAAGTTATCAATATTTATTGATGAAAATAACAGTATTCACATGAAAGGACCCGTTTCCGATATTAAAGAAATTAATATAAAAAATTTAATGGGAATTTTTGATAAATTTAAATCTGGTTTTAAGAAAAGTGCGTCAGCATTTAGTTCAGGTTTAAAAAATATTGTCATAAAAAAAGAAATAGATGACAAAACATTAGATAAGATTGAAGATTATTTGATTCAATCAGATGTCGGTATTGCTGCTGCATTAGAAATTAGAGAAATTGTTTCCCAAACTAAAATTGATCCAAACAAACATACAGTAGATGAGATAAATATTATTTTAAAAAATTATATAGTTGGATTGATGAAACCTTTAGAAAATTTTGAATTTTTTAAAAAAAAACAAAAACTTAACGTAATACTTATTTCCGGTGTTAATGGAGTTGGCAAAACAACTACAATAGGAAAAATTAGTAAAATATTTAAAGGTAATGGAAATAAAGTTATGCTTGCTGCATCAGATACATTTAGAGCAGCAGCAATTGAACAATTAGAAAATTGGTCAAAAAAAGTAGATGTTTCAATTACTAAATCATCACAAGGATCTGATCCAGCCTCAGTGGCATATAAAGCAATAGAAGAGGCGTTAAATAATCAATTCGATCAAGTTTTGATAGACACTGCTGGAAGATTACAAAACAAAAAAAATTTAATGGAAGAATACAAAAAAATTGCAAACGTAACAAAAAAAATAGATTCTGAAGCTCCCCATGATGTAATTTTAGTTTTAGACGCTACCTCTGGACAAAATGTGATTAATCAAGTTGAAGAATTTAATAAAATTATTCCTATCACAGGGCTAATAATGACAAAATTAGATGGAACAGCCAAAGGTGGCATTCTTCTAGCAGTTGCTAAAAAATATAAGCTACCAATTATTGCTCTTGGTTTAGGGGAAAAAGAAGATGATCTACAGATTTTTGAAGCAGAAAAGTTTGCAGAAGCTTTTACACAAATTAATTAATTAAAGTGCTTGAGATTAAAGGTTTGTAAAAACTACATTTATAATTATCCTTAAAATCATAATGATCACAGCCTTTTGCAATTGAAGAAATAATAAAATCAAATTTTCCATTAACTGGATAAATTTCTAATTTCTTTTCTATAATATCAAATTTAAAGTTTGCTCTTAAACTTTTAACAGCACTAATCATAACAAGTGTTTTATTATCTTTTAATAAATAATAAGCAAAATCATCTGGAAAAACTGGAAAATCATATTCTTGTAAAAAATATTTAGCTTTCCTTGGAAACCATTCGTGAGATATCAAAGGTAAAGAACTTTTAGTTTTATAATTATAGATATAAAGATCTTTAGGATAATCATTTATATAATTGCTATCTTCTCCCTTGGCCAAAATAGCCTTTTCACGTGTTTTAAAATATAAAGCAAAGCTTTCATTGTGAGAATTCATTTGATCAATATGAAATAAATTATCAACTGAAGATAAATTTTCATTAGCAGAACTAATGGTTTCGAATGAAAGTAATATAAAAATAAATAAATATAACTTTTTCATCCTTAATTATTAAAAAAAAAGTTTGAATTATATTTGTTTAGAATGTGGCTTAATTTAACCCTTTTAAAAAGTTATTTAGCTCAGAAACTAGATTAGAATCGTACTCCATCATGTGGTCATCATATTCTGTAAAATATGAATATTTTGGATTATTTGCTAGATCAAATATTTTTTTTCCCATCCAGAAAGGAACTATTTGATCAGCTTCACCATGCATGACCAAAACAGGAATTTTAATATTTTTAATTTTTTCTTTGTTTTTGTATTTATCTCTTAAAAGAAGTCCTACAGGTATGTAGGGATAAAAATTTTTTGCAGCTTCCACCATGGAGGTAAAAGGTGTCTCCAAAATTAATCCAGCAAAATTTTTATTTTGAGCTATCTCTGTTGCTATCCCTGTACCAAGCGATTCACCATAAATAATTATATCTTTTTCAACTACACCCTTTTTTTTAAGCCAATCAATTGCACTATTTCCATCAATATAAAGGTTATTTTCTGTGGGTTTTCCCTCATTGCCACTAAAACCCCTCCAAGCTATGATTAAAAAATTTACATCTAAATCTTTAAAATGATTTAATTTGTATATTCTATTTTCTAGTTTTCCTGCATTTCCATGAAAATAAAGTATAGTTTTATAATTATCTAAACTCTTGTTATGAAACCAGCCCACAAGATTAATGTTATCACTTGTTCTAATATTAACCTTTTCTATTTCTACTTCTAGCTTATCCCCAAAATAGTTATTTTCATCGGGATGATACATGAGATTTCGCTGAAATATAAAAAGCAAAATTAATATTGAAAGATAAATAGTTATAATCCCAATTATAATTTCCAAGAAATTCCTACGTTTTAGTCTCATAATTTTTTTTAGCTAGATAAACTCCCAAGAATACCAGAGCTGTACCTACATAATGAAACGATTCAAGATTTTCATCAAATAAAAAATACCCATAAATTGCACCGTATATTGTAAAAACGTAAAGGGTAAAACCAGTTAAAGAAGCTCCTAGGCTTTTTTGAGCTTGAGTGTATAACGTAAATGCAATTATCCCTGGGGATATAGCTGCAAATAATACCCACATATAAAATTCTTCGTTAAAAACAGTTCTAGCTACAAGAAACTCTTCAGTAATATAAAAAGGTAATAAACTAAATGCGCCAAAAAAAGATACTAAAGTAAATCTTTGAAAAATTGATAATTCAGATTTCCAATAGAAAAGATAGATTGAATATAATGCCCAACCTACAGCTGCTGCAAGCATCCATAGATCACCGATTGTAAACTTTAAATTTATTAACAAGTTTAAATCACCTTTTATGATAATTGCAAAAACACCAATTAAACAAGAAATTAATCCAATTATTTTTAGAAAATTTATTTTTTCTTGAAAAAATATTGCTGAAATCATAATTATGAAAATTGGTGATGAAGTATAAATAATAGCCATATTAGTAACAGTTGTTGTTGCTCCAGCTAAAAATGGAAAAGCACCACATACACCACATCCCATAGCGCCTAAGAAAAATAATTTTTTATATTCTTTTTTGATTATAGAATAATTTTTTTTAAGTGATAAATATGTAAAAGGTAAAAGAATTATAAAAACAAACGTCCATCTCCAAAACGCTAAAGAAATCGGAGGAACAAATTCAATACCACCTCTAGCAACTATTAAATTAGAAGACATAAAAATTGGTTGAATAAAAAGTAATGAAAATGCTAAAAAATTTGTTTTTTGTTTAGACAATTTAATATTTAAAAAATTATTTCTTATCGAAAAAGGCTTCGTAGACCATCATGAAAATTGCTATGGCCATTAAGATATAAACAGGGAGTACGTCAAAAAAACCAATCATTGTTGATCTTGTTAAAGTAGTTGCAAGACCTATTAGAAATGCTGCTGCCAGCAATGATCCCAGAAATGTTGTAAATTTATTCATTTTATTTATTACATTCCTTTTCAAGCCAATTAGCAATACCTAAAAATCTGTGATCATCAAATCTTGCACCTATTAACTGAACTCCTAAAGGTAAATTGCCTTCTCCTTGAAGAACAGGAAGAGAAATACATGGTGTTCCCAAATACGACCAGACTTTGTTAAATTCAGCAGTTCCAGTGCTTTTTAATCCTTTGGGGGCAACCCCTGGACTTGATGGCGATAACACTCCATGATAATCCTCAAAAACTTCCTGATATGACTCATAACTTCTTTTCATAAAATCGATTGCTTCAGCATATTCTTTTGCAGAATGCTTATTACCTTTTGCAATCGCATCTTGCATATATTTAGATAATTTTTTTTTATACTTTTTGTAATATATAGCAAAATTGTTTGCTAAATCCGTCTCATGAATTATCTGATGATACTTGTGAATATGTTTAAAGTAAGAGGGCGTATCAAAGACCTCAATATTATTTTTGAATGATTTTATAAAATATTCAAAAGCCTCTCTCGATTTTTTTTCAATAATTTTCCAATGTTCAGTTTTATAAAAAATAAATTTTGGTTCAAATAAAGGCCCTTTTTTTACTTCATCCAACATGTTTTCAGTTGAATAGTGTACGGTTGCACTATCGTAGTTATCTTTCTTAATTAAAACTTTCGCAAGAAGTGCTACATCTTCAACTGATCTTCCAAATACACCTATCTGATCTAATTTTTCAGATGTTTTAAGAACACCATTTCTGGAAATTAATCCATAAGTAGGTTTGTATCCAACTACACCACAATATGAGGCAGGTCTAATAACAGATCCACCAGTTTGAGAACCAATAGATAATGGAGCCATAAAAGAGGCCACTGAAGCTGCAGATCCACTAGATGATCCTCCTGGAGTTCTTATATAATCATGAGGATTCGTAGTTTTAGAAGGCCCAAGATAAGCTAGCTCTGATGTTGCTGTTTTGCCCATTACTATTGCCCCTGCAGAAAGTAATAGATCAACTATTTCAGCATTCTGTGAATAAGATTTTCCTTTTCTAATTACAGTCCCACACTCAGTCGGCATATCAAGAGTGCCTATAATATCTTTTACAGCCACTGGTATTCCATGAAGTGGTCCTGTTGGTTTTCCAGATCTTCTATGCTCATCTGCTTCAGCAGCTTTTTCTAGTAAAAGTTTTTTATTAAGATGTACCCACGCCTTAACGTCTTTTTCAAATTCATTTACTCTCTCGATGTATTTCTTACAAATTTCAACTGATGTTAATTGAGAGTCTTTTATTTTCGAAACAAGTTCTTCAACTTTTAACGAAAGTATGTCTGTCATTTTATTTTATTGCGCAAATAAAGTTTCTGGTAACCATAAAGCTATTGCTGGAAACATATACATTAAAAACATTGCAAAAATAACAATTCCTAAGAATGGCATTATTCCTCTGAATATTTCCATCAGCTCTACATTTGTTTTTTGAACTCCTTTTAGATAGTAGGCGGACATGGCCATGGGGGGAGTTAAAAAGGATGTTTGCAAATTTAAAGCTATTAACATTGCAAAGAAATAGGGATTAACTCCAAAAATTTCTAGTAATGGTAAAAATATAGGGACAAAAATAATTAAAATCTCAGTCCATTCTAATGGCCATCCTAAAAGAAAAATAATTATTTGAGTAATTACTAAAAATTGCCATGTTGAAATATTTATAGATGTGAAAAAATGCTCAAAAACTTCATGACCACCTAAATAAGAAAATACAGATGAAAAAGTCCAAGAACCAATAAATAACCACATGATCATTGCGGTTGTTTTTGCAGTTAAAAATACAGACTCTTTAAAGTTTTGCCATTTAAGAGTTTTATAAAACCAAGATAAAATCAGTGCCCCAAAAGCTCCAGCTGCAGCAGCCTCGGCCGGTGTAGCTATTCCAGCTAAAATAGTTCCAAGCACTAACATAATTAATCCAAATAAAGGTACAAAAGAAACCAACACTTCTTTTAAAATTTCAGCTCTTGGAGGTATATCTTCTGCTGGTGGTCTTGGAGCTATAGATGGGTTCAGCCAAGCTCTAAAAACTGCATATCCAATATATAAACTTGCTAATAACAATCCTGGGAAAATAGCAGCTGCAAAAAGTCTTAAAGGAGATAATTGTGCAATTACTGAATAAACAATTAACATTATGCTTGGAGGAATTAAAATACCTAAGCATCCACCTGAACAAATAATCCCTGATGCAAATTTTTTATCATATCCTGCTTTAACCATTGCGGGCCAAGCAAGTAATCCCATCAAAGTTACTACTGCACCTATAATTCCTGTTGCTGTTGAAAATAATGTACATGTAATTAATGCAGCTACTGCCATCGATGCGGGCAATCTATGTGCCGCTAATCTGATTGCAAAAAATAATTTTGCTACTATCCCAGCTCTCTCAACTAAGTAACCCATAAATAAAAATAAAGGTACAGCGGTGAGGACATTGTTATCCATTACTGTATAAGTATTTTGAACAAAGAGTTGGAATATTCGGTTATCAAAAATATGCTCCATCATGGTCGCATCGTAATAAGCGTAATAACCAAAACCAATTCCCATTGCCATTAAAGTAAATGCAATTGGAAAACCTAAAAGAACTGCAAAAAGAAATATCCCCATCATTAAAATGGCAACTTCTGGATTTGTTAAACTAAACAACATCTTTTTGTTCCTCAGCTTTTGATTGTCTCATTAGCACCTGCTCTGTTTCTTCTGCAACAACCATTCTTGATGGCCAGTGATCGGTTCTTATACAAATTACTGATCTGAAAACTTCACTAATCCCCTGAATAATTAAAAGAACACCAGCGCAAGGTATCATTGACTTTACCATGTAAATTTGTATTTGAGCTGGACTACTCCAGCTAGTTTCTTTAATTTTCCATGCCAATGCTGCGTATTCATAGCCATAAAAAGC
Organism: Pelagibacterales bacterium SAG-MED22; assembly: GCA_014653985.1. Classification (GTDB taxonomy): domain Bacteria; phylum Pseudomonadota; class Alphaproteobacteria; order Pelagibacterales; family Pelagibacteraceae; genus Pelagibacter. The sequence goes on from JACWDT010000001.1 coordinate 104,419, forward strand.
TAAAGCAATTACTCCAGGAAAAAAGAATATAAAGTATAGAACTAAATCTATCCAAGCCTGAGTTCTTTCTTTAAATAATCTGTAAATTACATCTCCTCTTACATGAGCTTCTGTAGCTAAACAATAAGCTCCTGACATCATTAGTATTGCACCATACATCTGCATACTAAAATCAAAATTCCATAAGGTTGGCTTATTAAAAGCATAAGCCATGATGACCTCGTAGACAGTACCCCCCATTAAAATTACGATACACCATGAAAAAGCTTTACCCATTGAGGTGCTTAATGTATCGGCAAATTTAATGAATGATTCCATCGTCAACAATTATATTAAATTTAACTAAAAAAAAAGGGGGTTTTTTAAACCCCCTCTTTTTAAATTTGATAAAAGTTAATTAAATTTTAACTTTTGCAATTGGACCAAACTCATTTTCATAAGCTAATTTGTAGTTCGGTTGATTCATCAACAGATACTTCATTGTTCTCTTAGCGTATGCTTTTTGTGAGTCTACTACTTTCTTAAAGAAAGCGTCCTTACCAGAAAACTCAGCAACGATTTTATCCCAACCTTTTAATTGCTCGGCTAAGATAGCATCAGATGTTTGGTAAACATTTACCTTATGCTCGTTCATCAATTTAGCTAAGTCAGCAGAATATCTAACTAAAGCTTTGAAGTAGTTATCTGAGTTTGCAGCATAAGCAGCATTCTTCAAGATAGCTTGATGTTTAGGCGCAAGGCTGTTTAGTCTCTTAGTGTTCATAGGAATTTCAAACATTTCCTGAGATTGGTGGAAACTTCCTAAGTGATAATGTTTAGAGACGTCTTGCATTCCAAACTGTGAGTCTGATGTTGGGTTGTTAAACTCTGCAGCATCAATCAAACCAGTTTTCATAGCTGGCTGGATCTCACCACCTGGTAATTGTCTTACGACCATTCCCATAGCAGTTAAAACGTTAGTCGCAAGACCAACTGTTCTATACTTCATACCTTTAACATCAGATACTTTTGTTACGTTCTTTTTGAACCAACCAAATGGTTGAGCTGGCATAGGCATATGGAAGAAACCAGTGTAATTAAAACCTACACTTTTTACTGCTTCCTCGTATAATGCTCTTCCTCCACCATACTCCATCCATCCCATAACTTCTTGAGATGACATTCCGTATGAAGGACCAGTTCCAAAAAGTGAAGCTGCAGCATTTTTTCCGTACCAGTATGCAGTCACCCAGTGACCCATATCTACCACTCCTGAACTAACTGCTTGTCCAATTTCTGAAGTTTTTACAACGGCACCAACAGGCTGAAGATCAATTTTTAATTCTCCTCCAGACATGTCACTAACCATTTTCGCATAGTCTCCTGCCATTTCAAAAAAGATGTTTGCGCCTGAAGGCCAAGCTGCTTGCATCTTTAGAGTTAATGGAGCACCAAAAGCTACATTAGGCATAGCCACAGCTGTCGCTGCTGCTGCACCAGTCGCTGCTGCTGCTTTGAAGAACTTACGTCTTGAAGGTGTTTTAGCACCTTTTAATGATTTTTTATTTTTAATCATTTTGTTCTCTCCTCTTGTTAATTAACGGTCGTAATTAAACATAGAATTAGAATAGAGTCTTTCTAAAAACGCGCGCGGATTGACACTTAACAAAAAATATACAATCTATAGTAGAATTGTTAATTTAAATAAGAATTTCGTTCTCATAAACGCAGCATTTATCAGCTGGTATGTGTAATTTTACATTACTAGAAGGAACCTCTGTTTCTCTGTTAATTTTTGATTTTATTGTAAGTTCACCCATTTTAGCGGTTAATAACTTATAATTTCCAAGGTCTTCTACCTTATCAACTTCAACAGATAGCAAATTATCTTTCTGATCCTCAGCTAAATTAATAAACTCAGATCTAATACCTAACTTAATTTTTTTATCTTTAAGTTTTGACAAATTAGTGTTTGTTTTAATCAAAGTTCCATTGATTTTAACACAATCATTTGATGATGCTTCTGTTTCGAATAAATTCATTGCCGGTGAACCAATAAAGTATCCAACAAATGTAGTGTTTGGTCTCTCAAATAATTCCTTAGGAGTTCCTGCTTGCACAACCTCGCCGTTACTCATAACAATAATATTATCGGCAAAAGTCATCGCCTCGTTTTGATCATGCGTGACGTAAACTAGGGTAGTTTTAAATTCTTCATTAATCTCTTTTAGCTTTCTTCTTAGTCTAAATTTCAAATCAGGATCAATAACTGTTAATGGTTCGTCCATTAAAACTGCAGCAACATCTTCTCTTACTAAACCTCGTCCAAGTGAAATTAATTGTTTTTGATCTGCAGTAAGTTTTCTAGCAGGAAATTTAAGAAAAGATTGTAAATTTAAAGTTTCTGCAACTGAATTGACTCTCTCATTAATTTTTTCTTTTTCAAAATCTCTACATAGTAAAGGAAATGCTAAATTTTCAAAAACTGTCATGGTATTATAAATAACTGGAAACTGAAAAACTTGAGCAATATTTCTATCCTCAGTTTTAAGATCTGTAACATCTTTATCATCAAATAAAATACTTCCTGCAGAGGGTCTTACTAGTCCAGATACAATATTTAACATTGTAGTTTTTCCACATCCAGATGGTCCCAATATTGCATATCTTTTTCCGTTTTCCCAAGTCATTGAAAAAGGATTTAGTGCATAAGTAGGCTCTGTATCTTTTGGGTTATACGTATGGGAAATATTATTTAAATCTATTTTAGACATAAGAACCTCCAAAAGGTGAAGAAGCTAAAACTCCATTTTCATTGAATGCATAGACTTTATTTGAATTGAAATTAATTTTTAACTTGTCATGAATATTAAAATTCAAAACTTCTTCTATGGATGTAATAATTCTAGCATTTCCTCTCTTAAGATGAAGTAATGTTTCTGAGCCACTAATTTCTGCGAGTTCAACTTCAAATTCAAAACCACTATCACTTAATTCTATATCAGATGCTCTAATACCTAAATTAAAGTTTTTCTCTTTTAAATTAGATAAATGACTAGGTAAGTCTACTTTAATTTCTTCAAATATAATTTTATTTTCTTGAATAATCGCTTTTAGAATATTCATAGGTGGATCGTTAGAAATTTCAGCGACTTTTAGGGTTTTTGGATTTTCAAAGATTTCTTTAGCAGGTCCAACTTGTAATACCTTTCCCTCATCAAGAACAATAACCTCACCATTTAGCTCCATTGCTTCTCTTGGATCTGTAGTAGAAAATACAACAATACTGTCTTCAGATAATCCTTGAGAAAATATATTCTTAAACTCTTCTCTTAATTGCTCTCTAAGTTTGTAATCCAGATTAACTAAAGGCTCATCCAATAATAAAATCTTTGCATTTTTTACTAAAGATCTTGCTAGAGAAACTCTCTGTTGCTGACCGCCGGATAACTCCTGGATTTTTCTATTTTCATAACCTTCTAATCCCACAGATTTAAGGGACTTTGTAACTTCATCGGCTATCACCTGATCATCTATTTTTCTTTGTTTAAGGGGGAAAGCAACGTTCTCAAAGACATTTAAATGAGGGTAATTTATAAATTGCTGATAAACCATTGCAATATTTCTCTCCCAAACTGGAACTTTTAAAAAATCCTTGTCTTCGAACTGCATTGCACCTGTGTCAGGTGTTAATAATCCAGCAATAGTTTTTAGCAACGTTGTTTTGCCTGACAACGTTCTTCCAAGAATTGTATAAATATTTCCTTTCTTAAAATCAAAAGACACTTCATCGAGATGGAACTGTTCATCTGGTTTATAGGATAAGTTTTCAGCAACTAAATTCATTATTTTATTGCTCCTGACAAGTTTCCTTTTGACAAATATCTCTCTACAACAAAAGCAACTATGATGAGTGGTGCAACTGAAATCAAAGCTGAAGCAGATAAACTCCACCAAGGTGTAATTGATGAATTTAAGGCAACAATTTTAACTGGCAAAAGTTGCACTTCAGTAAAGGTTAAAATAAATGCAAAGAAAAAATCAATCCAGCCAAATATTATACAAAACATACCAGCAACTATTAATCCTGGTATTGAATTTGGAAGTACAACTTTAAAAAAAGCTTGGTAAGGATTACATCCGTCAATTAAAGCGGTTTCATCAATCTCTCTTGGAACTTTGTTGAAAAAATCAACCATTATCCAAACTGCAATTGGCATTAACAAGACAATATAAACGACTATTAGTCCGATTAAACTATCCAACAAATTAATTGCGCCTAAGAATAAAAAGAAAGGAATTGATAAAACAATTGGTGGCATAATTCTTTGAGAAATAAAAAAGAAGGTAATGTCATTATTTTTTACAAAACCTGCTTTAAATGTGAACCTTGAAAGAGCATAAGCAGACAAAGTTCCTAATATTATACTAATCAAACTAGCTGTGCAGGTTACAAATAAACTATTGAAATAAGGTTCAATTATATCAACACCTCCATTTGCAGGAGACTTAATCAGCACTCTCCAACCCTCTAACTTTGGTTCAAAGTCTACCCATGGAATATATGTTGCTCCACCATTCACTGAATTAAAATCCTTAAATGAGGTTGTAAGAGCCCAAAGAAAAGGAGCTACGACAAAAACTGCCCAGAAGGTTATAAAAAAGTATTTTAAGATTTTATATAGTTTTCCCATATCTAGTCTTTAAGCATTAATTTAGTTAGTACTTTTGCTATCACAGTTAAACTTACAATCATAATTATCAAATATGTAAATGACATTGATGCTGCATAACCCATTTGAAACTCTCGAAGTCCTTTAATAAAAATATAAAAACTTGAAGTTTCAGTTGAAGTTCCTGGTCCACCTGATGTTAAAACATAAACAGTATCCATAATTTTTGAAGCTTCAATCAATCTAATTATTATTGCTCCAATAGAAATTGGTGCCATTAATGGGAAAGTTACATATAAAAATTTTCTAACTGGGCTTGCACCATCAATAGCAGCAGCTAAAAATGGTTCTTTTGGCAACGACAAAAGACCCGCTAATAGCAATAAGAACATGAAAGGTGTCCATTGCCAGACCTCAACAATTATAACTGTAAATTTTGCGAGAACTGGATCTGTTAACCACTTGGGTGACATTCCAAAATTTGATAGAATGTCATTAACTGGACCAAGAGATTCATGAAAAAAAGTTCTCCAAATTACTGTCATGATAACTGGTGTTGTCATCATTGGTATTAAAAATAAAACTCTAAAAAATCTTTGAAATTTAATATCTTTCCAAACCATATGAGCTAGCGCAAAACCAATCACATATTGTAAAACTACTGTTGTAACAGACAAAAAACTTAATCTAAAAAATGATTCCCAAAATCGAGGATCGTCAGTAAATAATCTTATATAATTTTCAAGACCAATAAAATTTAAACCATTATAACTATTCCACCCTGATAAACTTAAACGAATTACAAAAATTATTGGGAAAATTAAAATACCTATAAGAACAAATAAGCCCGGAAATAAAAAAACATATTTTTGCTTAAAGTTCATTTGAGTATTTTGATTTGATTACTATGTGGCCACTATAAAAGTGGCCACATAAAATTTAAGTTATCTTATAACTTGTTGTCTTCCATTTTAACACCAACAGCGTAGTCTTCTTGAACGTTCTTCTTTCCTACTCTGTTTACAATTGCTTCCCACTCTTTAGCAACTTCATCAAGTGCTTCCTGTGGAGACAATTGACCTGCAAGAGCTTTAGAAGTTCCAGTTGCAACTGCACTAGTAAACTCAAATACACCTCTAACTCTTAATGGGAAAACTCTATTTTTACTTTTTTCCATATCTTTAAGTGTCTTTGTGTAACTGTTAGCAATGTCAGCATCCCAACCCATAGTTTTTATATAAAGTTGTGGATCGAAATCTGAGTTTTTAAAAGGGTTAACACCAAAATTTCCAATAGCTAAGTCAGCTTGGTGGTTTGCTCCATTAGAAAAGAAACATAGATAGTCAAATGCCATCTCTTGTTCTTTACTTTTTTTAGCTACACCAACTGCCCAACCCCATACAATGTATGGTGCTTGGTTATATTGATTTTCCCATTTACCTGAAACTCTATTCCAAACTTTATCTGCACCTGGAAGAGGAGCTGTACCTACTTTATTTTTAATAGGGCTATCGTCTTGCATTGCTGCAATAAACGCGTCATCCCATGAAAAACTAAATAGAGTTTGACCACCACCAAATGATCCAATTTCATCACCTAGTCCAAAGTTAATTCCTCCTGGAGGAACATACTTAGTAGCCTCTACCCAGTCACCTAAAGCTTCAACAAATCCCGGATTGTTAATGTTTGGTTTCATAGTTTCTAAATCAAAAAAGAAACCACCTGGAGTTCTTGGATTTTTAGCATACGCTACTGATCTACTGAAAAAAGCTGCGAACATTAAGTCGTCTTTTTTCATTACTTCAGCTGAACCGTATTCTTTTTCTCCATCTCCGTCCCAGTCCCAACCATTAAAGTATTTAGCCATTTCGCCGTACTCTTTCCAAGTTGTAGGAACTTTTAACTCTTTACCAGTATCTGCTTTATATTTTTTTTGATACTCAGGATTATCTATTACATCTTTTCTATATTTTAGATAATGTCTGTCACCATCCACTGGATATTGATACATAGTTCCATCCCAAGAAGAGACTCCTACGTGAGATTTAGTTACATCTTTCATCTCAGTTGAATTCATGTACTTTTTAGGAACTGGTGCTAAATATTGTCTCCAGTCATTAATAAAGTTAGAAAAACCAAATACGATATCGTATGGAGCTTGACCAGCTTTAAAAGGAACCATAGCTTTTGCGTACAAATCACCCGCTGGTGTATGCGTTACATCAACTTTTGCTCCTGTTAGCTTAGCAAACTGTTCAGCATGCAAAGCGGTTGGCTGTCCAATTACTGGAACAGCATGTGTGTTTATTTTAAGAGTTTTTCCTTTATAATTTTTCTTAGACATTTCTTCATAAGAACAATCACCAGGAATATCCCCTGTTGCTTTGATATGTGGAAATTGATCTCCCCACTTGTCAGCATACGCAACTGGGCTTAATATCAACATTGCTGAAACTAAACCTGTTACGAAAGTTTTTATTATTTTCATTATTTCCTCTCTTTTTTTTTATGGAACTAAAACAGCTCGACCCTTAACCTTACCCTCGTTAAGATCATGAAGTGCTTTATTAGCATCGTCTAGTTTGTATTCTGCCATGGATAGCTTAACTAATCCTTTGTCAGCTAGTTCCATAAGTTCATACAACTCAGACCACGTTCCCACTAAATTTCCAATTATATTTTTCTCAGCTATAATTACATCCACTGCAAGGATTTTTATTTCCTCACCGTAACCAACAATATAATAATAACCACCACCTGATGTCATGTTCAAACCCATTGACGTAGAACCTTTTTCACCTACAAAATCTATTACAGCTTCAGCACCTTTACCTTTCGTTAACTCCATGACTTGCTCTACTTCATTGCCATCAATCAACACTCCCTTGTCTCCACCAAGTGGCATAGCATGATCAAGTGCAGTTTTTGATTTTTCAACTATGATTATATTTGCTGCACACATTGCTTTTAAACATTGGATCGCAATATGCCCAAGACCACCTGCCCCTATAATTACACAGTTCTGTCCTGGTAAAAGATGTCTTGTAGCTTTTTTTACAACTCTGTATGCAGTCAAACCTGCATCTGAAAAAGGAGCAACATCTTTAGGTGTTAAAACAGTTGGTAACTTAATTAAGTTTCTAACACTAGTTTTTAAAAGCTCAGCATATCCACCTTCTTTTATATTTAGTCCTGGAAATGCACCTGCTTCGGCGTGCATGTCATTTCCTCTTCTACAGTCTAAACAAGTTCCACCAGTCCCTGATATTAAAGGATGTAAAATGACTGAATCCCCTTTTTTAAAATTAGTAACGTCTTTTCCTACTTCCTCAACCCATCCAGCATTCTCATGTCCCATGACACAAGGAAGAAGCTTATCATCTGGATCTTGAATATGTTTCCATACGCCTTCAATTATATGTAAGTCTGTTCTGCAAACACCTGCTGCACCTATTTTGACTATAACATCTGTGGATTTTTCTAATTTTGGATCAGGCATTTCTTGCTCTGTTACCCAAATTTTTTCTTTCATTTCTGGGTCGTATTTATGTAAAACTTGAGCTTTCATTAATTCTCTCCCTTTAATTTTTTCAAACCATATTAAAAATAGTATATGCGAGGGAGTCAATGACACTTTTAAGTGTTCAATAAGTTAACAAATACAACCTTAGGTTGGTTGTTCTATTGTTTATTTATAATATTCTCATCAATATATGGATTTGATACCTCAAAACCAAGAGATTAAAAATATCCTTGAAAAAAGAGGAATGATCTCCCAAAAAATCACCAATGAAATTTCTGAAAGTTGGACAAGATGTGTGAACAATGGACTAGACCCTTTTAAAGATCCAAAGCAAAGTATTATTTCTTCAATAGAACTTAAAAAGATCAAAGAAAAAAACGAGAGTATAAGAAAATTAATTATACCAGAATTAGAACTTTTATATTCCCAAATTGCTGGAACTAATTTCATGGTAGCATACTCAGATGAAAGTGGATTAGTACTTGATACCATTTACGATAAAACTTGTCTTCAAACAGATGTTGGCAAAACAGTTGTGCCTGGATCCATTTGGGCTGAAAATGTTTGCGGCACTAATGGTTTAGGATTGTCAGTTGAATTAAAAAAACCAACCATTGTTTCTGGTAAAGAGCATTTCTTTATTGCACACGAAAATATTTCATGTTTTGCAAGCCCAATTATTAACTACGATGGTAAAACAATTGGTATCATTGATGCTTCTACTGACTCTATGTCAAGAGAGCAACATACTTTGGCGCTAGTAAAACTTGCAACCAGGAGTATTGAAACAAAATTATTTATTAGAAAATTTAATAATGAATTAATTTTGTCTTTCCATCCAAGATTAGAATACTTATCAACAACAAGTGTTGGATTATTGGCAATCAATGGTGATGGTGTAATCGTTGGAGCAAATCAAAATGCAAAAATTATGCTTAATGGTTTAGTAGATTTAAAAAATGAAAACTTTAATAAGATCTTCACAAATTCTTTTTCCTCTATTGCTTCAGAATTATTAAACGATAAAACTTTAAAGATAACTGATCACATGGGTTCATCTGTTTTTGTAACAAAAAGCCAAAACTTTAAAGAAAACAAACTTATAGCTAATAATAGTTCAAAAAAAATTTACGCTTGTAAAAAATGTAATGACACAAAAATTCGAAGAGAAAGATGTAAACTAATTAGATCAACTTATTTAGAATCAAAGAATATAATGGCTGTCTCTAGAAAATTAGGAGTTTCGAGAACAACTGTTTATAAACATCTTAATTAAATAAATTTATTTATTTTTAACCAAAAAATAAAAATAAGATGAGAGAGAAGTAAGAAGAACAAAAATCATAGCAAATTTAAAAGAATTTATTTCGGAAAAATTTAGACCAATTCCTAGGTCAATAATCAGTCCAATTATCCATTGTAAGGAAAATGCTCCTATAAATATTAATAAATTAAAAGATGTTAAGGCTTTACCAGCATTTGATAATGAAAAAGCCATACCAACCGCAGGCTGAGTTAAAGATAAAAATATTGAACTAACTATGAATATTGCCCAATGAATTGCCCCAGCGTTTGGACCTAAATAAATAATTATTGATAACACTATTAAATTTATTGGAGCACCAAATCTTAACAGTTTTACAGCATCACTTACACTTTTTGAAAACCTTGGAACAAAATAGCCCCAACTTAAGAAAGAGAAAAGCATACAAAAATAAATTAGAAAAAGACCTTGGGCACTTTCTTCTGGAGTGTATCCAGAAACTCTTACCATCCATGGGCCAGCCCACAATGTTTGGATAGCAAATAATCCTCCATAATTAAAAAATCCCATTGGAACCAAACTTTTAAATAAGGGATTTTTCCAAACAGTGCTTAATTTTGAATCGCCAGAGTCTTCATTAGTAATTCTATCTGAGTCCCACTTGGGGATAAATACAATGATCAAAACTATACTTAAAAAAGTTAAAACAGCTAAATACATAAATATATCTCTCCATCCAATTATTGGTAAAAAATATTGAACTGGCAAACTAGAGGATAGCATTCCGATGGCTCCTACCATTAACATCCAAGAATTAGCTCGTTGTTGAGTTTGATCCTGATACCAAATTCTATATGCAGTCAATGGTCCCATCAAACATGCACCCACTCCAACACCAATTAAAATTCTTGAAACGAGAAGCATTTTTAAATTTTGTGCTGAGGCGAATAAAATTAACCCAATAATTGTTAAAGATAAAAAATAAGAAACAATTTTCTTTGGTCCTTTCGAGTCTAATAAATAACCAAGTGGAATTTGAACGCTCGCAAATCCTAAAAAATATCCGCCTCCTAGAAGACCAAGTTCTCCAGCTGTTAGATTAAATTCGGTAACTAGCTCTGGTGAAATAGTTGCAGTAATTGCTCTTAGAAGATTTGAAATGAAATATCCTAAAGCAAAAACTAAAAATATCGTAATAGCCTTTGATTTGGCTAAAACAGGTTTATTCATGAATTTTGATTAATTTACTTTATTCTTACAGCTGCCCCTTTTAAAAAATTCATCAATATTATCTATTGCTAAATTAGCCATTGCTGTTCGGGTTTCTTTAGTAGCACTGCCTAAATGTGGGAGGATAAATGCGCTTTTATGTTTAAGATATCCAGGATTTAGATTTGGTTCATTCTTATAAACATCCAATCCTACAGCGTAAACTTTTCTTCGTTCAAGAGCATCTATCAAAGCTTCATCCTCGATAATATCTCCTCTTGCAACGTTTGTAACAATTGCTCCTTTAGGTAAATATTCAATTGTATCTTTATTAATCATATCGACTGTTTCTTTTGAAGCTGGACAACAAACAGATAATACATCTGATACTGAAAGTAAGTCTTTTAAATTATCATGGTATGTTGCTCCACCTTCTTTATCTTCACTTAGCTTAGATCTATTGTGATAATGAATGATCATTCCCAAAGATTTAGCAACTTTTGCAATTTTTTGTCCAATTCTCCCCATGCCAAGTATTCCAAGTCTGGCGCCTGTTAGTTGTTTGCCAATTAAATAATCTGCTGACCATTTCCAGCCACCTACTTTTGCACTTTCTATTCCCTCAGCAGCACGTCTGCATGCACCCAAAATCAACAATACTCCAATCTCAGCTGTTGCATCAGTCAAAACATCTGGAGTATTGGTAACCACAATACCTTTTTTCTTTGCAGCTTCTAAGTCTATGTTTCCAAATCCAACAGCAAAATTTGAAATAATTTTTATCGAGTCTGGAAGTTGATTTATTGTTTCAGCATCTAATTTATCAGTTAAGGACGACAATATCCCATCTTGCCCACCACTTAACTCAATTAATTTTTTTTGAGAATATAATTCATCATTTAAATTAAAATTAGCTTCAAATGTTTCTTTGGCTTTATCCTCACACGATCTTAATAATCTCCTAGTGATCAGGATTTTTTTCATATTTAAGATTAGTTTAGATCGAAAATTTTTCCAGGATTCATTATATTATTTGGATCTAATGTTCTTTTAATTGATTTCATTACTGGAATACTATCGGGATGCTGCTCTAATAAATACTCTTTTTTATGGAGACCTACACCATGTTCACCTGTGATGGTTCCCTCAAGCTCTAAAGCTTTTCTAATTAACGAGCTATTAAAAGCTCTAAGTTGTTTATACATTTCTTTTTTTGCAGGATCGTAAGGTAGAACGACATGGAAATTTCCATCACCCATGTGGCCAACCATTGGAGCCCTAACTCCAAATTCTTTTGCTTTTTCTTCTGCAAATTTTACACACTCTGTAATCTTTGAAATTGGAACACATACATCAGTTGAATAAACTCTTCCGTTATCATTTAAAGCCTTAACAGAATAATATACGTCCCATCTCGCTTGCCAAAGTTTATTTCTATCTTCTAAATCTTTAGCCCACTTAAAAGAACTACCTTTGTTATCTTTTGATAATTCTTCTACAATTTCAATATTTTCTTTATTCGAGGACTCTGATCCATGAAATTCAAAAAATAAAGTTGGCACTGCCTCAATATCTTTTAATTTTGAATAATTAATACTAATACCCATTTGATCTGCATTTAACATTTCAATCCTTGCAATTGGAACACCATACTGAATAACCTGTTGAGCTGTCATTACTGCATCCTCTAATGAAGGAAAATGACAAACTGCACTCATGATACTTTCTGGTATTGGAGATAATCTTAAATGAACTTCAGTAATAATACCTAGAGTTCCTTCTGATCCCACAAATAGATTAGTTAAATTATAACCTGCTGAAGTTTTTTTAGTTCTACCACCTGTATTAATGATATCACCATTTGGTAAAACTACCGTTAGACCTGAAATAACAGTCTTCATAGTTCCATATTTTACAGCCATTGTTCCTGATGCTGAGGTTGAGGCCATACCACCTAAAGCTGCGTTTGCTCCAGGATCAATTGGGAAAAAAACTCCATCTTCTCTCAAATACTCGTTTAATTGTTCTTTTGTTACACAAGCTTGAACTCTACAATCAAAATCTTCAGCATTAACACTTAAAATTTTATTCATTTTTTCTAAACAAATAGTTATGCCATCTTCATTTCCCACAACATTCCCCTCTAAAGATGTTCCTGTACCATACGGAACTACTGGTATTTTATGTTCATTACAAAGCTTTAATATTTTTGAAACTTCTTCATTAGTTTCAGGAAAGACCACTGCCTTAGATAGAATTGGATCGTAGGTATCTTCACCTCTTGCATAATTTCCACGAGCAGACTCTGATGTTGAATATCTGCTGTTTAAAAGATTTTTTAATTCTATCTCAACTTGCTGGTTCATAATTCTAAGTGTTAATATTAATAAAAAAAAATTAAAAAATACAGCTTATTTAGAAAGCATCTTGCCTATATTTTCCAATGCTTGCTGTATATTATCTCTAGATGCGGCAAAGCTAAATCTAACATAATCCTGGCAAGTTTTACCAAATGCTGTACCCGGAACAATAGCAACTCCAGCCTCATGCATAGCTTTTTTACAAAATTCAGAACCATTCATGCCTGTACCTATTACTTTTGGAAAAGCGTAAAAAGCACCACCGGGTAAACTACATTCAATTCCAGGTAAATCATTTAATCCTTTATGGATTAAATTTCTTCTTAATGTAAATTTATCTAACATGTCTTTAATCGAGTCATCTGGGCCATCTAAAGCTGCTATACCTGCATATTGTGCAGCTGCATTTACACAAGATACACTATTTATTAATAATTTATTAACATGTGGAATCATTTCTTTAGGCCAATAACTCCATCCTAGTCTCCAACCAGTCATTGAGTAAGCTTTACTCCATCCCTCTAAAACAATTAGCCTATCCTTTAAAGCTTCATAATGAAAAAAAGACGGCATTTCTTTGTAATCAAAAATTTGTCTACTATAAATTTCGTCACTTAGAATAGTTACGTGCGGATATTTTTCTAATTCTTTTGCAAAATAATCTATTACCGGTTTCTCAACAAAACTGCCAGTTGGATTATTTGGGTTAATCAAAATTAACAATCTAGTTTTATCAGTAATTAAGGATAATATTTTATCTGGATCAAATTTAAGATCTTTATCTTCAGTAAGATCATAGGGTACAGGTGTCGAACCGGTATAATTTATCATTGATTCATAAATCGGAAATGCTGGAGTAGGATGAATTATTTCTGCTCCTGGTTCACCAAAACATTGAATGGCATAACTCATCGTAGGTTTTCCACCAGGCATAATTAAAATTCTTTCGGCATCAATATTAGCGTTATACTGTTTTTTAATCCACCTTGTTACAGCTTCTCTACATTCTGGAATTCCATTCGACATTACATATCCATGGTGTCCATCATCTAAAGCTTTTTTTGCAGCTTCGACTACGTGCTTAGGTGTTTTAAAATCTGGCTGACCTAATCCTAAATGAATCATTGGATTGCCTTTCGCTTCTAATGCTTTAGCTTCAGCTAAGACACTAAATGCTGATTCAGTTCCTAAATTATCTAAATTTTTTGCAAGTTTCATAATTTTAAAAAATGAAAACCTAGACGAAAACTAGGCTAATGTCTATTCATGTTTTTTAAATAACCTGTTTTAGGTTTTTGCAATAATCCTGAAAATTACTTATTGATTAGTTACGGTAGATTATTTTTGACGCATCCAAGTCTTCAATTTTTTTACATCCCATCAAAATCATATTTCTTCTAATTTCTTTTTGCATATTGTCTAATAATCTTTCAACTCCTTTTTGACCTCCGGCTCCTAAGCTAAAAAGAAATGCTTTACCAAAACTACAAGCAGTTGCCCCTGCAGCTAGCGCTTTAAGAACATGCGTTCCTCTTCTAATACCACCATCAAGTATAATTTCTAACTTATCACCAACTGCATCTGAAATAGCTTTCACTTGATCAAAAGGAGATCTTGAACCATCTAATTGTCTTCCTCCATGATTGGAAATCATTATCGCAGTGCAGCCAATATCAATTGCTCTTTTAGCATCTTCAACCGACATCACTCCTTTCAATGCAAAAGGACCATCCCATCTCTTAATACAGTACTCTGCATCTTTCCAATTCATTTTAGGATCGTATTGCTCATTAATATAATCTATGACCGATTTCGCAATGTTAGTTCCTTTGTCAGTTTTGTGTTTAATGTTAGCTAACTCGAATTTTTTATTTGTTAAATATTTAAAAACCCATTCTGGACGCATCGCAAAACTTAGTAAGCTTTCCAAGGTTAATTTAGGAGGAGTGGTAAACCCAGTTCTATGATCTCTTTCTCTGTTTCCTGCAACAAGAGTATCCACAGTCAAACAAAGCCCATCAAAATTTGCTCTTCGACATCTATCAATTAAATCGTCAGTAATAGATTGATCTTTATGAACATATAGTTGAAAAAGTTTTGGACCACTTGAGATATTGGCTATTTCTTCAATTGAAAACGATGCCATTGTAGACATGCTATACATCGTTCCAAATTTTTCAGCAGCTCTCGCTGAAGCTTTGTCTCCTTCAGGAGTGTACAAACTTTGCATTGCTGTCGGTGCCAAGAAAAGAGGCATATCAATTTTTCTACCAAATAATGTTGTGGTTAAATCAGGCTCTCCGACACTTGCTAATATATTTGGAACAAGATCACAATCATTGAAAGCATTTGTGTTTCTATTGAGAGTAATTTCATCATCTGCACCACCATCAATGTAATGAAAGATAGGAGATGGTAATTTTTTTTTTGCTAATTTTCTAAAGTCTTCAAAATTATAACAATCATTTATGTTCATGATTACTATGTTCTAAATCTTAAATTACTTCTATTTAGATCACTTATTTTAGTGCATCCCATTAATTTCATATCTCTTACTAATTCAGACTTATACTTCTCTAAAGCTCTTTCAACACCTGCTTGTCCAGCTGCAGCTAAAGCATATAAATATAATCTTCCACCAGAACATGCCTTTGCACCTAATGATAATGCTTTAAGCATATGAGTTCCTCTGTGAATTCCACCCTCACAAATTACATCCAGTTTATCACCAACAGCATCAACAATTTCAGCAAGTTGATCAAAAGGCGACCTTGATCCATCAAGTTGTCTTCCACCATGGTTTGAAACCATTATTCCTGTACATCCAATATCTACTGCTCTTTTAGCATCTTCAACACTCATCACTCCTTTTAAGGCAAAATGACCACCCCATTTAGAGCAAAGTTGTTCTGCATCTTTCCAGTTCATTGACTGATCCAACATTGTAGAAAAATAATTTCCAATTGAAGAGTTGGTGCTCGTACCTTCTTTTACAAAATCTTGAAGATGAGGTAGTTCAAACTTACCTTTTGTTAAATAATTTATTCCCCACATTGGTTTTGTGGCGAAACTAAATAAACTTGATAATGTTAGTTTAGGCGGTGACGTAAACCCAGTTCTCAAATCTCTTTCTCTATTTCCTCCAGTTATTGTATCAACTGTTAGAGCCATCACATCAAACTTAGCAGCTTTTGCTCTTTCTAAACAAGAATCGTTGAGACCTCTGTCTTTATGAAAATAAAACTGAAACATTTTTGGTGTGTCAACAAGTGAAGAAATTTCCTCTACACTTACTGTTGCTAAAGCAGATACCCCAAACATGGTATTATATTTCTTAGCAGCTTTACCTACTGCTCTTTCTCCATCATAATGAAATAATCTCTGTAAAGCGGTAGGTGATAAATAAAAAGGTAAATCTAATTTCTTTCCAAATATTGTTGTAGATAAATCTACATTCTCTACGCCTCTTAAAACATTTGGCACCAAATCAACATCATCAAATGCACTTGTATTTCTTGCATATGTAACTTCATCATCTGCTGCACCATCAATGTAATGAAAAATTGGAGAAGGTAACTTTTTCTGAGCTAGTTTTCTGAAATCAGCAAAATTATGACAATCTTTTAAATTCATAAATCTTCTTAAAAGTTTTTTAAGAAATTAAACATATAACTATTTGCCCCAGGATTTTTGTCTCCTAAACTCGCATTAGATATGTGATTATATGAGAAGCCCAATTCACTTGTTTTTGATAAATCAAGTGAAAATTGTAACTCACTCTTAAATTCAATTAAATGACCCAAATCTTTACCATCTCCCTCATGATATAATCCTGGTGTAAAACTCGGTGTAAAATTTAATGCTCCAATTTTATATTGAGCTTGAACGCCAGTATACAAATAACCTGCAGCATCTGCTGTGATTAAAGCTCCAGTAATTGGTGAAAGATTTCCTAGAAAAGTATCCTTATTCAAGTTCTCATTTTGATGTTGAAAACCTAACAATGTCGATTTTTTACCATCATCGCTAAAATCAAACATGCCTGTATAAACATTAAATTCTGTATTTTGATTTTTTATTTTTAATTCTTCAGCATTCACTGAAATAGTAAAAAAAACAAAGAATAATGACGTTAGAAAAGTTTTTAATTTCATAGATAATTAATAATTATTTTTTAAGTATAAAACTTTTAGCAATTATTGCACCTCCAAATAGAAATATCAATATTGGTAATAACCATAGTAAATACGTATTTTTGTTGAGTCCAGGATCATACAAAATCCAATCACCATATTTTTCTTTAAAATAAATATATATTTCTTTTTCTGATAAACCTTCGTCCAATTTTTTATCTACTAAAATTTTCATGCTATTTGCAAAGTCAGAGTCTGAGTCATAAACTGATTGTCCTTGACATATCAAGCATCTAAGATTTTTAGTGATTTCATTTCTTTCGCTATTTTCATTTGCATAAAGATTATTGAAAGTCAGTAATAGAAAAATAATTATAAAATTTTTAAATATTTTCATTTTATTGTTTTTTGTATTTCTGTCAGCAACTCTTGATTAAGAGGTCCAATATATTTTTTAATTATTTTGTTATTATAAATTATAAAAGTTTCAGGTACACCAAAAGCTCCCCATTCGATTGAATTTGTCCCATTATTATCTACAATGATTTTTTCATAAGGATTTCCTAATTCATCCAAAAAGCTTTTAGCATTTTTTTTATTGTCTTTATAATTCATGCCAATAAGAGTTAATTTATTATTTTTACTTAAACTCATTAATATTGGGTGTTCATCTCTACATGGAATACACCAAGAGGCCCAAATGTTTAGTAAATAGAATTTATCTAATTCAAAAATTTCAGTTGTGGTTGAATTTTCGTTTAAAAACAGAAGATCAGCTGAGAAAATTGGGATATCATCATTGATCTTCGTCTTTGGTGTATAAATATTTGTATCTTTTAAACTTTTAAAAAAAACGGCAAAAATAATAAAAAATATTAATGTTATTGAATATGGAATTAATTTTTGTTTCATATTCTTTTTTGTAAAAAACTAACTAAACCACCTAAACTTATCATGATAACTGATAACCATATCCACAACATAAAAGGTTTAACTTGATATCTTACATTAAAATAATCTTGATTTTGGACAAGATTAATTACAATAAATTTGTCCTTCATTAATGTAGTTTTAATATCTGCCTCACTAGTTGTGATATTGGGTTGATTATATATTCTTAATTCAGGTGATAATTTATTTTTTATACCTTCGGAATTAATAATGTTAAAATTAGCAATTATAGATTTATAGTTTTTCTCTTTTTTTTGATTTATGCTTTCAAAAACTATTTTTGTTTTTAAATTATCATAAGTTTCACCTACTTTTAAATTAGTTATTATTTCACTTGAAAATAAATTGTTAAATAAAATACTTAAAATCAATAAACTAAAACCAAAATGGGCAGTGTTTTGAGCGAAATTTTTATATTTCTTATTAAAAAAATCTCTCAATGTAATAAAAAATAAATAAAAAGCACTGGAGATTAGAATAGTATTAATAAGAATATTTGTATTAAAATTTTTGAGGATAAAAAAAGATATTAAAATAGAGATAATTAATAAAGAAATAAGATAGATTTTATCTTTTAAATCGGATCTTATCCATTTTAACCTTGGACCGATTGCCATCGCAAATAAAAAAGGAATTAAAAATGGAGCAATGAGTTTATGATAGAATGGCGGCCCCACAGATATTTTTTGGGAGGATATTACGTCTAAAAAGATAGGATAAACTGTACCAATCAATACAACTGACAGAAAGTACATCATAAACCAGTTATTTACTAAAATTGAAGTTTCTTTACTTAACCAAAAAAAATTAGATGAATTATTTTTACTAGTTTGATGAAAAAAGAAAAAAATATATAAAGACAAAAAAATTAAAGCAAATAAGAATATTAAAATAAATAAACCTCTTTCTGGATCATTGGCAAAAGTATGAACAGAATTTAGAATTCCAGATCTTACTAAAAAAGTTCCACACATGCTCAAAGTGAAAGTTGCAATGGACAATATAATCACCCATGAAGTTAGGATTTCTTTTCTCTCAAGTACTAAAATACAGTGTAAAAGAGTTGTCAAAGCTAGCCAGGGCATTAAGGAAACATTTTCTACTGGATCCCAAAACCAAAATCCTCCCCAACCTAATTCATAATAAGCCCAAATTGATCCTAGCAAAATACCCAATGTTAAAAAAATCCAGGAGATTAAAACCCATTTTTTAATATGTACTGCCCAGCTTGTTGAAACCATTTTTAAGGTGGTTGCAGCTAAAGCGGATGAAAAAATAATAGAGGAGCCAACATATCCCAAATATAAAATTGGTGGATGAATTGCTAATGCAGGATCCTGCAATATTGGATTTAATCCTAAGCCCTCATCTGGAACTGGAAATAAATAATTAAAAGGATTCGAAGTTTGAATTAGAAATAAAAAAAAACCAATTATAATTACCTGCTGAAAACCTAATGTTAAAATTTTATACTTAATTGGTTGATTTTTAGTTCTTAATAAAAATATAAATATAAATAATGTTAAAACTAACAACCATAGCAGTAAGCTTCCCTCGTGGTTTCCCCAAGTTCCACTAATTTTATAAAAAAGTGGTTTGGTCGTATGTGAATTGTTAAATACAGTTTCATTACTAAAATCTGATATAACAAAAGAAATAATTAAAGCTAAAAAACTAATTAAAACAAAAAATAATTGTAAAAAAGAAAACGATAAAATTTTAGCGTCTAATTGATTTGAATTTTTAAAATTTTGAATTGAAAAAAAAATTAAAATTAAGCCGACACACAAACCTAGAATAAGCGAGTAATGGCCAACAACACTGTAAATCAATTTATTTCTCCTCCAAAGCTTCTTTTACTTCTGGTGGCATATAATTTTCATCATGCTTAGCTAAAATTTTAGTGGCAGAAAAAAAATTTCTGTCTTTTAAAAATCCTTCTGCGACTACCCCTTTTTCCTCTGCAAAAAGATTAGGGACAGCGCCAGAATAACTTACATTTATTTCATTTTTAAAATCTGTAATAATAAAATTTACTTCATCCGAGTTTACATTAATTGAATTTTTTTTAACCATTCCTCCAACTCTAATTTTATTTGTATCTAGTTCTGATAATGTTTTAATTTCAGTTGGTGATTGAAAGTAAACAACATTTTCCTCTAAAGATTTTAGAATTAAAAAAACTGTTAAAATTAATGTAACTAAAATTAATGTTACAAACAAAAATCTTAATTTAACTTTACGACCATACATGGTTCAAAAGTTAGTTGTTTGTGGCGTTAGCTAAAATTTCTTTATTGATTCTTTGTGTTTTTGCAGAATTAGCTTTTTCAGGATTTAAAGACCCAAATTTAGCAACAAATTTACTTTGCTCTTTTACAAATTGTAGCTTCGTAATCATATACAAGCCTAAAAAACTTAAAAGAGTAAAGCCAAAAGCAGACATTACATACACTGCATATCCATTCATAAAAAGTAATTCATTAATCATAATCTATCTAAGCCTTTATTTTTAATTTTTATCAGTTCTGTATTATATTTCATTAAGAAAATTAACAACGAAAATAGAGCAAATGCCGCAGTCATTAATAATAAAGGGAAAAGCATTGAAGAATGTATTGAACTTTTTGTTAAAATATTAATTGATGCTGGCTGGTGAAGTGTATTCCACCAATCAACCGAGTATTTAGTAATTGGAACATTAATAATACCGACAATAGTTATAAAGGTAGTAATCTTAAAAACTTTTTCTTCTTTCTCATAAATTCTCCAGGCTATTAAATACATAGCAAAAAATAATGCTAAAATTAACATTGATGTAATCCGAGCGTCCCATGCCCACCAAGTTCCCCATGTAGGTTTGCCCCAAATTGCACCTGTAACTAAAGCAATTATATTAAAAACAAACCCAGATGGCGCTAAGCTTTTTGCTATTAAAAAAAAATTTTTATTCTTAAAAATAAAACCACTTATCGATAACAAAGTAATTGATGAAAAGATTCCAAGTGAGATCCATGCTGATGGAACATGAACATACATAATTCTTACCGCATCGCTTTGTTTGTAATCCTCTGGAGATAAAATTAATGCCTCAGTCAAACCGACTGTCAAGACAACAATAAATAAAAATAAGATATACTTTGGAGCTTTTGAAGTTATCTGAAAAATTTTATTTGGTTCTAAGATTTTAAACATGTCTATTATTTAGTAATTAATTTTGGAATTTCTATTATGAAAAAGTTATCTGATCAAGAATGCAGAGGGGGAGACAATAAGACTAAATATAACGTTTAACATCCTTGATCAGAATATAAGTTAAATATAATGAATATTTATGGCCTAGATTTGAGCTAAATGTGTTGGAATATTGATATGCTTAATTTGAAAGCTTAAAGTAACTTGAGCCCTTTTTTCCAGAAAAAATTTCTTCAATTAGAGGGTGTTTTATTGGCTCATTAGAGTCGTCCATAAGCAAGTTTTGCTCTGAAACATATGCCTCATAAGTAATTTCATCATTTTCAGCAAGTAAGTGATAAAATGGCTGATCTTTTCTTGGCCTGACATTCTTTGGAATTGATTGATACCATTCCTCAGAATTATTAAATTCAAAATCAACGTCATAAATGACACCTCTAAATTCAAAGTGTTTATGTTTAACAATATCGCCGATTGAAAATTTAGCTTTTTGGATTGGCATTATGATTAGTATGGGTATTTAAATGTAAAAATCAACGCAAAAAAGATTAATGTTTTGTGATGTGGCAAATATGTTAATATCTTTTTAGTGAATAAATCTTTTTTAAAATTTATTACCGATTTTGGGCCTTTAGCAATATTTTTTTTCTTTTATTATAATAATGATAAAAATTTATCAGTTGCAATTCCTCCACTCATAGTTGCAACTTTAATTGCTTTAGCAGTTGTATGGTTCTTTGAAAAAAAAATACCTCCAATGCCTTTGGTAAGTGGAATATTAATAACTTTCTTTGGAGGATTAACGATTTATTTTAATGATCCAATATTTATTTATGTAAAACCAACTATAATAAATATTTTGTTTGCCTTAGCTTTATTTTTTGGAAAATACTTTACAAGGGAACCTATTTTAAAAAAAATTATGGGTAAATCCATACCATTGTCAGATATGGGATGGGAGATACTAAATAAAAGATGGATGTTTTTTTTTCTTGGGCTCGCTGTGCTTAATGAGTTTGTTTGGAGGACGCAAACTGAGGAGTTCTGGGTTAACTTTAAAGTATGGGGAATGTTGCCAATAACAATAATTTTTACAGCATTTCAAATACCACTCATTAATAAACATAAAATTGATGCGCAGTAATCTAAAATTAATAATCAATAACCCTCAAAATAAAATAGAGCAAAAGCAGTTCTTTGAAAAAGATGAACTTAAAATAATTTTAGATCTATATGCAAAAATGGTGTCTGAAGGATCTTGGAAAGACTATGGGTTAAATATTTCTAGCAAACAGGTAAGCTTTAGTGTTTTTAGAAATGCAGCTGAAAATGCTATTTATAAAATTTGTAAAAATTTTAAGCCAAAAAATAAAAATCTTAAATATTTGATTACAGATACAAATGGTAAAATATTGAAAAACTCTTTTGAACTTACATTATTATTAAAAAATACTAATTGGAAAAAGCTCTAAAAAATTAACGTCTTTGTCCAAAAAGTCTTAGCAACATTATAAATAGATTTATAAAGTCTAAGTAAAGAGTTAATGCACCCATAACAGCTTTTTTGCCCATGATTTCACCTGTATCACTAGCTGCGTACATATTTTTAATCTTCTGAGTATCGTAAGCTGTTAGACCAACAAAAATTAAAACTCCCAATATTGAAATCACAAAATACATCATCGATGATTTCATAAATATGTTGACTATTGAAGCTATAATTATTCCAATTAATCCCATCATTAAGAAAGAACCTAATTTAGTCAGATCTCTTTTTGTGGTGTAACCATAAATACTCATTGCACCAAAAGTTGCCGAACAAATAAAGAATACCCTTGTTACACTCATTCCTGTGTAAACTAATAAAATTGAGGATAAAGACAAACCCATCAAACCAGCAAAAACCCAGAAAGTTGTTTGAGCTTTTGATGCACTCATTTTATTAATTCCAAAACTCATATAAAAAACAATTCCTAAAGGCGCAAGCATTACAAGCCATTTTAGACCTGACATATAAATTGCATTACCCATTTGAGTTAGACCCACAATAGATCCAGCATCATTAGTAACGACTGACATTTTAAATGTTAATAGTGCAACTATTCCAGTTAATAAAATTCCTGTTGCCATGTAGTTGTAAACTTTTAGCATGTAGGCTCTTAAACCTTCATCCATTACAACAGTTGATTGCTGAGCTGCTTTTGCTCTGTTTAGTATTCCGTTTTTATCAAATTCCATATGAGTGTTATATAATAGCCTTTTACTAATTATTCAAGATACCTTAAAAGGTTAATAAAACGTTAACATAATTTTCAAATGAATTACAAAAATCTAGGAAACACGGACTTAAAAGTAAGCACAATTTGTCTCGGAACTATGACTTGGGGAGAACAAAATACGCAAAATGAAGCATTTGAGCAAATGGACTTTGCTTTGGAACAGGGAGTAAATTTTTGGGACACAGCAGAATTATATTCGGTACCTCCCAGAAAAGAAACTTACGGGAATACTGAGGACATTATTGGAAATTGGTTTGAGAAAACTAAAAGAAGAGATGAGGTGATTCTTGCAACTAAAGTTGCTGGACCCGCTCGGGATTATTTAAGAAATGGGGAAAATAGTTTTGTAGGTCCTAATTTAGAGAGCGCTTTAAATAATAGTCTAAAAAGATTAAAAACTGACTATGTTGATTTATATCAACTTCATTGGCCAGAAAGAAAAGTAAATAATTTTGGTAGATTAGGTTACGTTCATCAAGAAAACGACTGGAACCAATTTGAAGATGTATTAGGAGAATTAAATAAGTATATAGATCAAGGTAAAGTGAGATATGTCGGTTTATCCAACGAAACTCCTTGGGGAACAATGAGTTTTCTTAAACTCTCTAAGGACAAAAATTTACCACGAATGATGTCAATCCAAAATCCATATAGTTTATTGAATAGATCTTACGAAGTTGGATTAGCAGAAGTATCAATAAGAGAAGAAATCGGATGTTTATCATATTCTCCTCTTGCTAGTGGTTATTTAAGTGGAAAATATAGAAATAAAAAATTTCCAAAAGGATCAAGAATGGAAAGAGATTTTGATTTTTGGACGCGATATAGAAAGCCAAATACTGAGGAAGCGGTAGAGCTTTATTACAATATAAGCAAAAAACATAATCTTGATATGAGTCAAATGTCTATAAAATTTTGTGAAATACAAGACTTTATGACTAGTGTAATTATTGGAGCAACAACAATGGAGCAGTTGAAAACAAATATAGAAAGTGTAAATGTTAATCTATCAGATGATATCATTAAAGAAATTAACCATATTCAAAAAATTTACCCAAATCCATGTCCATAAATAAAAAAATTACAGTATTTTTTATTATTTTATTTTTAACTAACTTTAACAAGCTTCAAGCTCAAGAAGTTAAAAAAATTGGCAAATATAAAGATTGGGAAGCAATGGTAGTTTCAGAAGCAAGTGGAAAAGTTTGTTTCGCACAATCCTCACCTATCTTGCAAGCTCCAAAAACAAACAAGAGAGATGCAAAATTATTTGTAGCCTTTAGACCAAATGAAAGCATTACTAATGAAGTGAGTGTCACCCCAGGCTATGAATTTAACAAAAGCAACTCTGTTACTGCTGCCTCAGGAAAAAATAAGTTTAAATTTGACATTAAAGAACAAGGCTTTGCTTGGATTGCTGACAATAAGATTGAACTAAAAATGATTAAACAAATGAGAAAAGGTTCTCGAATAATGATTACGGGTTACAATCAAAAGGGTTCTCAAACAATTGATCACTATTCATTGCTAGGATTTACTAAAGCTTATAACGCATCTCGAAAAGCTTGCAGTTAGTTTAATGAAATCAAAAAAAAAAATTGTTCTAGCATACTCTGGAGGGCTTGATACCTCTATAATTTTAAAATGGCTTCAAGAAAATTATGACGCAGAAGTAATTTGTTACACTGCAGATGTAGGGCAAGAGATTGATAGAAAAAAAATTATCTCTAATGCAAAAAAATTTGGTGTTACCAAAATAATTTTTAAAGATTTAAAAGATATCTTTGTAAAAGATTATGTTTATCCAATGATCAGAGGTCATGCTATTTATGAAGGTGTCTACTTGTTAGGTACGTCAATTGCAAGACCACTCATAGCTAAAGATCAGATTAGAGTTGCTAAAAAATTTAAGGCATTTGCAGTTTCTCACGGTGCGACTGGTAAAGGAAACGATCAAGTAAGATTTGAATTAGGCTATCATTACTTTGGCCCCAAAATAAAAATCATTGCTCCTTGGAGAATTTGGAAATTAAAATCAAGAACTGATCTAATTAATTATGCAAAAAAACACGGTATTGCTATTCCAAAGGATAAAAAAGGCGCATCTCCTTTTTCAGTTGACGATAATTTGTTTCACACTTCTACTGAAGGGAAACTTTTAGAAAATCCCAAAAATTTTGCGCCAGAATTTATTTTTCAAAGATCTGTTTCGCCAGAAAAGGCGCCAAATAAAGTGTCTTTTGTTACTATCAATTTCAAAAATGGAGATGCATTTGGCATCAATGGAAAAAAACTTTCTCCAGCAAAATTATTAGAAAAATTAAATCAACTTGCAGGTAAAAATGGAATTGGGAGAGTTGATTTAGTTGAGAATAGATTTATTGGAATAAAGTCTAGAGGTATATACGAAACACCCGGGGGTACTTTGTTAATGCATGCACATCGTGCAATGGAGTCTGTAACTCTTGATAAAGATACAATGCATAAAAAAGATCAAATTATGCCAAGATATGCAGAGCTTATTTACAATGGCTACTGGTATTCAAAAGAAAGATTTAAACTTCAAGAAATTGTGGATCTAAACAAAAATAAAGTTAATGGTTCAGTTAAACTCAAACTTTACAAAGGAAATGTTACAATAATTTCCAGACAAACTAAGAGTGCAGCCTACTCTATGAAAAAAGTTTCCTTTGAAGAAAATAAAACCTTTAATAAAACAAATGTTGAAAGATTTATTAATTTTCATAAGAAAAAACTACGTTCTTAATAAATCTTAGGTCAATTTATCGTTTGTCAAATTTGTTTAAAACTATATCTTAGTTTTATGGAATCGTTAAAAAATTGGATGATAGAAGCAGCAAATATTTTATTTGATGATAGTAAAAATGATTTGAGGGCTCTTCCTAAAACAGTGAGGTTACAAATTCTTTTAGTCTTAAGTTTTATTTGGACCACTGTTTTTAGTTTATATGTTTTTTCATATACAACTTTTGCATTTGGTTGGGCAGGACTATTTATAGCTCATATTGGTTTGATTTTTGCAGTGTATATGACATTCAAGCATTTTCACAGAGCTGAAGAAAGTTCTGCTAGTGTGTTTAAAACGAAAAATTTTGACCCTTTTAAAATAATGGTAATTGTTTTTGTCATAGTTTTTATATTTGTCTTTTCAAAAGGAATTGAAGTTCTAACTAGTCCAAACCCATATTCTTACTCTATTCCTTATGATGGTTCTTCAAAATCAGTATTTGAAAAATGGCTACCATTTAGTAAAGATAAGTAATGGATAAGATAGCGAAAAATTTACAGTTAGGATTAATGTGCATTATTTTAATCAGCACAGTTATTGCTGTTGGTATTGAGATTTCAAATATGTTTTTGAACCAATCAGTTACATTAGCTGATTTGCTTTTAATGTTTCTATATTTAGAAGTACTTGCAATGGTCAGAGTTTTTTGGAATCAACAATCTATAAGTATTACCTTACCACTTCTTATTGCAATAACAGCTCTTGCTCGATTTATTATTCTTCAGGGAAAAGAAATGGATCCTACGGCTCTTGTTTATGAGGCAGTTGCTATTCTGTTAATCGCTGGAGCAATTGTTGTTCTAAGATTAAGACATAGTGACAAACTAGGTCTAAAGAAAAAAAAATCTAGGTAATTTAAATATGTTATTTGAGGCTTCGAGGGCGAAAGCCATTGAAAAACTAAATCATTTTATTGAAAATAATTTAACAGATTACTCTAAGTTAAGAAATTTTGATCTTGGTCCAGAGGGTAGATCTAATATCTCATGCTTATCACCTTACATTACACACGGGATAGTAAGTGAAAAAGAAATAATAAAAAAATCTCTTGATAAATTTTCTTTCGCTAAAAATGAAAAGTTTATCCAAGAAGTTCTTTGGCGTACTTATTGGAAAGGCTGGCTAGAACTAAGACCAAATGTATGGGATGATTATTTAATAGAGCTAAAAAAAATAAGAGAAGATTTCAAAAATAACAAAGAATATTTAAATGCAATCGAAGGAAAAACAAATATTGAATGCTTCAATTACTGGGTAAATGAACTCAAAGAAAACAACTATCTTCACAACCATACAAGAATGTGGTTTGCGAGTATTTGGATTTTCACTCTAGAATTACCTTGGCAACTTGGTGCTGAATTTTTCATGCAACATCTGTATGACGGAGATGCTGCATCTAACACCCTTGGTTGGAGATGGGTAGCTGGAATTCAAACACAAGGTAAGCATTACCTGGCAAGTGAGTGGAATATAAAAAAATTTACCAATAACAGGTTTCAAAACATCAAATTAAATGAGAACGCTCCTCCAAAAATTTCAGAAAAATCTTACTCTATAATTAAACAAGATTTCAATAACACAGAGGATTTAGCAGATAAAAATCTTGTAATTTTTGATAACAATCTCTCATTTGAATTCACTGATTTTAAGGAAAATAATTTTAAAAAAATTTATATAATTTCTAGGAAAAATGAAGATAGATCTATCAAGCTCAGTGAAAAGTCAGTGAATTTTAAGTCTCTTTTAATAAATGACCAAAAACAAAGATTAAAAGATAATTCTATTGATTGTGAGATTATTGATATTAGTGAAATTAAAAATATTGAAAATTGTTGTGGACTATATCCAACTGTTGGTGAAAATTTAGATTATTTAAATTTAAATAATATTAAATTAAATTTTTTATACAGAAATCTTGATCAATTTTCTTGGCAATATTGCAACAAAGGTTTTTTTAATTTTAAAAATTATATTCCAAAAATAATATCAAGCTTTAATTAAAACCAACGTACCATCCCAATAATACCAGCTGTTGCATAAAAAAATTGTAGAAGCAAAATTCCCTTGTGACCACCTCTATAAGCCCAAATTCCGATTAAGATTGCTGAAAAAAGTAATAAACAAAAACCAAAAAATTCAATTCCTACATTTAAAGCTACAAACAAAGAATATAATATTGCAGTTATAACTCCAGCCCATTCAAATATTTTATTGTTCATAAAAGTTTTTTAAAATTATCATAAAGGATTGTAGAATAGTTATTCATATCTTTTATGGAATTCCTTGATCTTGCTTTGATATATTTTTTTTACTTTTTGATATAATGGGTCTTTAAAATTCGGTGTAATTACAAGCAAAATTCTACTTTTCCATTTATATTTTTCCAAATTCATATTTAAATTTTTTTATTAGAACACCTTTTTGAACAGTATTTGACTTTTTCCCAGTTTAACTTCCATTTTTTTCTCCATTTAAAGGGTCTTTGGCAAACTAAACAAATTTTAGACGGCAGATTTTCTTTTCTCACTATGCAGTATTTTGTTTAATGAATTTTTCAGCTTCAGATAAAATTAATTTTTTTCTATCTGTTTTCATTTTATCAAATATCCTAACCATCATAGATAATCGCGGATTTTTAAGAAAGAATTTTCTGTTTCTATCTATAAATCTCCAATAAAGACCATCCATTGTATTACACCACTCACCTTTTTTAAAATCCATCATTTTCATAAAATATGCCGATCCACATATATAAGGTTTGGTTGCAAAAATTCCTCCATCACTAAACAGCCCCATCCCATAAACATTTGGAACCATTACCCAATCAGATGAGTCTACAAACATTTCCATAAACCATTTATAAACAATTGTAGGTTTGATTTCACACAGGTTCATAATATTTGATAAAATCATTAATCTCTCAATATGATGCGACCAACCATGATCAACAGCATTTTTAATTGCATAATCTAATGGTGGAAGACCTGTATTTCCTTCGTACCAAGAGTTTTTCATTTTTCTATTTTGTTTAAAAAAATTTCCAGTTTCCATTTCTTTTGAATAACCTTGGTAAACTCCTCGCATGAATTCTCTCCAACCAATTACCTGACGTATATAACCCTCAAGAGAATTCATTCTGATTTTATTTTTTTTGTGAAACTCTAAAACTTTTTGAACTATAAATTCTGGCGTTATTAATCCAAGATTGATATAGGGACTTAGAGCACTGTGAAAAAGAATATGATCTTTTTGATCTACAGCATCTTCATAGTCACCAAATAAATTTGATTTCTCTTTAATAAAAAAATTCAAAAGTTTAACAACATCTTCATATTCTGTTGCAAACCAAAAATTATCTGTGCTACCTGGATGGTCTTTGAACAATTTTTCAATAATAGGTTTTAATTTTTTTGTATGATTTGTTTCATTAATTTTAGGAAATTTAGGTATTGAAATATCTTTGGGTAATTTATTTCTATTGTCTTCGTCAAAACTCCACTTACCACCTAAAGGGTTGCCGTCAGATCCCATTAATATTCCAGATTTTTTTCTTACCTCTTTATAGAAGGTTGACATAAACGGTTTTTTTGAGTTTCCCAAATATTTTTTAAATTCTTCACGAGAATTTAAAAACATTGGCGTTTGTATGATGTTCCAATCAATCTTTTCCTTTTTAAAAAAAATGGAAATCTTTTGTTCAAAGGGTTTATCTTCTATCTCAAAGCTAGAAACTTCTTTGATTTTTTTTTGGGTAATAATTTTTTTTAATTTTTTTAAATAATCTTCACTAAATTCTTTGTCTTCAATTTTTGAATAATCTAATTTAAATTTATTTTTTTTAAGACTATCTGCATAGGACCGCATAGAGGACAGGAACAATAGAATTTTTTGTTTATGATGTTTTTCATAGGTGCATAAACCTTTGTCTTCTGCCATAAAAAACGTATGGTCTTTTTTGAAGCGGTCAATGTATTTTGTTGGAAATAATTGATTACCGAGTATAAAAAATAACTTCATGGTTAAATATAACTAATAAAAATTTTTATGTCAGAAAAATATCTTATTTTTGGTGCGACAGGATCTATTGGTTCTAACCTATCAGAACAATTAAAGAATTCTGGTAATGACATTCATTTAGTCGCAAGGAACCAAAGTGAAGTAAGCGCCATAGCAGACAAACTAGGATGTTCATTTACAGTTGTGGACGTTTTAGAGGAAGGCTTTATAGAAAAAGTCAAAGCTGATGTACCAGAAATAAAAGGAATTGCTTACTGCGTTGGTTCAATTGATTTAAAACCTTTGCGAATGGTAAAGGAAGAAGATTTTAGTAAATGTATGAAGTTAAATTTATATTCAGCAGTTGAGGTGATCAAAGGATATCAAGAAAGCCTGAAAAAAAACAAAGGTTCAATTGTTTTATTTTCAACTGTTGCTGCACAAAGAGGTTTTACTAACCATGCTATTATCGCATCTACAAAAGCAGCTGTTGAAGGTTTAACAGTTTCTCTTGCTGCAGAATTTGCTCCACACATTAGAGTAAACTGTATTGCTCCAAGTCTAACTAAATCCAAAATTGCAGAACCAATGTTAAAAAATACAGCAATTGCAGAAGGTATCGCAAAGGCTCACCCTTTAAAAAGGTTGGGTGAAGGTAAAGACTCAGCTTCATTAGCTAAATTTTTAATAACTGAAGATAGTTCTTGGGTTACAGGTCAGATAATTGCTGTTGATGGTGGTAGATCTAAACTTTCATAAAGTGATTAGATTTTTCTTATCTATAATTTTTTTTGCTTTTCTATGCTCAAATGGTTTTTCTGCAAATTTAAACTTTGAAAAAATTGCCAATCTTAAAGATCCATGGGGCTCATCTTTTATCAGTGAAAATGAAATTATAGTTACAGAAAAAAGTGGAAAAATAAAAATTATAAATATTTCTACAAAAGAAATATTAGAGGTAAAACATAATTTGAATTTTTTAGAGTACGGCCAAGGAGGATTACTAGATATTATTTATCAAAACAATACTGTTTGGATTTCTTATACTGAGAATAGAGTAAATTGGAAAACTAGCACCTCAATTGCAAAAGCAAAATTAAATAAACAAGAATTAAATTTTAAAAATATCTTTCAAGCTAATCCACCAATAGACTCGGGTTATCATTTTGGATCAAGACTTGCTATTAAAGATAATTATTTATTTGCATCTGCTGGTGAAAGAGGACAAGGTATGATTGCACAAGATCCATCTCAACATCCTGGAAGTATTATAAGAATACACTTAGATGGGAGTATACCTAAAGATAATCCGAAGTTTGAGGGGAAATCAGATTGGCTGCCAGAAATATATCAAATAGGTATTAGAAACCCACAAGGTTTAACATTATCTCCATATGATGGAAAAATTTATATGAGTAATCACGGCGCTAAAGGAGGTGACTGGTTTGGTGAGGCAAAAAAAGGTGAAAACTATGGATGGAAAATTTTAGGCTGGGGTGGAACAAATTATTCAGGAAGCAAAATTGGACCAAAATGGAAGCCTGGCTTTACAAAAGCTATCAAATATTGGGTTCCTTCAATTGCAACTAGCGCCATCACAATTTACAAAGGTTCAGAATTTAATGAATGGAATGGTCTTGCTTTAGTAACTTCTTTAAAAGATAAATCACTAAGAGCAATTGATTTTTCTGATCTATCTAATGTCAAAGAAAATGTGGTCTTTAAGAACGAGATTGGAAGACTAAGAGACATTCAAGTACATCCTAAAAACGGTAAAATTTATTTTTTGGCGGGTAACAACTTGTGGTTAATGGAAAAAAATTAAAGAATTGTTATTCTGTGCATAATTCTATTACCTTTAAAAGGTGTTGCTTGATGCAACATGGATCTGTTATCCCAAATAGCTAATTGATTTTTTTCCCATTCCAATGAGTGTTGAAATTTTTTTTTTATTTGGTGTTTGAATAGTTTTTTTTTTAAATCAATTGAATTTTTGATTTTTGGCTGAAATCCAACGAGATGACCTGGACTAGAGTAAATTGCATAGTTTGAGCTGATTTTTCTTATAATTTTATGAGTGGATTTTAATTCTTTTATTTTCTTCCCTTTTTCTTTTACTCTTTCTTTTGTCGTAACTGAAATAGGTCCTTCTGAGGAATAGACACCTTTTAAACTTAATAACTTTCGTTTCATAGATTTAGTTAAATCCTTAAAAGCATAATATTGTGAACAAAATTCAGTATTCGCTTTTCCTTTTTTGGGAACTAGTTTTGATAACAGCATAGTAAATCTTGGTGGTTTTTTTGTATAAATAGAATCTGTGTGGAACTGTTCCCCAAAACTTGGTCCTTTATCACTTTCTTTCCTTTGAACAACAGTTATCTGGGGATATTTTTTATTTAATCCTTTTAATCTTGGATAATTTGCAAGTTTTCCAAAGTTTTTAGCAAATTGTATATAGAGCTTGGAAGAAAGATTTTGTCTTCTAAAAAAAATCATCCCATATTTATTTAAAGCTTTGGTAATGATTTTAAAATTTTCCTTTGAAAGTTTTTGAAGGTCAGTATCAATCTCAGCCCCAATATTATTTTTATTGGGAATAATTCTTAACATCTTAAGTATTTAGTAGTTTACTTTTTGCTTTCTCAAACTCCTCTTGAGTAAGCACTCCACTTTCTCTCAAACTATTTAGTTTTGCTAATTCATCACTTAGTGAACCATTGTCACTTGATATGGTTGTTTTGGTTTCGTCTTCTACTTCATCTTTTTCTGCTCTGTTGGCTTCTTTAGCATTAAATCCATTCATAATTGCCATGCCACCTAAATATAAAACATAACCCATAATAGGGATTACTAATCCAAAAAAAATTATTTTTTCCATAAACTAATCTTCATCCTCCTCTCTCCATTTTTTTTCATACAATAAGTAAGCTGCATAGATTACTGAAAAAGTACCTACTATCATTCCATAATCAAACCCTGTTTGCTGATCGTAAAGGTACCAACCAAGTTGAGTAGCTCCAATTGTCGGAAAAGTTAGTAAAAGAAAAATTATGGCAATCCTATAGGGATACTTTGGTTTTTTCATATCTTAGAGTAACAGAATAAATTGTGAGATTTAATCGCTAAATTTGCGATCTTTTGAAACACTCTATTGTATTTTTCAATAAACAAGCGATTGTCATTGGGCCTACACCACCAGGAACCGGTGTTAATGCTTTTGCATTTTTAGAAACTTCATCAAAATCCACATCCCCTACAATACCCTTATCAGTTTTATTAATACCAACATCAATAACAATAGTATCTTTTTTAACCCAGTCACCTTTGACAAGTTCTGGGATTCCAACTGCAGCTACTATTATATCTGCCTCTAAACATTCTGCTTTCAAGTCTTTAGTTTTCGAATGAGTTATTGTCACTGTGCAATTTTCTTTTAAAAGAAGTTGCGTCATTGGCTTTCCATTTAAATTTGATCTTCCAACTATTACTGCTTTTTTTCCATTTAAATTAGGTTCAACTTTTTTGATTAATAAATAGCAACCTAAAGGAGTACATGGCACTGAACTTTCATATCCAGAGGAAAGATTTCCTACATTCATTGGATGAAAACCATCAACATCTTTTGAAGGTAAAATTGTTTCAATAACTTTTTGTTTATCAATATGTTTCGGGAGTGGTAGTTGAACTAATATTCCTGAAACTGTTTCATCTTTATTTAATTCTTCAATTTTTTCTAATACCGTTTTTTCCTCAACTGAGTCCGGATACTTTATAACTTCAGATTTTAAGCCAACCTCATTGGCTGATTTTTCTTTATTACGTACATAAATTTGGCTTGGAGTTAAATCTCCTATCAGAATAACTGTTAAACCTGGCACTTTATTATATCTAGCTTTTAATCCTATAACTTCATGCTTAAGCTCTTCTCTTAACTCTGCAGCAGCTTTCTTTCCGTCTATTAAAATCATTTTTATCTTTCTAAAAAATCATTGGCGCGATGTAGAGCTTCATACACATTTCAATAAACCAAATCAATAGTAGAAGAATTATAGGCGAGATGTCTAAAGAACCTAGATTAGGTATAAAACGTCTGATTTTGTTTAATATTGGATCTGTAAGCCTATAGCTTAATTCTAAAATAGAATAAACAAATCTGTTTTGGGTATTTAAAACGTTAAAGGCAATTAACCAACTTACAACTACATTTGCTATTACAACATATGAGTAAAGTTTTAGAATTTGTAAGACTAAATAAAAAATTGCTATCATTTTTTTTCAACATAAATCGACTGACTTGGAAAAGCAAAAGAAGCACCATTTTTCTCAACTATCTGTTTAATTTCAATTGCTAATCTCTCCTTCACTTCTAGAGAATTACTCCAACTATTAGAGTTTGTAAAACACCTCACCAGTAAATCAATAGAACTATCTGAAAATTTTTCTATTCTTACAGCAACTCCTGTTGCTTGGTTAAAATCTTCACTTTTATTTATGTATTCTTCTATTTCGTCTCTTACTTTTTTTAATTGATCAATTGTAGAGTCATACTGAAGAGTTATAATCCACCTAACTCTCCAATTTGAAGTTTCACTAACATTTATCACTGCATTTTCTGCAAACTGAAAGTTAGGAATAATCGCTAGAGACTTATCAAACTTTCTAATAGTTGTGGACCTAAAACCAATTTTTTCAACTATCCCTTCTATAATTCCTTCAACTGCAATCCAATCTCCAATTTTAAATCTTTTTTCAACCAATACTAAAATTCCTGAAATTAGATTTTTAAATAAATCTTGTGCACCTAAAGCTACAGCTACGCCAAACAAACCAAGTCCTGCAATAATTGGACCAATTTTAATTCCCCATAACTCGAGAACAGCAGCTAATCCAAGTATAAAAATTAATACTTTTAATGATTTAATTATCCATCCAATAAGTTCTCTTGTTAGAAGTTTGTCTAGTCCACTTAATATATAAGATACTGGTTCAATTATTTGATGTATAACCCAAAATATTAAAATTGTTATTAAAGTTCTGTTAATAGTATCTACCACATCTCTACCTTCAGCAGAAAAAGTCATGTAATAACTTGCAATAAAAAAACCTAAAACAATTGGCAAAAATCTTGCAGGTCCTTCTAAAGAGCGAACAAAAGTGTCGTCTAGCTTATTTGTAGTTCTCTTTGATATAATTTCTAATTTTTTAATAACTAATTTACTGATCAGGCCTCTAAAAACTAGAAAAACTAAAAATATACCAATACCAATTAAAATTTGAAAAATATCAACTCCAAGAATTCCCTTATTCCAAACTGATAAAAATATATCTGAAAAATTATTTATTATATCCATGGCTAAATTTTATATAACAAAAACTCCTCTTCTCCAGGATTAAAAAGAAATATCTTTTTCCATTTAATTTCGTTCAATATTGATGAGGTTTTTTCACCTATACACATTAAATTCGTATCCATCCATAAACTTTCTAATTGATGAATTTTGATAAAGTTCAAAAAGCTTGATCCACTGTTTTGGGAGTAAACATAGACCATGTCAGGCATATTTTGTATTAATTCTTTAACGAACTCATTATCAAAATTCGTATTGTGATTAACTCTATAATTCACAACCCTCTTAATACTATAACCTTCATTTATTAACTGTTGATCAAGATCTACTGATATAGTTTCTCCACTTACATAAAGTAACTGACCACTTGATGTATTATAGTTTTGCAAAATTAGTTCTTTTAAATTTGAAACATTACCTTCTGCTGCAATTGTATTTTGAAAACCAAAACTTCTTGCTTTTTTTTCAGTTGCTTCTCCTACACAGAAACATTTGATTGTCTTATTAATTTCATCATGATTTAAAAATTTTACAGCATTAGCACTAGTGAAGATAACTCCATTGAAGTCTACAAAATTTATTTCGTCATGAACTACTTCCTCAACACTTAATAGAGGAAGGTGAGAAACTTGATGGCCTAAGGATTTAAATTTGACGATCATTTCAGAGCAGTCTTCTAAAGGCCTTGTTAGTAAAATATGCATATTATCTTTTATAAGAATTATTAGATTTTGTTTTTAAAATTTGACCTACTTCTCTACCAATTTGACTAAAGTCTTCAAGTTTACCAGTTTTTTTTTCATAATATCTTTTTGAGCCATCTAAGGAAAATAATTCGGCCTCAACTGTAATTTTATTACCTGCTATTACAGAGTGAGCCCCAACTGCAGTTTCACAATCACCTTCTAAAACTTTTAAAATATTTCTTTCAATATGCGCTCTTTTAAATGTTTCATCGTGATTTATTTTTTTCAAAACTGAGATTATTTCCTCATCATACTCTCTACATTGAAGTGCAATTATACCTTGTCCAGCACTTGGAATTATTTTTTCAGGAGAAAATATTTCTGAAATTTCACTTTCAAAATTCAAAAATTTAATTCCTGCATAGGATAAGATTATTGCATCATAGGTTCCATCTTTAAGTTTTTTAATTCGCGTATCAACATTCCCTCTAATAAGTTTATATTCAAGATCTGATCTAATTTTTTTAATTTGATATTCTCTTCTAAAAGATGAGGTTCCAATTATAGAATTTTTTTTTAATTCATTTAATTTTTGTTTGTTCATTGTGACGAGAATTTCTCTTGGATCATTTCTTTCTAAAAATGAGTCTGTTTTAAGACCTTTTGTTTCAAAGGCTGGCATGTCTTTGAGTGCGTGAACTGCAACATCAATGTTTTTATCTTGAAGCTCTTTTTCAATATTGCTTGAAAATAATCCTTTACCTCCAACTTCTGACAATCTTACATCCTGAAACTGATCCCCTTTTGTAGTAATTTTTTTTATAACTACATCTTCATCACTAAAATCAGTGGATTTGACAATTTTATCTTTAGCCTTTTCAGCATAAAGCATGGCCAACTTGCTTCCTCTAGATCCAATGATAATTTTTCTATTCATAAATATATTTATTTCTTACTTGTATTGAGATTGTACAATTATTAAAAACTATTTGAATGAGCAAAAAACCCTTGATTCTTGGAATAGAAACGAGCTGTGATGAAACGGCTGCATCAATTATAACTCAAAATGAGCTAGGAAGTCCGTTAGTTTTATCAAGCGTTGTTTCAAGCCAAGTTGAAGTTCATAAAGAATTCGGAGGAGTAGTTCCAGAATTAGCTGCACGAGCACATATTGAAAAAATTGATTGGATTGTTCAAAAAGCTATTGATGATAGTGGAAAAAAAATTGATGAAATTGATGCTGTAGCATCCACTGCAGGGCCTGGTTTGATTGTTTGTCTGTCTGTTGGTTTAAGTTTTGGAAAAGGTTTTGCAGCTTCAATAAATAAACCTTTTATAGCAGTTAACCACCTAGAGGGTCATGCACTAAGTCCTAAGTTGAATTCAAATTTAAACTATCCCTATTTACTTTTGTTGATCTCAGGTGGACATTCACAATTTTTAAATGTTCAAGGATTAGGAAAATATAAAAGATTGGGAACAACCATTGACGATGCTTTAGGAGAAGCATTTGATAAAACTGCAAAACTTTTAGGCATTGAATTTCCAGGTGGTCCACAAATTGAAATTTTAGCAAAAAAAGGCGATCCTAATAAATATGATTTACCAAAACCTATTTTTAGTA
The DNA here is from genome assembly GCA_014653985.1 of Pelagibacterales bacterium SAG-MED22. GTDB lineage: Bacteria > Pseudomonadota > Alphaproteobacteria > Pelagibacterales > Pelagibacteraceae > Pelagibacter. The sequence goes on from JACWDT010000001.1 coordinate 142,451, forward strand.
AAGGTGGTTGTAATTTATCTTTTGCTGGTCTTAAAACAGCAGTATTAAGAATAACCAAAAATATTAAAACAGATCAGGAAAAATTTGATCTAGCTGCATCTTTTCAAAGAACTATAGAGGAAATTTTATATAAAAAAACTAAAGTTGCTTTTAAAGAATTTGAAAAACAAAATGGTCTAACTGAAAAAAATTTTGTAGTTGCTGGAGGAGTGGCTGCTAATAAAAATATTAGAAATATGCTAATCAATTTATGTGGGGAAGAAAATTATCAAAGTATTTTTCCACCAATAGAACTTTGTGGAGATAATGCTGCTATGATAGCAATGGTTGGTTTAGAGAAATTTAAATTAAAAGAGTTTAGTCAATTAGATCACCCAGCAAAACCTAGATGGCCCCTTGATGAAAGTGCTGTTTTTTTGAAAGGTGCTGGAGTTAAATTATAATGCAATATTGGTTAATGAAATCTGAACCAGATGTATGGTCTATTAATCAACAGATAAAGTCAGGTGCCAAAGGGGCACCATGGGATGGGGTAAGAAATTATCAGGCTGCAAAAAATTTAAAGACAATGAAAAAAGGTGACCTTTGTTTTTTTTATCATTCAAATATTGGTAAAGAAATTGTAGGTATTGTTGAGGTCATTAAAGAGCACTATTTAGACAAAACTGATAAAAGTGGGCGCTTTGTTGCTGTTACGGTTAAGTTTAAAAAGAAATTAGCAAAACCGGTTACCTTAGAAGACATAAAAAAACATAAGGAATTAGGCAATTTAGCGTTGATTAAACAGAGCAGACTATCTGTAATGCCAATCGATTATAAAAGCTGGAAAATCATAAATAACATGAGTAGAATTTAAAAAAAAAATTTTCACATGCCTAAAAAAAAGAAAAAAAAATCTAAAGTAAAAAAAAAATCTTCTAAAAAAGTTAAGAAAAAAACTAGAGTAAAAAAGGTTTCAAAAAAGATTAAGAAAAAAGCAAAAAGCAAAAAAGAAAATGGCTCTTCTCCCCCTGAAATAGTTATAAAAACTAAACCAGAATGGGTAAAAGCAAGTTTAGCAAATAAAAGTAAGTACCAACAAAAATATTCACAATCTATCAAAAGTAACGATGATTTTTGGAGAAAAGAAGGAAAAAGAATTACTTGGATAAAACCTTATAAAAAAATCAAAGACGTTAAGTACAGTACTAAAGAAGTAAAAATTAAATGGTATGAAGATGGAACTTTAAATGCTTCAGCTAACTGTATTGATAGACATTTAAAAGATAAAAAAGATAAAACTGCAATTATTTGGGTTGGTGATGATCCAAAAGATAGTCAAAAAATTACTTATAAGCAATTACACCAAAAAGTTTCAAAGGCTGCAAATGGTTTAAAAAAACTTGGAATTAAAAAAGGAGATCGAGTTACAATTTATTTAACCATGATCCCAGAGCTTGCAATTTTAATGTTAGCATGTGTTAGAATTGGAGCAGTTCATTCAATTATATTTGGTGGTTTTTCTGCAGAATCAATTTCAGGTAGGGTAAATGATTGCGAATCTGAATATATAATCACCGCTGATGAAGGAGTTAGAGGAGGAAAAACTATTCCATTAAAATATACAACTGATGAGGCTTTAACAAGTTGTCCAAATGTAAAAAAATGTATTGTGGTTAAACGAACAGGAAATTACATCAATTGGAATGAAGAAAGAGATGTTTGGTATCATGATTTAATTAAAGATGTTTCAAATCATTGTGAGCCTGAAGAAATGAATGCTGAGGATCCTTTATTTATTTTATATACCTCAGGATCAACTGGTAAACCAAAAGGAGTTCTTCATACTACAGGTGGGTATATGGTTTATGCATCAATGACCCATCAATATATTTTTAACTATAAGCCAAAAGATATATATTGGTGTACTGCTGATATTGGATGGGTAACGGGTCATAGTTATATTATTTATGGACCCCTTGCTAATGGTGCTACAACAATAATGTTTGAGGGAATTCCTAATTATCCTGACACTTCAAGGTGGTGGCAAATCGTTGATAAATATAAAGTAAATATCTTCTATACCGCACCTACAGCAATTAGAGCTTTAATGCGTGAAGGTGATAAACCAGTTAAAAAAACCTCAAGAAAATCTCTAAAATTACTTGGTACTGTTGGAGAACCAATTAATCCAGAGGCTTGGATGTGGTATTACAAAACAGTTGGAAACTCAAAGTCACCCATTGTAGATACTTGGTGGCAAACAGAAACGGGTGGAATTCTAATAGCACCTCAAACTGGAGCTATTCCATTAAAACCTGGTTCAGCTACAAAACCGTTCTATGGAATTAAGCCTGTTATCGTTGATAAAAACGGCAAAGAGATAAAAGGTGCTGGCGAGGGAAGGCTTTGTATTGCTCAATCATGGCCAGGTCAAATGAGAACTGTTTATGGAGACCATCAGAGATTTATTGACACGTATTTTTCTCAATTCAATGGGAAATATTTTACTGGTGATGGATGTAGAAGAGATAAAGATGGATATTACTGGATCACTGGAAGAGTTGATGATGTAATTATTGTATCTGGACATAATCTAGGTACTGCTGAGATCGAAAGTGCATTTGTTGCTCATCCAAAAGTTGCTGAAGCAGCAGTAGTTGGTTACCCACATGATATTAAAGGAAACGGTCTATATTGTTATGTAACTTTAAATGTAGGTGAAACTGAAACTGGAGATCTTGAAAGAGATTTAAAGCTTTGGGTCAGAAAACAGATTGGACCTCTTGCAACTCCTGACTTGATACATTTTACTCCAGGGCTTCCAAAAACTAGATCAGGTAAAATAATGAGAAGAATTTTAAGAAAGATCGCTGCAAACGAACATGGGCAGTTAGGTGATACTACTACTTTAGCTGATCCAAGCGTCGTTGATAGTTTGGTTGATAATAGAAAAAATATTTAAAACTGAATTAAGTTTTGAAATTCTTGTTTGATAACATCCCACTTTAATATCATAGAGTTTAACACAATTTTACGATCTAAGGTTTTTAATTCTTCAGCAATTGGTGCCCATTTATATAATGAGAGAGCACTTGGATTAAATGGAAGGTCCGAATAATAAGTATCCCAATTTGTATTTAAAAGTCTTTCATCAAAATCCTTACGAGCTTGATCAATAATATCTAATGGCATTTTATTAGAAATTTCATCATCTAAAATTTTATTAAAAATCTCTTTTGCCTTATCGGTATCTTGAAAATTGAAATTAACTTTCAAATAAGAAAAAGTAAAAAGTGATAAATCTTGAAGTGCAACAGAATAAATATTCCATTTGGCAAGATTAACTGAACCCATGAATTTATCATTTTCAAAATGAAGCACATATCGGGTTCCCATTCGAGTTTTTAAATAATTGTATAAAGTTACTTGCGTAACCCATGCAGATTTTGTTTGAATAAAGGTTTCAAGTTCATCTAAATTCTTAATTTTTTTTTTAGGAATGAATGCTTTAAACATTGCAAACAAATATGTCTTAAAATCCGTTGTTGTTAGATCTTTCCAAGTTAACTTGTATTTTGACATAATTTGCCCCGTATGTGGCATTTATACCTTAAAAAAGTCAGTAAATAAGTACCTATTATGGTTAAATTTAGGTCTTTTCAAAAGCCTTATAATGGTTATGGTTTTGCCAGTTATAACTAAATAGAGAGGTAAATATGTCAAATCAAGAAAAACATTGGGAGAAATCCAGAGGTTTGCTGATGATTACTTTAGCAATCTGGTTTGTATTCTCAATTGGCATCTTCCTTTTTGGAGCTGAAATGAACGAGGTCTCAGGACCTTTCGGTTATCCGTGGACATATTGGTTTACATGTCAGGGATCTCTTGGAGCATTCGTAATCCTTATTTTCTGGTTTGCGAATAGACAAGAAAAGATCGACGAAGAGTTCGGCTTTAGCGAAAGAGAGGATGAATAATGAAAAGTACTAATTTCATTGATAACTTGCCTAAAGTTTATGGGATCTATACCGGAGGGTTTATAGGTTTCATAATTTTAATGGCAATTGCAGAACAGATGGGTATGACTGCGAAGGCGATCGGTATCGCTTTTGTGGCATTTACTGTATTCATCTATGCATTAATCGGTTGGCTATCACGAACAGCCCAAGCGGATGCATATTACGTAGCTGGAAGACAAGTACCAACAGTATTCAACGGAATGGCCACAGCAGCAGACTGGATGTCTGGTGCTTCATTCGTTGCAATGGCTGGAGGTATTTACTTTAAAGGTTACGGTTATATGGCTCTACTTGTAGGTTGGACTGGTGGTTACGTGTTAGTTGCATCTTTATTAGCACCTTACTTAAGAAAATTTGGCTGTTACACAGTTCCAGATTTTATAGGTACAAGATACGGTGGTAATTTAGCTAGGTTTAGTGCAGTAGTGGTTTTAACCGTTGCTTCATTTACTTATGTAACAGCACAAATTAACGCTACAGGTACAATTGCATCTGTTGCACTTGATATCCCATTCCAATACGCAGTTTATATTGGACTAATAAGTATTTTATTATGTTCAATGTTAGGTGGTATGAGAGGGGTAACTTGGACACAGGTTGCGCAGTATATCGTACTAATTATAGCTTACTTACTTCCAGTATTCTGGATCAGTAACAAAATAGGTGCGGGTTTCTTCCCTCACTTTATGTTAGCTGATGAAGTAGCTAGAATTGGTGAGTTAGAAGCACAGTTTGGTTTTGTTAAAAACTCAGCTGCTGATCTAGCAACGGTACCTAAAGGGTTAGCAGGAATAACTAAAGCTCACTCTGCAGTTAACGCAACACCTTGGGCATTTATTTCATTAGCATTGGCGATGATGATGGGAACAGCATCATTACCACACGTGATGATGAGATACTTTACTACTCCAAGTGTAAAAGCAGCTAGAAAATCAGTAGGTTGGTCACTATTCTTTATCTTCCTACTTTATTCTTCTGCTCCTATGTTAGCTACCCTATCTAAATTATCTTTGTTAGATCCGAATTTATCTACGGGTATTATCGGTAGATCAGTAGCAGAGGTTCAAGCGATAGATTGGTATCAAAACTGGAATGCAGCAAACCTAATGTTTGTCAGCGACTTTAACGGAAATGGAACTGTTGAATTAAACGAGTTCTTCATGGGTGGTAAAGCCGTTGTATTAGCAACACCAGAGATAGCTGGATTACCTTACGTAATCTCAGGTCTGGTTGCCGCTGGAGGTATGGCAGCTGCCATGTCAACAGCCGATGGTTTGATCCTAGCAATTGCAAACGCTATATCACATGATGTTTACTATAAGATCATTGATCCAAAAGCGGAAACTGCAAAACGACTTGTTGTTGCAAGGGTATTACTTGTAGTAATTGGTTTTGCTGGAGCAACGATTGCGGCAATGGAGATCCAAGGTATCTTAGGTTCGGTTATCTGGGCATTTGACTTTGCGATGTCAGGATTGTTCTTCCCACTTGTACTTGGTGTATGGTGGAAGAGAGCTAACAGACAGGGTGCTATTGCTGGTATGTTAGGAGGTCTAGCTGCTGGTACTTGGTACTTAGTTTGGGTACGAACTGGTGGAAGTGGATTCCTAGGAATTACTCAATTAACATTTGGTATCTTCGGATCAGCTGTTAGTTTGGTTGCAATGGTGGTTGTGAGTTTAATGACTCAAGAGCCAGACAAAGCAACTCAAAAAATGGTTGATGAAGTACGTGTACCAAGTGGTAAAACAATTCTTGGAAAACAGTAAATAAACTTTATAAGGGGCGATTAATTTCGCCCCTTTTCTTTCTTTTTATTTTCAAATATAAATCTTAAATGTCAGCAAACTTTCATCCATTTATATATTTTATTGATTATTTCTTTGGGATAATCATGTGGACATTAATTGGTCGAGTTGCAATGAACATCTTTCAAAGAGAAGACTCTCAATTTTTTTTTATGAGGGTCTTTGTTAAATATACAAATCCTTTAATCAGACTATTTAAGCCAATTACGCCGTCATTTATCATAGGTCCTCTTGTGCCTTTATATGTGGCTTGGTTTTTTTATATGATTAGATTTTATTTAATGCCTTGGATCTTGGGCTATTCTGTTATGGGGATGCTATCATTTCCTCTCGAAAGTGAAATATCGAGACAAATTTATCAATTTTTTGATTCAATTAAATTTTAAAAATTGATACTAGTAAATCTAGCTATCAATGAAAAATATACAAATTTCACCATCAATTTTATCTGCTGATTTTAGTCAATTAGGTATTGAAATTAAAAGATTAGAAGAAGGTGGTGCTGATATGATCCACGTGGATGTCATGGATGGCCATTTTGTTCCAAATCTAACTATTGGTCCCCCAGTTATTAAAGCCCTTCGAAAGCACTGCTCTTTGAAGTTTGATGTACACTTGATGATTTCACCAGTGCATAAATACATAGAAGCATATGCAGACGCAGGAGCAGATATCATTACGATTCACCCAGAAGCTACTCAAAACTTGGGAGAATCAATTAAAACGATTAAAGATTTAAAAAAAAAAGTTGGAGTTTCTCTTAATCCAGAGTCGAAAATTGAATTAATTTCAGAATTTTTAGATCAAATAGATTTGGTTTTAATCATGAGTGTTAATCCGGGTTTTGGAGGTCAAAAATTTATGCCGGAAGTTCTGGATAAAATTAAACAACTTAAAAAAATTCAACAAGAAAAAAAATTGAACTTTGACATTGAAATAGATGGCGGAATAAATTTTGAAAATTGTAAAATTGCTATTGATGCTGGAGCAAATATTCTTGTTTCAGGCACAACTGTATTCAAAAGTAATGATGGAGATATAAAAAAGAATATTAATTTATTAAAACTAAAATAAGTTAATGATTAGTGCAAATTCCTTAGGTTTTTTCGGCCAATTTTATTTTGGTTTAAAGAGTAATTTTAAAAAAATTTATCAAAATTCTAATTTTTACGAAAAAAAAATTTCAAAAACTTTTGGTAATAATTTTCAATACAAACCAAGCCCTCACCTTCTTTCTTCAATTATAAAATATCAAAATAAAAAATACCGAATTGAAGATTTTGCTATTGAGTCTATTTGGCAAAACAAAATGGGTACTAAAGATTATGAAAAATTAAATAATTTTTTTTGGTTTTTCAGTCTTGATTTAAAATCCTCAAAAGAAACTACACAGTCAGTCATTAAAAATTGGGTAAAAGAGAATAGCAAATATAACAAAGATAGTTGGGAATTTGATTTAACTGCAAAAAGAATAATTGCGTGGCTATCCAATCACCAGCTTACCTATCAAGACAGCGACAAAGAATATCGTTTAATGTTTGATCACATGATTCAAAAACAAACTAATCATTTATTAAGTGAAATTGGATCCTCAAATACATTGGAAAATAAATTAATTGGTTGTTCTGCAATAATTTTAACTGGGTTAGCTTATAAAAGTGAAAAAAACTATCTTGAAAGCGGATTGGGTATTTTAAAAAATATAATTAAATCCTCTATTGATAACCAGGGCTTTACAAAATCAAGAAGTATTAAACAATTAATTTTTTATCTAAAATATTTTATCATCATAAGAGAGTGGTTCAAAGAATCTCAAAATATCATTCCAGAATATATAGATGAAACAATATTTTATTTAGGTTCAAGCTATGCATTTATCTGGAAAAATGTTGGTACCGACGTTTTCTTTAATGGTAATTATCATTCAGAAAATAAGGATTTTGATCAATACTTAAAAAGATTTAGTTATACTTTTAAAAATGAAGTGAATGAACTTGGAGGATATGCCATTCTGAAAAATAAAAAAATTATTTTAGCAATGGATGTGGGCTCAAGCCCAAGCAAAAACTTTTCTATAGATTATCAATACGGAGCCCTATCTTTTGAAATATTTTCAAATCAAAAAAGATTAATAACCAATGGAGGATATTTCTCGAACAAAAATAATAAACTAAATAAACTGTCTAAAAGCACCTCACTTCATAGTACCTTAATCATCGAAGATTTTTCTTCATGCTCTTCCAAAAAAATGAATGATAATATTTTGGTTGAAAAAGGACTTAAGGTTTCCAAAAAAAATATTGTAAACGAAAAAAATTATTGGAAAATTTCTGGCTCACATGATGGATATTTACAAAGATTTGGTACAATTCATGAGAGAGAAATTGAATTTTATCCAGAACAAAATAAATTTATTGGATCTGATAAAATATTAAGGAAAAATCCTAATAAAGAGATAAAATTTGATATTAGATTTCATCTTGATCCAAATTCTAAAGTGATGAAAACCCAAGACAATAAATCTATACTCATTGAATTAGAGGATGAAGGTTGGAGATTCAGTTGTGATAAATTTGATATAAGTATTGATAATAGCCTATATTTCGGTAATAAAAATTCATACAAAGATAATCAAAATATTTTTATTTCTGGAATAAATAAGGAAAGTGGGCAAATTATAAAATGGGAAATGATTAAATTATAATGAAAATAAAAACAGCTGTAATTTCTGTGTCAGATAAAAGAAAGCTAAAACCTCTTTTAAATGTACTAAAAAAAAATAAAGTAAAAATTATAAGTTCTGGTGGTACCTATAAAGAAATTAAAAAATTAAAATTTAGTTGTATTGAAGTCTCAAAATTTACCAATTCACCAGAAATTTTAGAAGGAAGAATTAAAACTCTTCACCCTAAAATTCATGCAGGAATTTTAAACAAAAGAGGTAATAAAATTCACTTAAATGACTTAAGAGTTAATAATTTTGAAAATATAGATTTGGTTATCGTAAATTTTTATCCGTTCGAGAACGCATTAAAAAATACTAAAAATCATAGTAAAATAATTGAAAACATTGATGTTGGTGGGCCCACCATGGTCAGATCTGCTGCGAAAAATTATAAGGATGTAGCAGTAATTACTTCATCAGAACAGTATTCCGAATTAATAGATGAACTAAATAAATTTAAAGGATCTACCTCTTTAGACTTTAGGGAAAGACTATCAAGAATTGCTTTTACTGAAACAGCTTATTACGATTCTGTAATTTCTGATTATTTTAATAAAATAACAAAAACAAGCTTTCCAAAAAAAAGAGTATTATATGGAAATTTAATTGAAACACTTAGGTATGGTGAAAATCCCCACCAAGAAAGTGGAATTTATTCAAGAAAATCAGGAATGGATATCAGACAAATCCATGGAAAACAGCTTAGTTATAATAATTATAATGATATTTTTGCAGCATTAACAATTTCAAAATCACTTCCAAAAAATACTGGAACAGTAATTGTTAAACATGCAAATCCTTGTGGAGTTTCAATTAAAAAGAACCATCTTGAAAGCTATAAATCTGCTTTTATGTGTGATCCTGTCAGTGCTTATGGGGGAATAGTTTCTTGTAATTTTAAAATAACAAAACTTTTAGCTCTTGAACTAAGAAAGCTATTTTTTGAGGTAATTATAGCTAATAATTTTGACACCAACGCCTTAAAATTATTAAAGAAAAAGAAAAATTTAAGATTAATAGACGCTTCAAATTACAAAATTAATGATGGTTTAAAACATGTATCAGTTAATAACGAAATATTAATACAATCCGAAGATCTAAGAAGATTCAGTACAAAAGATTTTAAAATTGTATCAAGACGAAAACCAACATCAAAAGAAATGAAAAATCTAATTTTTGCATTTAATGTGTGCCGTTATGTTAAATCTAATGCAATTGTTCTTGCTGCAAATGAAACAACTGCTGGTATTGGCTCTGGACAAACAAGCAGATTAGATAGCTGCAAAATAGCGATTGATAAAATGAAAAAATTTACAAACATAAAAGAAAATTTGGTCGCAGCCTCAGATGCTTTTTTTCCATTTGTTGATGGTATAGAAAAGTTAGTACAGTCGGGTGTTCAAGCAGTGATCCAACCATCAGGATCAATAAGAGACAAAGAAATAATTAAATTTGCCAACGAAACTGATACGGTTTTAGTTTTTTCAAAAACTAGACACTTTAGGCATTAGTTATTTTATCTATTTTTGCAGCTAAGATAAAATCATTTTCAGAAAGACCCTTTATAGCATGAGTAGTAACTTTAATCTCAGCGTAACCCCAACCAAAAGAGATATCTGGATGATGCCCTTCATTTTCAGATATTTTACCAACTTCATTTACGAAATCTTGGCTTTTTAAAAAATTTTCAAATTTAAATTTTTTTGATAAAAAAAATATTTCATCTTCACCTTTTGTAATATCCCATCCATCCACTTTTTTTTGGTATTTATGAATTTCGGACACATCAAAAGGCAAAACTCCACCTTCACACGGCATACATTTTTTATCTAATAAATCACTCATAATTTAAATTTGGAGCGGGCAAAGGGGGTCGAACCCTCGACCTTCTCGTTGGCAACGAGACGCTCTACCACTGAGCTATGCCCGCTTGTTAAAAAATCATTATAGATAGCGGTTTTTAGAAATGCAAGTATTAGTTAAATTAGTAAAATTTATCACCAACTGTGTCGTGAGTGTGTCGAGATTTTTTTAAAACTTTACATGAAAGTTTATGTTGGGGGCTAACGCCCCCACAGGCTTAATTTAGTTATTAATCTAAGCTATAAATTGTAACTGATTTTTCTTTGTCAACTTCATTAGCACTTATAAATAAGTTCCGTTGTGGAATAGCAACCAAACCTTCTGGTCCAATACCCGTTGGTAAAATAGCAACTAATTCTGGGTTTTTCAAATCGTTTGCTTTATAAACGCCGATAGCATTTGCTCTTTCAGCACCAACAAAGATATAACGTGTATCACCATATATTGCTACTTCAACTGACTCTGGTTCTACACCTTTTTTCTCTGCACGTTTTTCTGGCCAGTAACCTGCTGAAGCGAGTGCTCTTTCATATGACGAACCTGACTCGTATACCACCGAACCATTTTTATTGAAGATTGTCCATCCACGACTACCACCACGTTTCGCTTGACCTGGTGCTTCATGTTTATAGTCACCTTCATTTGCAGTTGCAAAATGATCATCGTCAATCCACTTAACTGCGTCTGGTTCTCTACGAACATTCTCAATGGTATCAACCATCTTTAGTTCACCATCTTTTTTGTTATCAATACCTACTAATGTTACTAGTCCTGCATCAAACTCTGAAATTACTTTTCCACTTCGATCAATAACCGCCATCCAGTTATTCTCTTGCATAGTAACAACTATTTCACCTAAATTATTGATATCAACAAACTCAGGCTCTGGATCGTTAGGAGCAATAGTTGAAAAACCAACTAAGTCCGCTTTAGTAACACTGTTATCTGCTAAATTAATAATTGCCACAAAACCCCCTGGAAGTTGTGGAATTTTTTCATCGTTGATATCTTCGTTACGTTCATTTTCAATAGCTACTGCCACAAAAGTTCCATCTGGACTAACTGCAACCGAGTCTGGCTGTCCACCTAGTTCTACTTTTGTAACTTCTTTTCCTGAGGCAAGATCAACAACTAATAAGTGACCACTTGGCTCTACATAGTTTGGAGAAGTATTAATACCTACAAATGCTTGTCCATTTTTGATTGCAACACTAGTTGGTTCACCACCTAAATTCATGTGGCCTAATGGTTTCGGATTTGCTGGATCAGTAATATCAATCATGCCTAATGCGTTTGCAGGGCTATCGCTATATACCAGTTTCATGCCATCTGCTGTTGCCGCAATTATTTCTGCTGATGTTTCTTCTGCACTAGGGTTATTTGCTGGTGTTCCAAATTTCCCAATTTCTTTAAAGTCTGCATTTACTGTGCTAACAAATGCGGTTGAGGCCAGAAGGCCTGCTAAGATAAATTTTATCATTATATATTCCTTTTTGTTTTTATGGAAAGATATCAAAACAAGATGAAAAATTTGTAACAGTTTAATTACAATTATATTTTATGCCACTCACCATAGTTTTTCTTTTCTGTGTCGAAGTGTGTCATGAGTGTGTCGAGATTAACTAGACGTTGAGAAAGACTAAGATTAGCAAGGATAAAAAACCAAGGACTACCTCGTTGGCAACGAGACGCTCTACCACTGAGCTATGCCCGCTTAAATTTTTATTGAAATTAGACTTTTTTTTTCATTCAATCAATACAAAATCATAATAAATGTGTTAAGATGTAATAGTAAATGAAAAAAGAAGATCTTCCTTCACAGATACCTGTCTTTCCACTAAGCAACTTTATAATCTTTCCAAAAGCGACGGTACCATTAAACATTTTTGAACCACGTTACATTGATATGATTAATGACAGTATGAAATCAAATAAAACTGTCGGTTTGATACAACCAAAAACCTCAGCAAGTGGAAATAATGTTCCCGAATTACACGAGGTCGGATGTTTAGGAAAAATAACAAGTTTTAAAGAGACTGAAGATGGACGTTATTTAATTGAATTAAAGGGCTTAATAAGATTTGAAAATATTAAGGAATTAAAAACTGAAAAAAAGTACAGAATTTTAAATGTCAATTATAAAAACTTTATTCAAGATTTAAAAAATGAAAAAGAAGATCTTAAATTTTCTGACCTAGAATTAATTTTTAAAGATTTGAAATCATTGTTTGAAAAAAGAGGATTTATAATTAATTGGAAAGCATTAGAAAAGCAAAGCCTTGATGAAACAATAAATGCACTAGCCATGGCATCTCCTTTCTCACTAGAAGAAAAACAAGTATTATTAGAGGCTAAAAATCTAGATATGAGAAAAAATAAAATTGCTGAAATTTTAAGTACATATACTTATGATATATATGACAATACAACTATCCAATAGACTAGACTAAGGTTCCCCTATCAGCAATTTTTGTAAAGAATTTATTAATTTTATGGTTTTTATTTAATAGTTGAACAGATTTACTCAAGAAACTGCTATTCGTTTTTCTCTCAAAATTAAAAAATTCATGTACCAAATCAATACCGTTGGAAAATATAAAATTTTTATGTTTTAATTTGTTTTCGAAATCATAATTTACAGAACTATCTATGTTTAAACCTAAGTTCTGTTTGCTTACAATAATTTCTAAAAGAATTTTAATGTCACGGATAGTCATATTAAAACCTTGGCCAGCAAGAGGGTGAATTCTATGTAATAGATCACCAAAGGCCAATATATGGTCGTAGTAGTATGATCTTAAGCTCAAAGATTTTAGTTCAAAAGAATTAATTTTTTCAATTTTTAGAATTTTGTATTTTTGATTATACTTTTCAATCAAGTTATTAATATTTTCATTTTTTTTATTATAAAAAGAATAAACTATAGATGTTTCATTTTCAGAAATAGGTAAAAAAGCCAAGGGTCCTAATTTAGTGAAAATTTGAACTGCAGTTTCATTATCAATTTTTTTATGTTTTAAAATTGTTGTGTAAGCGAAACTATTATATTTTTTTAAAATTTTTTTACTGAAATATTTTTTTGTAATTGGGCTAGTAAAATCTGTGTTAATAACAAGATTATAATTATCTAAAAAATTATAATTTTTTAAAGAGTTTATTCTTTTAAAATATTTATCCTTAGATAGGCTTTTTCCTAAAAGATCAAAAAGATTTTCATTTTTAATTATGGAAAAAAGCTCATTTTTGTTATTTTCAAAATTAATTAATTTTTCTTTTCTTAAGTTATCTGAAAAAATTTCTATTTTTTTTAATTTCCAAGCAATTTTATCTACATTAATTATTGCGTTATTGAAAAATTCAATGTTGCTCCTAGAAATACCGATGGTTCTTGACTTATTTAATGAATTTATTTTTTTTTGTGCATAAAGATCCACATATATATTTTGGTTAACTAAAGCTTTTGCTAAAGTTAAACTTGATAAGCCAGCGCCTAGGATACAAACTCTCATATTATTTTTAATTTTAACAACAAAAATTAGATGATACAAAGTGATTAAATTGATTCATATATGGATATTAAAAAAACAGCTAATTTATTGCTTAATTTTGCTATAAAACGTCTAACAGAAATTTTTGGTCTATTTATTTTTTTGTCAGGCACTTTGCTGCTAATAGCATTAATTACATATTCGCCTGAAGACCCCAACTTTGTATTTCCTGATAACACAGAAATTAAAAATTTATTAGGCTTTCAAGGAAGCTTTATTTCAGATCTATTCTTTCAGTCGGTAGGCTTAATCTCTTATTTAATTTCTTTCTCTTTAATTTTAACTGGTATTAATATTGTTAGACTTAAAAAGTTTTTTCTAATTATTGAAAATATTTTTTTTACAACAATTTATTGCGTATCTGGGACACTTTTTTTTAGCTATTTTTATGCAGATGCTTTCTCACTTTATATAAATGGAAATGGTGGTTTTGTTGGGAATTATTTTAATCAAACATTTTTAAATTCTTTGTTGCAAATCCATGAAACGACCTCATTTTATATTTTAATTTTTTTTACTTTATTATTATTTTTAATTAGTATCAATTTTAATCCGTTTAAATTTTATAAATCAATTTTAAAAATTTATTATTTCTTTTTTAGAAAAGAAGAAAAAAACTATACCGATAAAAGTGAAGTTATAAGTGAATATATTCCCCAAGATGAAATAAAGAATCTTATCCAAGAAGATCTTCCTTTTATAAAAGCAGAAAATAAAAATAATGAAAAAATAAAATTTAAACTTCCAAGTTTTGATTTATTAAAAGTTCCAACAAAAAAAGAAAGAGAAAATTCAAATCAAAATGAAACTCATAATTCAGAATTTTTAGAGAGAATTCTTTTAGATTTTGGAGTTAGCGGCAATATAAAAAAAGTAAGTCATGGACCAGTAGTGACTCTCAATGAATTTGAACCAGCTGCAGGTGTTAAAGTCTCTAAAATTATAAATTTATCAGATGATATAGCAAGGAATACAAGCTCAGAGTCTGCAAGAATTGCAACTATACCAGGAAGTAACACGATTGGAATAGAACTACCAAACAATGCAAGAGAGAATGTTTATCTAAGCGAAATATTGAACACAACAGACTTTAAGAAAAGAGAAATAAAATTACCAATTGCTCTTGGAAAAAGTATATCAGGTAAGCCTATTGTTGGAGATTTATTTTCTATGCCTCACCTACTGATTGCTGGAACTACTGGATCTGGAAAATCAGTTTGTATTAATACAATTATTTTATCCCTTCTTTATCGACATACGCCAGATAAATGTAAATTTATTTTAATTGACCCAAAAATGCTTGAACTTTCTACTTACGAGGGGATACCTCATTTATTATGTCCTGTAATAACAGAAGCCAAAAAAGCTGCATCTGTACTTGGTTGGGTGGTTAAAGAAATGGAAAGCAGATACAGGCTTATGACTAAAGAAGGTGTAAGAAATATAGATGGTTATAATGCTAAACATAAACTTCCAATGCCTTATATAGTTGTAGTGGTAGACGAAATGTCTGACTTAATGCTGGTAGCTGGTAAAGAAATTGAAAATTATATTCAAAAACTCTCTCAGATGGCAAGAGCAGCTGGTATTCATATTATTATGGCAACGCAAAGACCAAGTGTTGATGTAATTACAGGAACTATAAAAGCAAATTTTCCAACAAGAATATCTTTTCAAGTTACATCAAAAATTGATAGTAGAACAATCCTTGGAGAACAAGGAGCAGAACAGTTGCTGGGTAAAGGAGACATGCTTTATATGTCTTCAGCTAATCGAATAGTCAGAATTCATGCACCTTATGTTTCAGATAATGAAATAGAAAAAATTAACAATTTTTTAAGATCTCAAGCAGAACCAGATTATGTGGATGAAATATTAAATTTTGCAGATGAAAAAGAAATTGGGGACAGTGGTAATCAAAGTGATAAAGATGAACTTTACCAGCAAGCTTTAGAAATAATTAGATCGGAAGGTAAAGCCTCCACCTCTTTTTTACAGAGAAAACTACAAATAGGATACAATAGAGCTGCAAGAATTATTGATATGATGGAAGCAGATGGAATAGTTAGTAAGGCAAATCATGTTGGTAAAAGAGATGTTCTTTAATGATAAAATATATTGTTACATTTTTTTTTTTAGTTTTTATTACGAGTGGTAATGCAAGTAATAAAGAAAAAATTATTGAAAATTTAAAGAATACTGAAAATCTTGATTTTAATTTCGAGCAGAATATAAATGGAAAAATTGAAAATGGAAATTGTACTATTCAATATCCAAAGAAAATATTTTGTGAATATGCTAAAAGTAATAACAAAATTTTAGTATCAAATGGTAAATCCTTAGTTGTTAAAACCATTACGAGTTATTATCGATATCCAATCAATAAAACTCCTCTTAATTTTATTCTAGATAAAGACTTCTTAATTAATAAAATTAATGTTTTAGAAGAAAGAATTGTTGATGGATCTTTGATCAATTATACAATTAAAGAGAATGATAGTGAAATCAATGTTTTTTTTAACAAAGAAACTTACGATTTGATTGGATGGCAAAATACAGATGTATATCAAAATTTTAATATTACTTTTTTATCCTCAATTCGAAAAAACAGAATAATCCCAAAAAATATATTTAAACTCCCAATTCAAAATTAAATATTAATGATTTCAGTTTTAAATACTTTCATGCCTCTCATCATATAATTATTTAAAGCATTCTTGTGATCTAAAGTACAAGTGTGAACCCAAACTCTACCGATTTTATTTTTAAAAGATATCTTAATTGCTTCTGATAATAAATATGATCCAAGTTTTTTATTATGATACTCCTCTAAAATACCTAAATAAGCTATTTCAACTTCTTTTTTTTCATGATGATAAATTAACTCGAAGAAACCAACTAAATCATCTTTGCATTTTAAAACATAAGTATTAACATTTTCACTTGAAACATAATTTATCCACTGTTCTTCATTCCAAATTAACCTATCAACCCACTTGTGTTTATTACCAATGTTTTTATAGAAAAATTTATTGAGCTGAAAGTTAATTGGATCTAACAATTTTAAAGAATAGTCTTTAGAAGGCTTAGATCCCTGATTTAGATCTTTAAGAGAAGTTATTTCTAAGTAATTTCTTTTTACTTCTTGTGTCACTCAACCATTTTTCCAACTGTTTCACCTCCAAAAAGATGAAAATGTAAGTGTGGAACCTCTTGACCCCCGTGTTCATTGATATTGGCTAAAGCTCTATAGCCTTTGCCTACTTCTGTTGAAATACCTAACTTTTTCGCAACAATATTTATACCTTTAAGCATACCTACCATCTCCTCCGGCGAAGCGTTTAAACTAAAATCATCTAAATCAATATATTTTCCTTTGGGAATTACTAAAGCATGAATTTTTTTTTGTGGATTAATATCATGGAATGATAAAACAAAATCATCCTCATAAATTTTTTTACAGGATATCTCCCCTCTCAAAATTTTTGCAAATATATTATTATTGTCATAAATCATAGATGTATTTTTTTATTCTAACTTTGCTTTGATACTGTAAATTTAACTTTTTTATCATTATGATCTCTACCTAAACCTGTAACACCACCATTTTTTGTCCACTTGAGAGTGCCTGCTGCTCCCATATTATTAGTACAGGCAATTTGCCAAGTTCCCTTTCCACCTTCTTGTAATGAATAAGTACCTTCACAGTTTCCATCATTGTTAGGTAAATTTAATTTTATGTTTCCTTTATAATCTGCTTCATGAAAATTAACAGTACCAGCAATTAAAGACTCGTAACCATCCCAGCTTAAAGCAATAGAACGTTCTCCTTTAAGTTCATATTTCTTTGTTGTCTTTGGTATATTTTTCTTAATTTCAGTTTTTTTTGTCTCAATGATGCCAACAAAACCAAGTTCTTTTAACTGTAGTTTAATTTCCTCAAAACTCTGCCTAGAATTTATTTTTGATATTTTACCTTTACCTGGATTAATATCGTTTTTCCATTTTATATATCGACCTCTTGCAAATACTTTGCATTCTTTGTTATTACCAGCTCTTATCTCACACTGTTTAATATAGTTAACTTCGTCACCTGGATGGCAACGAGATCCACCTGGACAATACCAATATATGGCAAAACTAGCATCTGTTGTTATGAGAAAAGCTGCCGGTTTATTCCCGGCTTTACCTTTTAAATATTCATGAAAATATTTTATAATATTGTCACTTAATTTAACTTCGCCCTCACCTATAGTTTTAGAAAAAGATTGAGGTATAAAAATTAAAAAAGTTAATACTAAAATTTTGAAGATAATTTTCATTATGAGAATTTTCTCACTCTAAAATGTTTAAGTCAAGACTATTAGAAGGTACTTTTCTAAGCTTATTCTACTAAAATCAAATCTCCTAATCAGGTGAAAAATGACAGAATAACAGTCATACTAAAATACTAATGATAGAAAAAATAAGTGTAATTATTTTTTTCTTTTATTCAGTTCTTCCATCACCTCTTCAATTTTTATTCCACTTTTTTCAAGATACATAATTAAGTGATAAAGAACATCTGCAGCTTCGTGATTTTTATTAGTGTCTTGTTCAACAGCTTCTATTAACTCATTAATTTCTTCTATAACTTTTTCTTTTGCTAATGATTTATCTTCTAATAACTTATTAGTGTATGAGTCTACAATAGGATTACTTTTTCGTTCTCTTGCAAGGGTTACGAGATCTTCTAAAATTTTTAACATATTAAATCCTAACAGGTATATCTTTAGAGGCCAAATAATGCTTGGCTTCATTTACTGAATAAGAACCGTAGTGAAATATAGATGCCGCTAAAACGGCACTAGCACCTGATTTTATCCCATCTACTAAATGATCTAATGTTCCAACTCCTCCAGATGCAATAACTGGAATATTAACACTAGATGATATCTTTTGCATAAGCTCAATATCATATCCAGACTGAGTTCCATCTTTATCCATAGAGGTAACTAATAGCTCTCCAGCCCCACACTTCTCCATTTTAGAGGCAAATTTCAGTACATTTATCCCTGTTGGATTTCTTCCGCCATGAGTAAAAATTTCCCATCCACCGTCATTTCTTTTTGCATCAATTGCAACCACAATGCATTGAGATCCAAACTTTCTAGAACTATCTTCAACTACTTTTGAATTTTGAACTGCAGCAGTGTTGATTGAAACTTTATCTGCACCACAATTAAGTAGTTTGTTTATATCTTCAACACTTCTAACTCCACCACCAACCGTTAATGGAACAAAACAATTCTTAGAAGTTTTATCTACAACACTATAAATAGTATCTCTATTCTCGTTAGAAGCAGTAATATCTAAAAAACAAATTTCATCTGCCCCACCGTCTGAATAAATTTTCGCTTGCTCAACAGGGTCTCCAGCATCCTTTAAATCGACAAAGTTAATTCCTTTTACAACTCTTCCATTTTTAACATCTAAGCATGGTATTATTCTATTTTTAAGCATCTAGCTCCTTTACTAATTCATCTAAATTAATATCACCATCGTATATGGATTTACCTACTATAATACCTTCAATATTTTTATTATTTAATTCTTTAGCTTTTTTAATGTCATCAATTGAAGAAACCCCACCAGATATAATAACTGCACAGTTAGAAATATCAGCAATTTTAGAAGTTTCCTCGAAATTTGGACCCTGCTTCATTCCATCCTGATTAATATCAGTATAAATTAATCTACTAGCACCAAAATCATTTATTTCTTTTAAAAAATTTAAAGTTAATTGATTAGAATTTTCTTTCCAGCCTGATACAGATAAATATCCATTTTTTGCATCTAAACCTAGAGCAATTTGATTTGGAAATTTTTGACAAGCTTCTTTCAAAAAGTTTTTATCTTTAATGGCTGCACTTCCTAAAATTACTTTTTCAACACCAGCGTCAATATATTTTTTAATACTTTCAATGCTTCTAACTCCACCCCCCACTTCAATTTTTAAGTCAAAATTCTTAACTATTTCTTGGATAATATCTAAATTTACCGTCTCACCAGTCAAAGCGCCGTCTAAGTCCACTAAGTGTAAATTTTTAAATCCATGATCTTTATATTTTCTAGCCTGTTCCACTGGAGATATCTCATATTCAGTTATGTTATCAAAGTTTCCTTTAACTAACCTTACACATTTTTTATCTTTTATGTCTATTGCAGGAAATATTTTCATTTATAAATTTATAAAGTTATCAATTATTTTAAGTCCAGCTTTATCACTTTTCTCTGGGTGAAATTGAGTTCCAAAAATATTTTCTTTTTCAATAGAACAAACAATATTTGATGAGTAGTCCGTAATTGCTGACACTACGCTTTTATCATTTGGAACAAGTTCGTAGCTGTGCACAAAGTACATGTGAGAATTATTTTCTATATCTTTAAAAATTTTGCTATCCTTAACAATATTTAATTCGTTCCAGCCAATATGAGGAAGTTTGAACTTTCCATTTTGGTTATCAATTTTAGATACTTTGCCTGATATCCACCCTAGACCCTTAGTTTCTATTTCTTCATAGCCAACATCAGCAAACATCTGTAACCCAACACAAATTCCAAGCAGAGGTTTTTTATTATTTATAGCAAATTCGTTTAAGGTATCCACCAAACCAGCGATATTATTGAGTGCATCAACACAACTTTTAAACGAACCCTGTCCTGGCAAAACAACTTTATCACTAGATTTTATTTTATCTAAATCTGATGTTACCTCAATATTTACTTTGTCTTTAGCAACTTCCTTAAAAGAATTTATGACCGAACTTATATTGCCCGAATTATAATCAACAATTGTGACATTCATTAAACTTATAATGACCCTTTAGTTGATGGAATACTTTTTTTACTTCTAGGATCCATCTCTAAGGCATCTCTTAAAGATCTCGCTAAACCCTTATAGCAAGACTCAATAATGTGGTGACTATTGTCACCATAAATATTTTCAACGTGTAATGTGACTCCAGCAGATTGAGAAAAGGCTTGAAACCATTCTTTAAATAGTTCGGTATCCATCTCCCCAAGTTTTTCTACTTTTAATTTTACTTTCCAGATTAAGTAAGGTCTGTTTGAAACATCGATTGCAACTCTAGTTAAAGTTTCATCCATTGGAATAAGTCTGTGAGCATAACGTTTAATCCCAACAAATTTTTTAGCAGCTTTTTTTAAAGCTTCACCAATTGCAATACCAGTATCTTCGGTTGTGTGGTGAAGATCTATATGTGTATCTCCTTTAGCTTTAACTTTTAAATCAATTAGGGAATGCTTTGATAATTGTTCCAACATATGATCTAAAAAACCTATGCCGGTGTCAATTTGATATTTTCCTTTACCATCAATATTCACTTCAACACTGATACTAGTTTCTTTTGTTTTTCGAGATACTTTTCCTTTTCTAGCCATATGTTTTAGAGGTATACATACATAATTACACTATATCAACGTTAGTATGACTACTTGAAGTATCAAAATTAGTTACCATTTATTAATCATGACAACAATTGTATTAGTTAGAAAAAATAATGAAGTCGTAGTTGCTGGTGATGGTCAAGTTAGTATGGGAAATACTGTTGTTAAAAGCACTGCTTCGAAAGTTAGAAAAATTGAAAAAAGAGATGTGGTTGCTGGATTTGCAGGTTCAACTGCCGATGCTTTGACTTTATTTGAAAGATTAGAAGCAAAAATAGAGAAACACGCAGGTAATTTATCAAGAGCTGCTGTTGAATTAGCAAAAGATTGGCGAACAGATAAATATTTGAGAAGATTAGAGGCACTAATGGCTATTGGAGATAAAGAAAATAGTTATATAATTTCTGGAACAGGTGATGTTTTAGAGCCTGAAGGAGATGTAATTGGTATTGGCTCTGGTGGAAATTATGCTTTAGCTGCTGGTAAAGTATTAATAGATACAGATATGTCCGCAGAAGAAGTTGCAAAAAAAGCCATTAAAGTTGCATCAGAAATTTGTGTATTCACAAATGATAATATTAAAGTTCATAAAATATAATGGAAAATTCAAACGTAACCCCCTTGGTACCAAAAGATAAAGTAGAAAAAGAAGAAGCATCTTTAGTAAGCTCTCTTTCCCCAAGAGAAATTGTTTCAGAATTAGATCGATTTGTAGTTGGTCAAAATAAAGCAAAAAAAGCAGTTGCAGTTGCATTGAGAAATCGATGGCGGAGACAAGCGCTTAAAGGTGAAATGAAAAATGAAGTTTTACCAAAAAATATATTAATGATTGGGCCAACAGGAGTTGGAAAAACTGAAATTTCAAGAAGACTTTCTAAATTAGCTGAAGCTCCTTTTGTCAAAGTTGAGGCAACTAGGTTTACTGAGGTTGGTTATGTTGGTAGAGATGTAGAGCAAATAGTAAGAGATTTAATTGAAATTGCTATAGCGATGGAGAAAGTTAAAAAGCGAAAAGAAGTTTTTGCTCAAGCTCAAAAAGCAGCAGAGGATAAAGTCTTAGACGCTTTAGTAGGTAAAAAAGCAAGCCTTGCAACAAGAGAAAGTTTTAGGAAAAGATTAAGAAACGGTGATTTGGACGATAATGAAATAGAAATTTCTGTTAGTGATAGTGGATCTGGAGCATCATTTGAAATTCCTGGTATGCCAGGTGCAAATGTTGGAATGATCAATATTGGTGAAATGATTGGCAAATCCATGGGTAACAAAGAAAAGAAAAAGAAGATGAGTGTAAAAGAGTCTCACGAAATTTTAATCAATGACGAATCTGATAAATTAATCGAACAAGATAAAATTGTAAAAGCTGCAAAACTTTCAACTGAAAATAACGGAATTGTTTTTTTAGATGAAATAGATAAAATTTCTGCAAGAACTGACAGGGTTGGTGGTGATGTATCTCGTGAAGGTGTTCAAAGAGATTTATTGCCTTTGATTGAAGGAACAACAGTAAATACCAAACATGGTCCAATTAAAACAGATCATATTTTATTTATTGCATCAGGTGCTTTTCAGTTAGCTAAGCCATCAGATCTTCTACCTGAACTTCAAGGAAGACTGCCTATTAGAGTTGAGTTGGAAGCATTAACTAGTGAAGATTTTAAAAGAATTTTAAGAGAGCCTGATTTTAGTTTAATAAAGCAATACGTTGCCTTGTTAAAGACTGAGAATGTTGATCTTGAGTTTTCAGATGATGGTATCGATACAATTGCAAATATTGCTTCAGAAGTAAATGCGACTGTAGAAAATATAGGCGCAAGAAGATTACATACAATAATTGAAAAAATTTTGGATGAGATAAGTTTTACTGCAACTGATCGTGCTGGTGAAAAAATTGTTATTAATAAAGATTATATTAATAAGAACTTGGATAATTTAGTTAAAGATACTGATCTTTCAAAATTTATTCTATAGATCTATTTTTTTTTAAAAAGATATAAAAAGCGCCACTTCCACCATCTTCAATACTTGCATCTTTGATCTCATTGATAATGTTCATTAAACTCTTGTTACTTTCAATAAATTCGGGAACTGAATATTTCAATATGCTTAAATTTTTAGACACATAAGGATCCTTTTCGTTTTGTGAATGAAGTCCTTTACCAGTAACCACAATCAACTTATTTATTTTTTCACTAAAAGATTGATATATAAATTCTTCGATAGTTTTATTCGCTTCCTCAAGCGTATACCCATGAAGATCAATTGATTTTACTTTAAAAAGTTTTTCCTTTGATAACTTTAAATCTTTGTTTGGGAGTTGTTCATCACTAGAAATAAAGTTTTCCCAGTCTTTTTTATTTTTTTCTGAAATATCGTTACTCAATTAGGTTAAAGTATTTACCAGCTGCCAGTTAGGATTTACAGAAGTTGTATCCCTTGAAAATACCCAGGTATCATAAATTTTTTTTATTTTTTCTGGGTCTCCAGAAACAATTTTTTTTTCTTTATCTCTAATACAAGTTATTACTTCAGCAATAAAATCAACTGTAACATTTAAAATGTTACCAATTTTTTTATGTTCTTTGATTTCTGCTGAGTTAATACCTATAAAAGTAATCTCAGCAAAATGACCTCTTGAACTTCTTTCCTTAAGGGCGTCATTAAATTGGGAATATATCTGTCCATTTAACAAAGATCTGCTTGTTGTAATTTTATTATCGTTATCACTAAAGTCAGTAATTATTGTTTCATATGCAATTTTAGCACCTTTTAAAAATTCTTCTTGAGCAGCAGTGTCGAAAATTTCATTTGATTTTCTTGGTTGATCAACATTAATATTTTTTAGCACCTCTTTAAATTGGGCTGGAGTTTTTCCGTCAAAACCTGTTCTTTTACCAAGAATTCCTCTTAGTCTTAGAAAAATAAATCCCGCTATCATTGCTAGCAGAATGATGTCGATGTACTCGAAACTATAATTCATCTGATGATAGTAATTACTCTATTGATTAATTTCAACCAGCAATTTAGATTAAGGACAAATGAACCCAATATTATTAACAATAATCCTAGTACCAGTCATCGAAATCTATCTTTTGATAAAAATTGGTTCACAGGTCGGAGCGATTACAACCATTTTTCTCATTTTTACTACTGCAATCATAGGCGTGTATTACGCAAAGTATGAAGGGTTAAATACATTAAAATCTGGATTCGCTCAATTAAGTAAAAATGAAACACCTGCATACGAAGTAATTTCAGGCGCAGCTATTGCATTTGCAGCTTTGCTCTTAATAATACCTGGATTTGCAACTGACATTTTAGGTTTCCTACTAATATTTCCTTTAAGTAGAAAATTAATTTTTAATAAATTTTCTAAAAAATTTGCCTCAAAACAAAAGAAAAAAAATAATTTTATCGAGGGAGATTTTGAAGATATAGAAGATGATAATGACAGAAAAATTTAAAATATTAGGAAAATTTATTAAAGACCTGTCAAGTGAAACTCCTGATGTGGAGACATATTTGTTTGTAAGAGATCGAATTGCAAAATATCAACTAGGTATTGATATTAATTCAAAACCTTTAAAAAATAAAATGATTGAGATTAATACATCGTTCAAGTTTGAAGATAAGGAACAGAGTAAAAAAAAATCTCATTTTGAAATAATGTATTCAACTGTAATCAAAGTTAATGAAGAGGTTAAAGAGAAAAAAGAATTAGAAAAAATTATACTTTGCGATGTTCAAATAAAGATTTATCCTGCATTAGAGAAAGCGTTGTTGGATCTCTTGCATAATTCTGGATATCCAGGGATAAAATTTGAAAAAAAAGTTGATTTTGAAGCTTTATATAAACAGAGATTTAATTAAAAATAATTCTTTTTTAAATGTTGTTTTAAATATTCTTTGTGATTTTTAATTTCTTCTGGGGAAGGTTTCACAACCTTTTTATAATACTCAACATTTAAGTTGCTATCAGGATTTTTTTCCTGGCTGGTATTTTGAAAATTTAATGTTGGCTCTTTTTGATCAATGAGATTTATGTAAACTTTTGCTAATAAATCACAGTCTATTAGAGCTGTGTGCTGAGTTCTTTTAGAATTATCAATCCTGAAACGTTTACAAAGAGCATCCAAACTAACTGGTGCACCTGGGAACTTGTCCCTTGCCAAAATAAGTGTATCTACAATTTCGTTATCAATATTTTTCTTACCAAATAGACTTAGTTCATTGTTTAAGTGAGCAAGGTCAAATTCAGCGTTGTGTATTATAAGTTTTTTGCCTTTTATAAATTTTAAAAATTCTTCTCCAACTTCATTGAATTTTTTTTGTTTAGACAGAAATTCATCATTATATCCATGAACTGCTAATGCTTTTTCAGAAACTTTTCTTTCAGGGTTTAAATAACAATGAAATTTATTTTTTGTTGGGATTAAATTTTCTAATTCTACACATCCAATCTCAACAATTCTGTGTCCATCTTTGACTGATAGGCCAGTTGTTTCAGTATCGAGAACTACTTCTTTCATCTTTAATAATTTTTAAGATTTTATTTACACCATTTTTAACAGATTTTTGAGTAAATTTATTTTTAATTATAAATCTAGAATTTCTTTTTTTATAATCAAGTGGAAGTTGAATTTTTTTAAATTTATTTAATATTTTGACGTTAAAATTTTTTCTCTTCTTTAAATTTCTTAATATATCAATTTTGTCAGACTCGACATAGACTAAAATATCTTTTTTTTTGTTTATTTTATTTTCTAAAAGCAAAGGTATATCTAAGATAACAAATCTTTTTTTTTTATTTTTAATTAAAAAAGATTGCAATTTATTCCTTATTTCTTTGTGTACTATTTTAATTATTTTTTTTAAATTTGAATTATTTGCAAGAATTGCTTTAGAAAGTTGTATTTTATCTATTGGAAATTCATATATGTATTCTGGTAATATTTTTTTAAATTTTTGGTAAACATTTTTATTTTTCTCATACAATTTTGAAACTTCATAATCAGCGTTAAAAACTGGGTACCCAAAATTTTTAGCAACAAAACTTTTGCCTGATCCGATATCACCTAAAATCCCAATTCTTATCATCGATCTAAAATGTTGATTGTCTCTTCATTTATCGAGGGCTCTATACCATGCCACAATTTAAATGCTGAAAATGCCTGATAAATAAACATTAATTTGCCATTTTCATATTTGTTACCCAATTTTTTTCCTAAGTTCAAAAAATTTGTTTCACTTGGATTATAAATTACATCATAAAATAATTTATTTTTACCCACCTTGGTAAAATCTAAATTTATCTTATCATCCTGATTTAATCCTAAGCTTGTCGCATTTATTACAACATCAAAATCCGGTATTTCTCCCCATTTAACTAATTTAATGTTGTTAAAAATATTTTTAATCTCTATTGCCTTTCTTTCGGTTCTGTTACTTATCATAATTTCAGATGACCCCATTTTTACTGAAGCATAAATAATCGATGGGACAACTCCGCCTGCCCCTAAAATAAAAATTTTTTTTTTTTTAAAGTCAAAGTTTATATTTTGAATTGCAGTTTCAAAACCGGTAATATCAGTGTTGTGTCCGACTACTTTTTTGTTTTTTAAATGAATTGTGTTAACTGAGTGTGTTTTTTTAGCTTCAGTACTTAAATCATCTAAAAAGGGTATTATAGTATTTTTAAAAGGTACTGTAACATTTACACCTTTTATTTTTCCCTTTTTGATATCTAAAATTAAATTTTCTAAATCATTATTATCTAATTTTCTTTTTTCATAAATTGCATCGAGACCATTTTGTTTAATCCAATGATTGTGCAATTCAGGAGACAAAGAGTGATTTATTGGATTCCCTATTACTAAGTATTTTTTCATTTAATTTGTTTTAAGTATTCTTTTATTTGCTGAATGGGGAGACCCATTATAGTATTTTCGTCTCCCGTTATCTCCGAAAACAATTTCCTTCCTTCACCTTCTATTTGATAAACATTGTATGCAAATAATGCACTGTCAGAAATTTTTGCGAGATAGTCTTCTAGTTCTCTTTCGCTAAAATCTTTCATTCTAAGTTTTGCTTTATCTGTATAATTCCAAATCATTGATCCATTTTTAGATATACAAACAGAACTAATTAAATGATGTTCTTTACCATTAAGTTTTTTTAATATTAATAGTGCTTCTTTTCTGTGCTGTGGCTTTGAAATTAATTCTCCATCTAAATCAATAACGCTGTCTGCTCCTAATACGACCTTTTCATGATTGATTAAACTAACTTTATTAGCTTTTAATTCAGCTAAATTCTTTGAAATTATTTCAGGTGAAGCTTTTTCATTTAATAAGCTTTCTTTAACCATTTCCTCATCTACGTATGAGGGCTTAACATCACAAGCTATATTGTTTTTTTCTAAAATATCTTTTCTAACTTTACTCTTAGATGCTAAAATTATATTATTTGGCATTGTTAGAATATATTTCGTGTATTTTAATGATTGATGCAGCTGTTTCCTCTACTGATTTTCTAGTAACATCAATTACAGGCCACTTATATTTTTGAAAAGTTTTTTTTGCCTTTAAAACCTCGTCCTTGATATTGTCTAAATTAGTATATTCTGTATTCTCTTTTTCTTTTAAAGAATTCATTCTGTTTTTTCTTAAATCAGCCAATCTTTCAGCTTCAGTGCTTAAACCAACAACACAAGTAAAATGAGGATCTTTTTTTAATTTTTCTGGTAATGAATTTTCGTTAACTAACGGTATATTTGAAGTTCTAAAACCTTTGTTTGCAAGATAAATAGAAGTTGGAGTTTTGCTTGTTCTACTAACCCCCACTAAAATTATATCTGATTTATCAATATCGTTTAGTAAATTGCCGTCATCATGATTCATGGTAAATTGTATAGCTTCTATTCTATTATAATATTCTTCATTTAAAATGTGTTGTCCGCTTGGTTCGTGAGAAGCTTTTTGGTTTAGAATTTTCGAGAAATTTAAAATAAGATTTCCTAAAACACCAAAACAAGGAATATTTTTATCATCACTAGTATTTGCTAAGTATTTTGCAAGATTATTATCAACAATTGTATATAGAATTATTGAGTTATTGTTTGACTGAGCGTCTTCTAAGATTTTTAAAATTTGATTTTCTGTTCTAGTGAAAGAATATGAGTGAACTTTATATTCAATATTTTTAAACTGTGCCTTTAATGCTAAAAAAATTCTCTCAAGTGTTTCACCGGTAGAGTCCGAAATTAAATATATTTGATATGTATTAACCATGAATAAATTGTTAATAAATTTGTATTATTTTAATAAGATATCTCAAATTATTTTTAGTTCGTTCAACCCTGTAAAATAAGGGTTTTATTAACATTAATAATAAATTCAGTCTAACTATACATGAATGTTAACAAAGATCAAAAAATGTTGATTTTTGTTAGTTTTATTTAATTATAGATGTGGTTAAAACGTTAATATAATGTTTAAAATAAACAATCATCATAATTCACAGGACATAATACAAATACAATAATTATATATATAATTTTAATATGACACCTCTACATGAAGTAATAATAAATAAAAAAACTAATATCAATCCTATATGGATAATGAGACAAGCTGGAAGATATCTGCCAGAATTTAGAGAAATAAGAAAAGAAAATCAAAATTTTATTGAACTATGTTTAAATTATAAACTATCTTCAGAAATATCTCTTCAGCCCATCAAGAGGTTTGGCCTTGATGCTGCAATAATATTTTCAGATATTTTAATGTTACCTTATGGATTAAGTCAAAAAGTTGAATTTAAAAAAAACTTTGGGCCTGTTCTTGGTGATTTAGATATAAAATCAATGTCCAAGATAGATGAAATAGATTTTGTTGAAAAAATTCATCCAATTTACAAAGCTATAAAATCTGTAAGTTTAGAAATGACTTCTTTAAACAAAAATACAATTGGTTTCGTTGGAGCACCTTGGACATTGCTTGTTTATATGATTAATCAACAATCTCCAAAAAAAAATGTTAAAAAAGATTTTTTTAAAGATGATTTTTTAATTAATAGAATTTTATTAATAATCGAAAAATTCCTTAAAATTCATATCAAAAACCAAATTGAAAATGGTGCTGATGTCATACAAATTTTTGATAGTTGGGCAGGATTGTTGGAGGAAAGAGACTATCCAAATTATATTTATACACCAACTTTAAACTTAGTTGATTATGTGAAATCACTAAATGTACCCGTGATATGTTTTCCAAGAGAAATTAGAAATTATAAAGAGTTTGTTGAGATAGTTAAGCCTGATGCAGTAAACATTGATTATAATGTAGATCCTTTAATGATAAGTAAAAATATAAACATTCCTGTTCAGGGAGGCTTAGATCCAAAAATTTTGTTAACGGATAAAGAAAATTTAAAAAAAGAGACTCTAAAGTATCTAGATATATTTAAAGACCATCCGTATATTTTTAATCTTGGTCATGGGATACTGCCAGAGACTAATCCAGATATGGTTGAATTTTTAATAAAGACAGTAAAAGATTATTAAATGGAAATTGATATTAATCACCCGCCTATTAAATTTGGAAAGACAGGTGTTCTTATAGTTAATTTAGGCACTCCGGACTCAACAGATTGGCTTGATATTAGAAAATATTTAAAGGAGTTTTTATCTGACAAAAGAGTTATCGAAGTAAATCCCATAATTTGGCAATTTATTTTAAATGTATTTATATTAACTATTAGGCCATCAAAAACAGCAAAGGCCTATAAGGAAATTTGGATGGAGAATGAGAACATGTCCCCACTTTTATACTACACTCAAAAGCAAAGTGAAAAAATTTCCAGTTCTATGCCAACAAAAAATTTAATAATTGATTTCGCCATGAGGTATGGAAATCCAAGTATTAAGAGCAAAATTTATAAACTCCAGAAACAGGGCTGTGAAAATCTAGTTATACTTCCACTTTATCCACAATATGCAGCAGCAACAACCGCAACAGTATGTGATGAAGTTTACAGAACTTTAATGCAAATGAGATGGCAACCCTCTTTAAAAATTATTTCTCATTATGAGTCTGACTCGCTCTATATAGATGCATTGGTTAAATCTATTAATAAAAAAATAAAAGAAATAAGTTGGAAACCAGATGTAATAATTGCTTCATACCATGGCATACCCAAAAAATATTTTGATAAAGGCGATCCCTATCATTGTTACTGTCATAAAACGACAAGACTAATTTCTGAAAAATTTAATTCTATAGAAATCAAAACAACCTTTCAATCCAGATTTGGACCACAAGAGTGGTTGCAGCCTTACACAGATAAAACTTTAGAAAGTCTACCAAAAGAAGGAAAAAAAAATATTCTTACAATCTGCCCTGGTTTTGCGTCTGACTGTGTAGAAACTTTAGAGGAAATTTTAATTCAAGGTAAAGAAAGTTTTTTAAGTTCTGGAGGTCAAAACTTTGATATGATCCCGTGTTTAAATGATAACGATGATCATATAACTTTATTGAAATCTTTAATTGAAAAAAATATTTAAAAGATGAATTCTTACCTACTGTTTAAATCTTTGCACTTGATTGCAGTTATCTCGTGGATGGCTGGTCTTCTGTACCTTCCAAGAATTTTTGTTTACCACGCAGAAAATAATTCTGAGGAAAAAGTTTCAGAAATTTTTAAAGTGATGGAGAAAAAACTATATTTTTACATAATGACGCCTGCGATGACACTATCCTGGTTGTTTGGACTCTTACTTATTCACAGCATTGGGTTTCAGCAGCTTGGTCAAATTTGGATGTTATTAAAGTTGCTATTTGTAATTATTCTTACTTTATATCACTTTTACCTAGGCAGGTTACTTGGCCAGTTTAAGACAGGCAGCAATAGTCATTCACATAAGTTTTACCGCTATATAAACGAAATACCCACAATATTACTGATTTTGATCATTTTTGTTGTTATTTTTAAACCAATCTAGGGTTGAAAAAAAACAAAGAGAATATATATTATTTATATCTGATAAGTCCTTATCAAATAATTAATCATGAACATTCAAGAACTAAAACTAAAATCATCTGAACAGCTCATTACACAAGCAGAAGAACTTGGTATTGAAAATGCAAGTACTTTAAGAAAACAAGAAATTCTCTTTGCTATTCTTAAGAAAGTAGCTGAAAAAGAGGAGATTACTGGTGTTGGAGTTTTGCAGTTATTGCAAGACGGTTTTGGCTTTCTTAGAGCAATGGAGTCAAACTATCTTCCGGGACCAGATGATATTTATGTAAGCCCAAGTCAGATAAGGAAATTTGGATTGCGAACAGGTGACACAGTAGAAGGACCTGTTAGAGCACCTAAAGAAGGTGAAAGATATTTTGCATTACTACAAGTTAGTAAAATAAATTTTGAAGAACCAGAAAAAGCAAGACACAAAATTGCATTTGATAACCTTACACCACTTTATCCTGATAAGCAGTTAGTGATGGAAGTTGAAACCACCAAAGTAGAGAAAAAACCAGACTTGACACCAAGACTAATTGATTTGGTTAGTCCGATTGGTAAAGGACAAAGATCTATAATAATTTCACCTCCCAAAGCAGGTAAAACAATGATTTTACAGAGTATTGCTAATTCGATAGCGAAAAATTATCCAGAGTGTTATTTAATCGTATTGTTAATTGATGAACGTCCAGAAGAAGTAACAGACATGCAAAGAACAGTAAAAGGTGAAGTAATTAGCTCAACTTTTGACGAACCTGCCCAAAGGCACGTTGCTGTAGCTGAGATGGTTATCGAAAAAGCAAAAAGATTAACTGAACACAAAAAAGATGTAGTTATACTTTTAGACTCAATAACAAGATTGGGAAGAGCTTACAACGCGGTAATACCAAGCTCAGGAAAAGTTCTAACAGGTGGTGTTGATGCTAATGCACTTCAAAGACCGAAAAGATTTTTTGGTGCAGCTAGAAATATTGAAGAAGGAGGTTCTTTAACAATTATATCAACTGCTTTAATCGATACAGGTAGTAGAATGGACGAAGTAATTTTTGAGGAATTTAAGGGAACTGGTAATAGCGAAACAGTTTTAGATAGAAAAATTGCGGATAAAAGAATTTACCCAGCAATCGATATAACTAAGTCTGGCACAAGAAGAGAAGAATTATTATTTGATAAAAATGACTTGCAAAAAATGAATGTTCTAAGAAGGATTATAGCACCTATGGGAACTATGGATGCTATAGAGTTTATCAATTCAAAATTAAAAGATACAAAAAATAATTCAGAGTTTTTCAACTCCATGAATAAACCTGCCTAACAAATTAAATTTAATTTAAGTTTTACAGTGGTATAAATTTGAAGTTATAATCTTCAAATGACAATTTATGCTTTATCTAGTGGACCAGGTATTTCAGGTATAGCCGTTATAAGAATTTCAGGCGAAGATACCTCCAAAGCGATAGAGCTAATGACTGGTAAGGGTGTACCAAAGCCAAGAGTAGCAACACTCAGAAAAATCAATAAAATCAACACTTCTGAGCTTATAGACGAGGGTATATTATTATGGTTTCCTGGCCCTGAGAGCTATACAGGAGAGGATATGGCCGAAATACAAGTACATGGCAGTAAAGCCGTAATAGATGCTCTACATATTAACATCTCGAAAATTAAAAATTGTCGTTTAGCTGAACCTGGGGAATTTACTAAGCTTGCATTTCAAAATGGCAAAATAAATTTACTTAAAGCAGAGAGTATTGCTGATTTAATTTCATCTGAAACTGAAATTCAAAGACAACAAGCAATCAAAATAATGAATGGTCGATCAGCAGACCAATTTAATTTTTTAAGAGAAAAATTATTAAAAATTTTATCATATATTGAGGCTAAAATAGATTTTCCTGAAGAAGATTTACCAAAAGATATCTTAAACGAAATTAAAAAAAGTTCAGAGCAAGTTTTAAAAAATATAGAAAAAATTTTAGATGACCAAAAAGTAGGAGAGAGAATTAGAGAGGGTTTTAAAATAGCAATTCTTGGGCCAACCAACGCTGGCAAGTCTAGTTTACTAAATCATTTATCAAATAGGGATGCTGCAATCGTTTCAGAAATTGCAGGAACTACAAGAGACGTAATAGAAACCCATCTTAATATTGATGGCTACCCAGTGATAGTTTCCGATACAGCTGGCATAAGAGAGAGTAAAAATGAAATTGAAAAAAAAGGTATTAAATTATCTCTTAATAAAGCAGAGGAAGCAGATCTAAAATTAGTGGTGGTAGATGCTAAAAACCTTGATTTTAGTGATGTTTTGATGAGATTATTAGATGAAAATGCAATTCTAGTAATTAATAAATTAGATCTTTTAGAAAAAGATATTGATCCAGAAATCAAAAAAATAGACCACGTTTTAATTTCAATAAAAGAAAATACAAACATTGATGAATTAATCTTGAAAATAAAAAAAAATTTAAAAAAAAAATTTATTACAAGTGATGATATTCTAATAACCAGAGAAAGACACAGACAACATCTTCAACAATGTTTAGATCATCTAAAAAACTTTAATCAAAAAAATGAAATTGAAGATTTTGATAAAGCAGCTGAGGATTTAAGACTAGCCACACGACATCTTGGAATGATTGTTGGAAAAGTTGATGTTGAGGAGATATTAGGTAGTATTTTCAACGATTTTTGCATAGGTAAATAATAAGTAATTTATCAAGGTTTTTATTCATTTTTTCCAGAAATCGTTGATATTCAATACTTATTCGTCAATAACAAGAGGTATCTTGTAAATAAATCAATCACCTATAAGTTTAGTTAATGGAAAATGATTTAGCATTTGATGTAGTAGTAATCGGTGGTGGACATGCAGGCTGTGAAGCTGCAACAGCTTCTGCACGTTTAGGAGTTAACACTGCTCTATTTACCCATAAGATTGAAACAATTGGTGAGATGTCTTGTAATCCAGCTATTGGTGGATTAGGCAAAGGTCATTTAGTAAAAGAGATAGATGCTCTTGATGGTGTTATGGGAGAGATTGCTGATAAGTCAGGAATTCAATTTAGATTGTTAAATAGAAGTAGAGGCCCTGCTGTTCGCGGACCAAGAACACAGTCAGATAGATCCTTGTATCGAAAATATATGCAAGAAAAACTTGCAAACTACTGTAATTTAACGATTTTTTCAGATCCCGTTATTAAGTTTATTTTTAATAAAAACATTATAAGTGGTTTTAAAACTAAAAAAGGTAAAAAAGTTACATGTAGTAAGTTAATACTAACAACGGGCACTTTTTTAAATGGTTTGATACATATAGGTGATGAAAGAACACCGGCTGGCAGATATGATGAGAAACCTTCCACAGGTTTGAGTGAACAATTACAAAAATACGAATTCAAAATTGGAAGATTAAAAACTGGAACACCTCCTCGATTAGATTCAAGAACTATAAATTATAAAAATTTAGAAGAGCAGTTTGCAGATGATGATCCTTATTTTTTTTCCTTTTTAACTAAAAAAAATGTAAACAAACAAGTATCATGTAGGATGACATACACTAACCACAAGGTACATAGAATTATAGAAAAAAATTTATCGAAGAGCGCAATGTACTCCGGTAGCATAAAAGGAGTTGGACCAAGATACTGTCCATCTATAGAGGATAAAATAGTAAAATTCTCGGATAAAGCAAGACATCAGATATTTTTGGAGCCAGAAGGGCTAAACGACCATACAATTTATCCAAATGGTATCTCTACATCACTTCCAAGCGAAGTTCAGCAAGAAATATGTAATAATATCAATGGTTTAGAGAATGTAAAAATTATTAGACCTGGGTATGCTATAGAATATGACTATGTAGATCCTAGAGAGCTCTTTCTTACCCTAGAGACTAAAAAAATTAATAATCTTTATCTAGCTGGTCAAATAAATGGAACCACTGGTTATGAGGAAGCTGCATCCCAAGGACTTATTGCTGGAATAAATGCTGCATTATCTGTCAAGGGACAAGAACCATTTATATTAGATAGATCTGATGCATACATAGGAGTAATGATTGATGATTTAGTAACCAAAGGCGTTGCTGAACCCTATAGAATGTTTACTTCTAGGGCAGAATACAGATTAAGCTTGAGAGCTGATAATGCTGATCAAAGATTAACTGATAAAGGCATTGAAATTGGATTAATCGGAAATCAAAGAAAGCAGATATATTTAGATAAATCTCAAAAATTAAAGAATATTTCTAATAAAATGTTTAAATCCCACATTTCTCCAAATAAAGCCCAAAGTTATGGTATAAAGATAGCCAAAGATGGAATTCTTAGGTCTTCGAATGAAATTTTATCCCAAAAAGGTGTTGATATGCTTAAAATAAGAGAAATTTGGAGTGATATACCCTATTATAACAACGAAATTGATGAGCAGATAGAAATAAATGCACATTATAGAGGTTATTTAAAAAAGCAAAAGGCTGACATTCTCGCATTTAAAAGAGATGAAAACCTAATTATCCCAGAAAAAATTGATTATGACAAGCTTTCAGGACTATCAAATGAGGTAAAGGCAAAATTTAGAGAAATCAAACCTAAAACTATGGGTCAGGCCTTAAGAATTGATGGTATTACTCCTGCAGCTGTATATATTTTGTTGTCACATGTAAAAAGAAAGTCTATTAAGCATATAGCTTAATGGATCAAGAAATTATAAATTCTTACTCAAAACTTTTAGGACTAAATGTTTCACGTGAAACATTTTCAGACTTCGAAAGCTATATATCAATGATCTTAGAAAAAAATGAAAAAATCAACTTAATTAGCAATAAATTTAATGAAAAAAACGATATAATTGAGCGTCATATTATTGATTCCGCGCAAATTATTGATATTGTTGACTTTAATAGTAATACAACTACAGATATAGGCTCAGGAAGTGGTATGCCAGGTATAATCATAGCAATTTTACTTAAAAGTCTAAAAAAGGATATCAAGGTTAAGCTTTATGAAAAAAGCTACCATAAAAGCCATTTTCTTAGGGATGTATCTAAAAAATTAAATCTAAAAACAGAAATAATACAAAAAAATATTTTTGAAGAAAAAAAATTAGAAACAGGAACAATAATGTCTAGAGCGTTTAAACCGATGCCAGTAATTTTGGATTTAGTGAATGAAAATTTTTCTAATTTTTCAAACATAATTTTTTTTATGGGCAAGAGTGGAAGAGAAATTTTTCAAAATACTTTAAAGGATTGGGATTTAGATTATTCTGAAAAAAAAAGTCTAACTAATGAAGAGTCATTTCTAGTTAATGTAAAAAAAATTAAAAAAAAAATAAAAAAACAAAATTAAAAAATTAAATGCAAATTATTTCAGTCATAAATCAAAAGGGTGGGGTTGGTAAAACAACTTCAGCAATTAACTTAGCAGCAGGTTTATCTCAACAAGATAAGAAAATTCTAGTTTTAGACTTAGACCCACAGGGAAATGCAACTACTGGCCTTGGATTGCCCAATATGGAAAATTCTTCAGAGACAATTTACGGGGTTCTTAATGGTACTAAAGAAATAAGCGATGTGATCAAAAAAACGCAGTTTGAAAATCTTGATATAATAACTTCTAACGTAGATTTATCTGGTCTTGAAGTGGAGACTGCTGATGATAGTAACAGAGCTTTCTTGTTAAAAGTAAAATTAATAGCGTATTTAAACAATTCTGGAGGTACATACGATTATATATTGATAGATTGTCCACCATCTCTTAGTTTATTGACTGTAATGGCACTCGTAAGCTCAAACTCACTTCTAGTCCCCCTACAAACAGAATTTTTTGCTTTAGAGGGCCTAACTCAGTTAATGAAAACAATTGAAAGAATAAAAGTCAGTCTTAACCCTGAGTTGAGTATTAGAGGTATACTGTTAACAATGTATGATAAAAGAAATAAGCTTACCTCTCAAGTTGAGAAGGAGGCTAGAGATTATTTTAATGAAAAAGTTTATTCAACAGTAATTCCTAGAAACGTTAGATTGTCAGAGGCACCCTCACATGGTATGCCTGTTTTGATATATGATAAAACCTGTCCAGGTAGTAAAGCATATTTTAGTTTTACAGATGAATTTTTAAATCAAGAGAAAACAATGGGTAGTGCTGCTTAATGGATTCTAATAAAATAAAAAAAGGACTTGGTAGAGGCCTATCATCACTAATAGGAGAAACTAAAGTTGAGATCCAAAAAAATAGGCTAGGTGTTAGTGATCTTATACCCAACAAATATCAACCAAGAAAAATATTTGATGAAGAAAATTTAAACGAACTTGCAAATTCAATTAGAGAAAGAGGAATTTTGCAACCAATTATTGTTCGTAAATCAAACAAAGATCAATCAAAATTTGAAATAATTGCTGGAGAAAGAAGGTGGCTTGCAGCTCAAAAAGTAGGGCTTCATGATGTTCCGGTAATTATAACTGAAGCAGATGATTTAAAATCGTTAGAATTCGCAATTGTTGAAAATGTACAAAGGCATGATTTAAACCCTTTAGAAGAAGCACAAGGATATAAAAAATTAATAGACGAATTTTCTTATGACCAAGAAAAAGTTTCTAAATTTATAGGCAAAAGTCGCAGCTATATTGCTAACGCACTTAGACTTTTATCTCTTCCTAATGAGGTAGTTGAACTGATAGAAAACCAAAAATTGTCAGCCGGTCATGCGAAAATTTTAGTTGGGTTAGAAAATGCTAGTTTTGTAGCTAGCAAAATAATTGAAAATAAGCTCTCAGTTAGACAAGCTGAAAATTTTGTAAAATTATTTAAAAATAAAAAACAAAAGCCAAGTAATTCAAAGGATGCAAATATTATGCACTTAGAAGTGTCAATAGTAAATAAAGTTGGTTTAAATGTTGAGATTAAAAATAAAAAAAATAATAAAGGTAAGATAATATTTGAATATAAGGACTTAGATCAACTAAATAAAATTATAGATATAATTAAGCTAAATTATTAATTCCGTCAGAAGCCTGTTCTAGTATAAAATCAGTAACTAAATTTATTGGATTATTAATATTTTGCTTAATTAACAGTTCGAGTTCATTTACTTTATAAATTAACAATTTTGTATCACCTGGAGGCAATCTAAAAACTTGTTTTTTTGTAATTTCTTTATCTTTCCAAAAAATTGGTGGCTTGGCAGACGATATAGTTAAATCTATATTTTTGTTATTTTGGAAATTTTCTGAAAGTACTAATATTTTTTTTAACTTAGCTAAAAATATTCGTGTTATTAATATACAGTCTTCAGAAGCAAAATTACTCTCGTTTAAAATATTAAGTGTTTTCTTTTTGTTTTTAACCAAGCAATTATCCACGAGCTCAGATATGCTTTGATTTTCAGACAAATTGGTCAATTTAGCAATGTCGTTTGAATTAATTTTTTTTCCTCTTGCACAAAACAATTCAATTTTATGTAACTCATTTAATAAGTTTTCTCTATCCCCAGCAGATCTACCAACAATCAGATTAATATCTGTTGTGGCTAATGAAATTTTTTTTACTCTAAAGAAATTAGAAGCTAATTTTAAGAGTGTTTGATTGTTGTCTGGATAAAAAGGAATACAAACGAGTGATTTATTTTTTTCAAATTCTGATCTTAATTTAGATTTTTTTTCTAAATTATCTGCAATAATAAAAATAGTTATGTTATCTATGATTTTAGAAACAATGTTTTCAAGGACTTTAAGCAATTTATCAGTTGCTCTTTTTATAATAATTATTTTTTTTTCTTCAAAAAGAGTTTTAGAGTTTATTTTGCTTAAAAAAATTTCAGGATTTTCTAGAATCTCCCTTTCTTCATAGTTAAAAATATCACCTTTGTCTTTTTTTAAATTTTCAATAACTTCTTTTTTAAGACCTTCATTTTTACCGTATAATAAAATTATTCTATTTAAATTAAAGTTTATCTTTTGAGTTTCAAAATGTTTACAAATCATTGAGTCTATATAATTGCAACATTAGTTTTTGATAATTAATGTTTGCAACATTTCTTCTTAGTTTTTTTTCATAATTTCTTTCTTCAAAATCATCATCAAAATTTTTAATTTTATACTCTTCATTAAAAATATAATTTTTTTTACTTTCATTCCAACTAATTATAAAATTAGTTGTTGTTATAATCTTATAATCTTCAACCTTACCAGTAAGATTTTTGGACAAAGCTTCTTTTTCATAAATTGAATTAATACTTATCTTAATTAGCCCCTCATTTTCATTTTTATGAATTTTTAATTTAGATATTAAAACTTGGTTAATTTCTCTATCCCCTTCATGACTTATGACTTCAATATTTAATTTTTTGTTGTCCATTGTTGAAAGCATTGGAGAATATCCACAGCTGGTTACCAAAAATAAAAAAGCTATTTTTATTAAATTTTTTTTAATCATTTAAAATTTAGACTAATATATTTATCAACTTGTTGGGAATAAATATTTTTTTTACAATCTTTTTATCCCTAAAATGTTTACTAATTTTTTCTTCCTTTAAAATTTTTTCAAATAGCTCAACTTGGTCCAGATTTCTTTTAGACTCAATTAAACCCTTTTTTTTACCATTAACCTGGATGACATATAGAATTATATCCTCAACTATTAGTTTTTCATCATACTTGGGCCATTCTACAACTTCACAGTTAATTTTCTTTAAACATTCGTTAGAGAGATGGGGAATTATAGGAACCATTGTTATTAGTATTTTACTAAAATTTTCTATTAAGGTTTTTTTAGTATAATTTTTATCTATTTCTTTAGAGAAAAAATTTTGCATTTCATGTAAATTTGCAATTAAAATATTATAACTAAAGTTATTAAGACTATCTGTCATTTTTTTTAAAAATTTATTTGTAAATTTAGCTATATTCATATCGGCATCATTTTGGTGGTTTTGGTAAATTTCATGAACAACTTTTTCATTTAAAGTCCATAGTTTTTGAATAAATTTATAAGATGAGGCAATTCCATCATCAGACCATTGCACATCTTTTTCTGGGGGACTATCTGATAAAATAAACAATCTTGCAGAATCAGCTCCATACATTTCAATTATTTTTTCTGGATCAACTGTATTTTTTTTAGATTTCGACATTGACTCTGATGGGCCAATCTTTATTTCCTCAGATAAGTTATTTTTCAAAACTTTTTTTCCATTTTTAACCTCAATATCGTCTGGACTTATCCAATTGTTATTTTTATCTTTATAGGTCTCGTGACAAACCATGCCTTGTGTGAATAGCCCATCAAATGGCTCAAGAATATTAAAATTAGAATTTTGATAAGAAATGGCTTGCATAAAAAATCTTGAATAAAGTAGATGCAAAATTGCATGTTCAACACCCCCAATATATTGGTCAACTGGCATCCAATAATCGATTTCATCTTTATCAAATCCATAATCTTTATTATTTGGAGAGCAAAATCTTAGATAATACCAAGACGAACAAACAAAAGTATCTAACGTATCAGTTTCCCTGAAAAATCTTTCTCCATCAATCTCTACTTCTCTCCAGTTCTTTTGGTGATCTAAGGGATTACCTCTTACATTCAAGTTAATTTTTTCCGGAAGTTTTACAGGAAGATTTTCTTTTGGGACAGGATGAGCATTCCCTTTTTCATCATATAAAACTGGTATTGGACAGCCCCAGTATCTTTGTCTTGATACACCCCAGTCTTTTAATCTAAAATTTATTTTTTTTTTACCTATACCTTTTTTTTCCAAGATTTTTATTGTTTCTAGAACAGAATTATCAGGGGCACTAAGTCCATTTAAAAAATCAGAATTAATAACAATACCTGGACCTGGATAAGCTTCATGGTTTACTTTAAAAGTTTCATCTTGATCATTAGGTCTAACAACAGTTTTTATTTCAAGATTATATTTTTTTGCAAAATCATAATCTCTCTGATCATGTGCTGGACATCCAAATACTGCACCAAATCCGTAGTCCATTAAAACAAAATTTGCAAAATAAACTGGAACTTTTTGTTTAGGATTTAACGGATTTACTGCCACAAGATCAGTTTTGAAACCAATTTTTTCTCCAACTGCAATTGCTTCTTCTGTAGTTCCGGTTTTGGAACACTCTTCTTTGAATTTTATAAAATCTTTGTCGTCTTTGTAAAAATTAGAAACTTCATGATCAATTGATAAAGCTAAGAAAGAAAAACCAAACAGAGTATCGGGTCTTGTAGTAAAACATTTTATTTTCTCTACTGGTAAATTTCCTTCTGTTCTAAAGTCTATTTCGCATCCAAAGGACTTTCCAATCCAGTTTTTTTGCATTGTTTTAACTTTGTTCGGCCACTGATATAGACCATCTAATCCATCCAATAGGCTTTGCGAAAATTTAGAAATATTAAAAAACCATTGGCTTAACTTTTTTCTTTCAACTGTAGCCCCTGACCTCCAGCCCTTGCCATCAATTACTTGTTCATTAGCAAGTACAGTTTCATCAACTGGATCCCAGTTAACATAATTCTCTTTTCTGTAAACTAATTTTTTTTCTAGTAATTCTAAAAAAAAAAGCTGTTGGTGTTTATAATATTCCTCAGAGGCGGTAGAAATTTCTCTATCCCAATCAATGGATAACCCAAGTTTCTTGAGCTGTGCTTTCATATTTTTTATATTACTTTCAGTCCATGATTTTGGATCAAGATTATTTTGCCGAGCGGCATTTTCTGCTGGCATTCCAAAAGAGTCCCAACCCATTGGATGTAAAACGTTATATCCTTGAAGAGATTTATATCTAGCTAAGACATCTCCAATTGTATAATTACGCACATGGCCCATATGAA
This sequence comes from Pelagibacterales bacterium SAG-MED22, assembly GCA_014653985.1. Taxonomy (GTDB): domain Bacteria; phylum Pseudomonadota; class Alphaproteobacteria; order Pelagibacterales; family Pelagibacteraceae; genus Pelagibacter. The sequence continues at coordinate 184,697 of JACWDT010000001.1, forward strand.
TTTTTCCAGATGGATATGGAAACATCTCTAGACAATAAAATTTTTTTTTACTTTTATCTAATTTGGTTGAAAATATTTTTTTTTCTTCCCAATATTTTTGCCACTTTTCTTCAACAGATTTAAAATTATATCTTTCCACAAATCTATTTATTATTTTAAATTAATTTATTGTGCCATTTTCCCAGATAGCTTGTAAGGTTTTTTATTTTTTTCATTTATGTTTTTTTCATACACAGCTGCTTTTTTTAAGATTTCTCTTTTAAGTTCAGTCACTAAATTTTGACTTTTTTCTGAAATTACACACTTGTTTTGAAGATCACATTCTTTTGTAAAAACTTTTATATCTAATGCATCTGATCTAATTTCATTAGTCAGAAATCGAATAGAAATTTTTATAACTTCATTAGAACTTCTATCACTTGAATACCAATCAGTAATAATCACACCACCGCTGTAATTAACAGATGCTAGTGGAATAAAATCAATCGTATCTAAAGACGCTCTCCATAATTCATTTGAACTAGCAAATTCAAAATTACCGCCCCCTTTATTTCCACCACCTAAATCCGTAATTCTAAATCCTTTACCTTCTTCAAGATTTTTCTTCACCCGTTCTCTTGGATCAGGTGGATTTTCTCTAGCATCTCCACCAAATTTTGAAAGCTGACAAGAGGCCAACATTAATGAAAATGTTAAGATAATAATTGTTTTTAAAAGGCTCATATTTATAGATATTATCAAAATAGTGCTCCTTATATATTATTTCTCTAGAATATTGAAAAATTCTTAGTTTATTGAGTTAATAACAGTGTGGTAAAAATACAACACCTAAATGATTATTTTGATAATTTGAGGGATAATCATCAAACCCATATCTAATTTGATAAAAGGTTCATGTTTATTATTAATAATTAACATTAAATATAAGGAGTAATTAATATGAACAAATTAACTAAAATCGGAGTTTCAGCTTTAGCTGGTTCTCTAGTTGCAGTTTCTGCACACGCTGGTTCGTTATCAGCTTCAGGATCTGCATCTCTATCATTTGCTGACGGTGACGTTGATGAAGTGGTAGTACCTGCTACTGGATTAACTCCAGAAGGTAACCAATGGACAATGGGTGACTCAATCACTATGACTGGTTCAGGAGATATGGACAATGGAATGAGTATCAGTGTTTCATTTGAAATTGATAATGACGATGTAGGTGGTGGAAATGTTTACGATTCACACAGCATGACATTAGACACTAACGGAATGGGAACAATTACGTTCGCAGGTCACGGTGGTGATGGTGCAGTAAGTGCAATCGATGATAAATCTCCAAACGCTTACGAAGAGTCTTGGGATGGTGTAACTGACGCTGATGAGGAAACTGTTCCAAATGGTTTATCAGCTGACAACATGTTTACTTACAAGTCAGCAGACTTAAGTGGAACTACAGTAACAATTGGATACGTTCCATCAGGTGTTTCTGGAAAAACACCTAAAGATGGTTACATGGACTTTTCAGTTGTAAACTCAGATGGATTAATGGATGGTTTAACTGTTGGTCTTGGTATGGGTGAGTCTGAAGAAACTGTTGGTACAACAATTGATACAACTGTCCTGTATGCTACATACACGACTGGTGGTTTAACTGTTGGTGCTACAATGTCTGAAGCTGACGGTTCAACTTCAGCTACTACAGTTGACTTTGAAGCAATTGGTGTGACTTATGCAATAACTGATGATTTTTCAATTGGTTACAACGTATCTACTTCTGATAAAGGAGATGCAACTATTGACCAAGAGGCATCAGGTATCTCAGCATCTTACACTTCAGGTGGGATTACTGTTGGTGGTATGATCAATGACGTAGATAACGTTGGTTTTGATTCTGCTGATGACACTGAAGGTTACGAGTTCAATATAGCATTTGCATTCTAATTAATTTTAGAAACAAATTATTAAAAAGGGCCCCTTTAAGGGGCCTTTTTTTTATTTTAAATTTAAATGATTTATATCCGAGAATACTTTGTGCTGATTTTTTGCCCAATTTTCTAAAACTTTTTTAGCATTAACAGTAACTTTATAATATTTTTCTCTTTTATCTTTTACATTCAATTGTTTTTCAAAAAAACCAATTGCAACTCCAATTTTTAAAATATTTTGAACAGTTGATCTACTGATAATTTTAGAAGAAATATTGTAACAAATATCTTCAAGTGTTGATTTCTGATCTATTTGTGATGCTATGTAAAATGAAATAAGAAGATGAGCTTTTGAATTAAATAAAAAATTTTTAAGAGGATAAGTTTTTATTAAGGCTGTTCCGTGTAAATCTTTATAAAGCTCAGAAAAAATTTTTTCCATAATTAATATTAAATTTTAATACTTGAGTTTAATAATATAAATTAAACATTACAGGTATGTGACAATTAAAAAAAAAAACTCATTTTAGGTTTTATTTTTTTGTGTTGAATTTGTATTTGTTGCAATTAAGCTACACTTTAAAATTATAAAGCATACATATTTTTAATATTAAAAATTACATTTAAAATTTAATTATTTTTTTTTTTGTTAAATATAAGTTTTTTTAAATTTATTTTTACAAATTTAAGTAAGTAATATTTACTAGTAAGTTTTAAACTTTTTATCATACATAATTTTAATAGAACCAGATCGTTAATGTTAATTATTAATAATAAACAATAAAGAAAGGTTAGATTAATATGAACAAAATAACAAAAATTGGATTATCAGCTTTAGCTGGTTCTCTTGTTACGTTGTCAGCGCATGCTGGTTCATTATCAGCATCTGGTTCTGCATCTATTTCATTTTCAGACGGTGACGTTGATGAAGTAGTAGTTGGTGATGGATTAACTCCAGAAGGTAACCAATGGACAATGGCTGACTCAATCAAAATGACTGGTTCAGGAGATATGGACAATGGTATGTCTGTTTCTGTAACATTTGAAATTGATAACGATGAAACTGATGCTGGTGATGTATTAGATACTCACGGTATTACATTAGACACTAATGGAATGGGAACACTTATGTTTTATGGCCACGGTGGTGATGGTGCATTAAGTGCAATCGATGATAAATCTCCAAACGCTTACGAAGAGTCTTGGGATGGTGTAACAAACGCTGATGAAGAGACTGTTCCAGATGGTATTTCAGCAGACAACATGTTCACTTACAAGTCACCAAGCTTTGATGGAACTACAGTAACAATTGGATACGTTCCGTCAGGGGTTGCTAAGACAACACCTAAAGATGGTTACATGGACTTTTCAGTTGTAAACTCAGGTGGAATAATCGACGGTTTAACTGTTGGTTTTGGTATGGGTGAAACAGAGTCAACTGTTGGTACAACAATTGATGATCAAATCATCTATGCTACATACTCGACTGGTGGTTTAACTGTTGGTGCTGTAAGGTCTGAAGAAGATGGTCCAACGACTGCTACTTCACTTGACTTTCAAGCGGTTGGTGTGACTTACGCAATAACTGATGATTTCTCAGTTGGTTATAACGTTTCAACTTCTGATCTAGGAAGTGCATCTGTTGACCAAGAGGCATCAGGTATCTCAGCATCTTACACTTCAGGTGGTGTTTCTATCGGTGGTATGATTAACGAAATCGATAACGTTCGTTTTGATGATGCTGATGACACTGAAGGTTACGAGTTCAATATAGCATTTGCATTCTAATTAATTTTAGAAACAAATTATTAAAAAGGGCCCCTCTAAGGGGCCTTTTTTTTACTTAAAATACGATATACCTGCAAATCCGCTACAATTAGTGAGTTTTAATTTTTTTTTATTTATTTTATTTATTCCTCCTAAAGCAACAATATCTGTTTTGGTGAGGCTAGTTAGTTTTTTAAATTTATTCATTCCAAGATAATTCTTATTTTTTTTGAATATAGAGGATATGAAAATTAATTGTACTTTTTGTAATTCTTTTATTTTAATTTCTTTTAAATTATGTGCAGATCCAAAAATTAAAAATTTTTCTTTCAATGTATATGATAGATGAGACGTACTTTTATTAAACGAGGGTAAATAAATACCATCTAAATTTAATTTGATTGCTAACTTAAAGTTATTTGCTAGGATAAATTTAATTCGTTTTTTTTTACAAAAATTTTTAATTTTTAAAATGACGTTGACGTCATTTTTTTCAGTATAATTTCTATAGATTATAGTTGTATTTTTATCCTGTTTATTAATAGAGTTTGAATCAAAATTACTTATAAAGTAATACTTTAATAGAGGTTTATTATGCATGATACAGTCAAATGTTATAAAGAAATAATTAGTGCAATTGAACAAAGATTAAAAGGCCAAAATATAGACAATAGATCAAAAGTAATTGCTGTTTCAAAAACCTTTAAATTAGAAAAAATATTACCATTAATAGATTATGGCCATTTAGACTTTGGTGAAAACAAAGTACAGGAGGCTATAGAAAAATGGTCAGAAATTAAGACCAAAAAAAAAGATATCCAACTTCATTTAATTGGAAAACTTCAATCTAATAAAGCAAAGTTTGCGGTAAAAATTTTTGATTATATTCATTCTTTAGACAGTGAAAAACTAGCTAAGAAAATTTCTGAAGAACAGATTAAACAAAATAAAAATATTAAGTTATTTATTCAAGTAAATATTGGAAACGAAGATCAAAAATCTGGAATATCAATTAATCAACTAAATGATTTTTACCAATTTTGTAATCAATTAAATTTAAACATTATTGGTTTGATGTGTATTCCTCCATTTGATCAAAATCCAGATAGTTACTTTAAAGAAATGCAATCTCTAAAAGAAAAGTTGAATTTGAAAGAATTAAGTATGGGGATGTCGTCAGATTATTTGCAAGCAGTAGATTATTCATCAACTTATTTAAGAATAGGCTCAAGCATTTTTGGAAAAAGAGATCAGTAAATTTTTATTTTCGTATTTTTATCTATTAATTTTAACATAATTAAAAAATCTTTTTTATTTAATGCAACACATCCAGCGGTAGGCTTATAATTTTTAGTAAGGTGAATAAAAATACAGCTTCCTTTCCACAGAATTGGATTTGAAAAGTTATACTTAATTGGTATCAATAAATCGTACTTGTAATCTTTTCGGTAAAGTTTTTCATGGGACAGGTTATAATTCTTATTAATTAATTTATTATATCTCTTAGGGTCACGACTATCATCACACCATTTCATATTTTTATTAATTGCCTGACATTTAAGTTTTGTGGATGGTTTTTCCACTCTATCTTTCCTAAAGTATAAATGACCAATTTTGAAGTTTCCTGAAGGAGTTTTTTTATCACCTTCAAGTTTTCTTTTGGTAATTCCTCTTTTTCCAATACAACACTTAAAATAAAACTCACCTACTTTAAGAGTATGTTTGTTTTTTAAGAAAATTGTCATATTTTAATTATATATGGATAATCAAAATTTAATAATATTCAAATTTGAGAATTTTTATGAAATATTTAAAGAACTAGAACAAAATACTACTTTTAAAAGTTTCGAAGTATCAGAATATAAAATCCTTCAAGAAAAGAAAAAAATACTAAAAAATTATATAATCATCACTCAAAAAGAAATTAAAGATTGCTCAAGACAAGTTATATTGGATCAACTACCAATAAAATTTTTTAATTTAATCGAAAAATTAAATATTGAATTTCTTAAACTTCAATATAATGAAAAATCAGAATTTAAAGTTGGAAAATACAAAATAAACTTAAATTCTAGGGAGCTAATAGGTGAAAACAAATCGTTAAAATTAACCGAAAAAGAAACAAAAATTATAATCTATCTTTCAAAATTAAATAAACCTGTAAGTATAAACGAACTTCAATCAGAAGTTTGGGACTATAACTCAAAACTTGAAACTCATACTGTAGAAACTCATGTTTATAGATTAAGAGAAAAAATTTCTAAAAATTTTAATAACAAAAATTTCATAGAGAGTAAAAAAAGTGGGTATAAAATTAATTTAGACTAATAAAATTAATTTACTTAAAATTGTTAATATTTACATTGAAACTAATAACAATTCGATCTTCCTTAGAATTATTTTCTGATACTTTGTGAGGTAGGTATGCAGGAAAAATTAGTAATTCTCCCTCCTCGATTTTTAATCCTGCAGTTTTAAGATTAAATTCTGTTTTTTTCTCCTCTGCTGGATAAGAATGCGTTGCAACATCAAGTGGGTTATCTATAATAAATCTACCCCCATCCTCTGGTGCTTTTACATAATAAGCTGCGCTAAGGTATGAATTAGGGTGCGTGTGTATTACATTAAAATCATTTGGTTTGTTAATAATCGCCCACATTTCGGTGACTATTGTTCTAGAAGGAATTAACTTCCATCCATAATTTTTTATAGTGTCAAATACATACTTAGTTGTTTCTAATAAAAATTTATGTTGTATTGAATTTTTATCTTTTAAATCAAATGGTTTTGAATGCCAACCACCTTTATTTGATCTTATGATTCCCTCTTTATCTTCTTCATTCAATTTATAAATATATTCTGATAAGCCTTTATTAAAGTAAGCAAAGTTATCAACTTTGTATTTAAATATTGGTTGAGGAAAATATTTTAATATTTCTCTGTTAGATATCATTTTAAAAATATATAATAAGGCATTTGATGGTTAGTAAGCCGTAATATTAACTTAATAATGAAGAAATTAAATAAAAAAAATCCAATAATTAAAGACTTATATTCAAAAAAATATAAGCCTAAAATAGTTAAACCTAAAAAAGGCAAAGGAAGCTTTAAAAGGATAAAAAAGTCCTAAATTCTTGCTCCAATTTTTTGGATAATTTTTGATGACAACTCTGTACCTTTTTTTAAACTTGCAAGTGGTGACAGATTGTTAATAACACCATGCAAATAACCAGCAGCAAATAAGTCTCCAGCACCAGTTAGGTCCGCTATATTAAGATCTTTTTTTGCAAGACATTCTACAACTTCTCCATTATTTATAGCAATTGCTCCTTTTTCGCCGCGTGTAATAACAATACTTTTGTTTAAATTTTTACTAAATTCTATTGCATCATCAAATGACTTACTGTCAATTAGTGATAATATTTCTTGCTCGTTAGCAAAAATAATATCAAGTTTATTTTTGACTAGTTCTAAAAAATGAGGTTTGTGTCTCTCAACACAAAATAGATCGGAGAGAGACATAGCAACTTTGTTTGAGTTTTTAATCGCTTTATCAAAAGCTTTTTTAGGTTCTCCCTCGTCCCATAAATAACCTTCCAAAAAAGTTATCTCTGCTTTATTGGTTAAACCCGCATCAACATCCTGATCACTTATTTTTCCTGCGGTACCAAGGAATGTACACATTGTTCTTTCGGAGTCTGGAGTTATCAAAATTAAACAGGTTCCTGTTGGCATAGGCTCAATTTTTTTTGAGTATAAAAAATTAACATTTTCTTTTTTTAATCCGTCTTCATATTTTTGACCTAAATTGTCATCGTTGATCTTTCCAATAAATCCAACTTTATTACCCAGTTGTGACAAACCTACGATAGAATTTGCAACCGATCCTCCAGAGATTGTGTCTTCAATTGAAAGACCTGAGAGTAAATTTTTAAATTCAACCTCATCTATTAACTTCATAGTGCTTTTGGTCAGAGAATTTATATTTAAAAACGCTTCATCCACTTTGCAAAGCACATCAACAATTGCATTACCAATTCCTAAAATTTTCATTTTTATGCTTTTTTTGTATTTATGGGTTTTTTTCTGTTAGGATAACAATTAGTGCATATTTTACAAGTTAATCCATAGCATGCTCTTGCTTTACAATATTCTCTTCCATAAAAAATTATTTGGAGATGCAGTTTAGACCAAGTTCTCTTAGGAAAAATTCTTTTTAAATCATTTTCTGTTTGAACAACATTTTTACCATTCGTTAAACCCCACCTTTGAGCAAGTCTATGTATATGAGTATCAACTGCAAAAGCTGGATACCCAAAGCCTTGAGACATTACCACACTAGCTGTTTTGTGGCCCACACCTGGGAGTTTTTCTAGCTCCTCAAAGGTTTTTGGAACTTTTCCATTGTGCTTTTCCAAAATTTGTTTCGACATTAAATAGATACTCTTTGCTTTAATTCTGAAAATTCCAATACTTTTGATTAATTTTTCAATTTTTTTTCTGCCTAATTTTACAAAATGTTCAGGTTTATTATATTTTGGATATATGTCCTTTGTCACATTATTCACATTAACATCTGTACATTGAGCCGATAAAAGAACTGATACCAAAAGCGTAAAAGTATTTTTGTGTTTTAAAGGAACAGGGGCTGTAGGATAAATCTTATTTAGAATGTTTATTATTTTTTTTGCTTTTTCTTTCTCATTCATTATGAAAAATTAAGCAAATCTCTCATTGAATACAAACCTGGTTTTTTTTTCATAAGCCATTTTGCTGCCGTTAAGGCTCCATCGGAGTACAATGCTCTATCAAAAGCTTCATGGTTTAAAGTAATAATTTCTTTACCACTCGAGAACTTGACCTCATGTTCTCCTATAATTTCACCTTTTCTTAAGGAATTAAAATTAATTTTTTTTCCATAGGGAAAAGATTTTTTATTTAAAAACTTTTTACCAATTAAATTATAAAGATCTTTACCTTTACCATCTGCAATACCTTTCCCTAACATTAAAGCTGTTCCTGAAGGGTAATCTTTTTTATGTTTGTGGTGTACTTCAAATATCTTGTTCAAATAATCATCATTTAAAGATTTAGAGGTGATTTCAGTCAAATACATTAATAAATTTACACCTAAACTCATATTACCAGCTTTTAATATCGGAATTTTTTTTGAGTAGTTTCTAATTTGATTTTCTTGAGCTCTATTAAATCCAGTAGTTCCAATCACAACTTTTTTCTTAAGTTTTGAAGCTATTTTTAATACTTCCAGTGTGCATTTAGGAATTGTGAAATCTATTATTATATCTGTTTTCTTAAATGCATCTTCTGAATTTAACTCAGGTTTAACACCAAGAATCTTTTTATTTACGGTTATGTATTCAGTAAGGGCCTTTAACTTAAAATCTTTATTATTTTTAGATGATTTAATAAGTTGTTGACCCATCCTCCCCATACAACCTGAAATACCTAGATTAATTTTTTTCATTATTAAAATACTAGCTCTTTTTAATTAATTAGTCTTTTAATTTTTCCAGAAATCTTTTGCTTTTTGAAAGAATTTTTTAATACTTGGATTTGATTTTTCATTCTCAATTTCTCTGAATTGTTCTAATAATTCTTTTTGTTTTTTATTTAAATAAACAGGGACTTCTGTTTTAACCTGAACATATAAATCTCCATAATCACCTCTTCGCATAAATGGCATTCCTTTTCCCTTCAATCTAAATTGTTTTCCATTTTGAGTACCATCAGGTATTTTAATTTTTGCTTTGCCTCCATCAATTGTTGGAATTTCAATCGTTGATCCAAGAGCAGCATCAGCAAGGGATAAAGGAAATTCAAAAAATAAATTTTCATCTGATCTCTTAAATAAATCATGAGAATGAACGTTAATAAACAAATAAAGATCTCCTGTTGATCCTCCTCTGCTTCCAGCTTCCCCTTTTCCAGCCAGTCTAATTCTCGTACCATCATCAACCCCTTTTGGAATAGTTACAGATATTTTTTTTGAGGCTTGAGTTTTGCCTTGACCATTGCAATCAGTGCAAGGGTTTGTGATTTCTTCTCCAGCACCATTACATTGTGGACAGGTTTGTTGAACAGTAAAAAAACCCTGGTTTGATCGTATTTTACCGTTACCACCACAATAAGAACATGTATCAGGCGAAGAACCAGGTCTTGAACCATTTCCTTTGCATGTTCCACATTTTTCAGTAGTTGAAAATTTTATATCTTGTTTTTTTCCATGGTAAGCTTCTTCAAGAGAAATAGATAAATCATATCTTAAATCTGAGCCTCTGTTATTAGTTTTCCTGCTTCTGGATCTTCCACTACCACCAAAATCTCCAAAGAAGTCCTCAAAAATATCTGAAAAATCTGCACCACTAAAACCACCAAATCCTCCACCAGGTCTTCCACCTCCATTCTCAAAAGCGGCATGACCAAAGTTATCGTAGTTTTGTTTTTTTTCTTTATCAGAAAGTATTCCGTATGCTTCGCTAGCTTCTTTAAATTTATCCTCAGCTTGAGTGTTGCCAGGATTTTTATCAGGATGATATTTAACTGCTAATTTTCTATAGGCTGATTTTAAATCTTCGGGACTTGCGTTTTTAGTAACGCCCAGGACATCATAATAGTCTCTTTTAGCCATTTAATTACCCCAGACATTTAATGTCAGTTTACGCGCTTTTTTCTTTGTTCTCGTCTTTTACTTCTTCGAAATCAGCATCAACAACATTTTCGTCTTTTTTACCTGCATCATCACCACCATCGTCTTTACCATCATCTTTACCAGATTCTGGTTTAGCGCTCTGTTGTGATTTATAAATTGCTTCTCCAAGTTTCATAGAGGCTTGAACTAAAGCTTCGGTTTTTTTCTTGATATCTTCGATATCCTCACCTTTTAAAGCTTCCTTTACAGCTGATGATGCATCTTCAATTGCTTTCTTCTCTGCATCAGAAACTTTTGCTCCATGTTCTTTTAAGTTTTTTTCTGTAGAGTGAATTAAAGTATCTGCTTGATTTCTAACATCTACTGACTCTCTTTTTTTCTTGTCAGCTTCTTTGTTAGCTTCAGCGTCTTTAACCATTTTTTCAATTTCTTCATCACTTAATCCACCAGAAGCTTGAATTTGAATTTTTTGCTCTTTGCCAGTTCCCTTGTCTTTTGCAGAAACATTTACAATACCATTTGCATCAATATCAAAAGTTACTTCAATCTGAGGAACTCCTCTAGGTGCAGGAGCAATACCCACAAGTTCAAAATTACCTAAAGCTTTGTTGTCACTAGCCATTTCTCTTTCACCCTGTAATACTCTTATAGACACAGCTGGTTGATTGTCCTCTGCAGTTGAAAATACTTGGCTTTTTTTAGTTGGTATTGTTGTATTTTTATCTATTAGTTTTGTAGAAACGCCTCCAAGTGTTTCAATACCAAGTGATAAAGGTGTAACATCTAATAAAAGAACATCCTTAACATCACCCTGTAATACGCCAGCTTGAATTGCAGCTCCCATTGCAACTACTTCATCTGGGTTCACACTTTTATTTGGATCTTTACCAAAAAAGTTTTTAACTTCTTCAAGAACTTTAGGCATTCTAGTCATACCACCGACCATAACTACTTCGTCAATTTCACTGGCACTCATTCCAGCATCTTTCAAAGCAGTTTTGCATGGTGGAATTGTTCTTGCAATTAAATCCTCAACTAAAGCTTCCAGTTTAGCTCTGGTCATTTTTAAATTAATATGTTTAGGACCTGTTTTGTCTGCAGTAATAAAAGGTAAATTAATATCTGTTTGTTCAGCAGATGATAATTCAATTTTTGCCTTTTCTGCAGCTTCTTTTAATCTCTGTAAAGCTAGTTTATCAGATTTAAGATCAATACCATTGTCCTTTTTAAATTCAGAAACTAAATAATCAACAACTGCATTATCAAAATCTTCACCACCTAAAAATGTATCGCCGTTAGTAGATTTAACTTCAAAGACACCGTCACCTAATTCTAAAATAGAAACATCAAATGTTCCTCCACCTAAATCGTAAACAGCAATTTTTTTATTTTGTTTTTTATCTAAACCATAAGCTAGTGATGCAGCTGTTGGTTCATTTATAATTCTCAAAACTTCTAGTCCAGCAATTTTTCCCGCATCTTTAGTCGCCTGTCTTTGGGCATCATTAAAATATGCTGGAACAGTAATTACCGCTTTAGTTACAGCTTGTCCTAGATATTTTTCAGCTGTTTCTTTCATTTTTTGTAAAATAAAAGCAGATATTTGAGAAGGAGAATATTTTTCACCTTTAGCTTCAATCCAGGCGTCACCTTTTTCAGAATTTATTATTTTAAAAGGTGCTGCTTCTACATCTTTCTTAACTGTTGGATCTTCAAAGTTTCTTCCTATTAATCTTTTAACTGCAAAGATGGTATTTTCTGGATTTGTTACAGCTTGCCTTTTTGCAGGTTGACCAATTAATTTTTCGCTTTCATCAGTAAAAGCTACAACTGAAGGAGTTGTTCTTGCACCTTCTGCGTTTTCTAATACTTTAGCTTGCGTTCCTTCCATTATTGCAACGCATGAATTTGTTGTACCTAAGTCTATTCCAATAATTTTACTCATAATGTTTTATCCTATTCGTCATATAAGGTTTAAATTCTGATCTACAAGCTGATCTTAGAATTATTTATCCTCTGTATTTTCTTTATTTTCCTCAGTTTTTTCTTCTTTTTTAGAAACTTTCTTAGATACACCAACTAAAGAAGGTCTAAGAAGTCTATCTTTGATGGTAAATCCTTTTTGAACTTCCTGAATAATTGTTCCAGGTTCTTTTGTATCGTCCTCTATTTCTATCATTGCTTGATGAAAGTTAGGGTCTAATTTTTTATTTAAACTTTCAATGGGTTTAATATTATTTTTTTCAAAAATTGAAATGGTATCTTTTTTAATAATGTCTAAATGTTCCAAGGATTTTTTAAGAGCCTCTGTATCTTTTAACTTCTCATCAGTTTCTAAAACTTGCTTTGAACGTTCTAAATTATCAATTAAATTTAATGCTTCCTTAGCAAAACTATAACCTCCATATTCAAATGCTTCTTCTTTTTCTTTTTCGAATCTTCTTCTTTGATTTTCCATTTCAGCAAAAGTTCTTGCTACTTTGTCTTCGAGTTCAAAAATTTTTTCTTCTGGAGTAGGCTCTTTAATTTCTTCCTTAGCCTCTTGAGCTGTTTCTTCTTTATTTTCACTATCTAAATTTTCCTCAGGTTTAGCTGCATCTTTTTCAGGCTCCTGATGATTTTTAGTAGCTGTATTTTGGTTTTCTTCTTTTTCCATAAAGCCTTATATGGTAAGGAATTTGATAATTTCTAGATGCCCAAACAAAAAATAAACGAATTACTTATTGGAACAAACAACAGAGGTAAACTGCATGAAATTAAGAGTTTACTGCCAAAAAACATTAAAATTCACTCCACATATGAATTTAATCTTAAAAGTCCAATAGAAAATGGAAAAACATTTAAAGAAAACTCTCTAATAAAATCAAAATATTTTTCAAAAAAAACAGGCCTTATATGTTTAGCAGATGACTCTGGTTTAGAAATAGACATTTTAGATAAAAATCCTGGTATTTATTCTGCAAGATGGGGTGGAAAACATGGAGATTTTAAAAAGGCTATTAAGAGAGTTTATAGGGAGCTAAGTAAAAAAGACAAAAACTGGAAACATAAAAAAATTAGAGCAAGGTTTGTATGTGCACTATCTATTTCATATTTAGATAAAAAAATTGTCTGTGTTCAAAGTAAAATTGAAGGTTCTATTTCAACTGAATCTAAGGGAACAAATGGATTTGGCTATGATCCTATCTTTGTTCCTAAAGGTAAAAAAAAAACATTTGGAGAAATGCAGCCTGCAAAAAAATATAAAATAGATCATAGATATTTTGCTTTTAAAAAACTTAGAAAATTTTTGTGAGTTCTTTGTTTTCAACTTTATAAAAGTTTAATCTATGATTAATCTTATTATTTTTTACGTCAAATATTCCTATTTTTCCTTTAAATGAGTTTTGCTTTTTAAATAGTCTACTTAAATTGGCAAGATCTGAATTGAATGACAAATAATATATGAGACCTACTAAATCATAACTTAATAGAGACAAATGTGTGGGATCTTCATTAAAAGCATTAAAATATTTGATTTTATAATCATCAAAATTCTCTTTATTAATTGAAGGATAATATATTGGTTGAACATCTGTTTCTTTTAATAAACTTTCATCAAACCATTGATTTAGAGTTATAAAATATTTATTTTTAGGTTGAACATCTGTATATAAAAGAGAAGTGGTCACACTTTTTAGACTTTCATCGAAATCAGAGATAACAACTGCATCAAAGTTTAAATTTCCAATAGTGTATCTTTTTTCTAATCTTTTAATTTTCTTCTCTTTATTAGGTTCGTTTGAATTTTTAATTCTTGTAATTTCATCTTCTAGATTTTGTTTTCTTATTTTATATTTTGTGATTTCTTCTATTTGTTTGGTAAGTTTTGTTGGATCAGTGTTATAATCATATTCTTTATAGGTCTTTATTTTTGAGTCTTTCATTCCTTTTTTAATTTCAAATTCATATTCTCGAATTGGTGTTAAAAAAATAGTCCTTTCAACATCATTTTTTTCTAAAAATTTTTTAATAGTATTGAATTGAGACGTAGAATTTATACCTGCTGAAATTACATTTTTTGGAAGATCTAAGATTTTGTTTGTTAAAGATAAAAACGTTAAATCTTTCATTTCATCCAGATAAATTAAACTTTCATAAAAGACTGGACCTATAACTACCTTTATACCCATTTGTTTTAGCTCAAATGCTGATTTTAGAGTTTGATTAGGTCTGGAAGCTGTATCTTTTGGGTAAATTTCAATTAAATTATTATCAATATCTTTTATAGCTAAACTTACAGCCTTAATAATTGATTGACCAATCTCTTTATTTGATCCAGTCATTGGTACTAACAAACCAATTTTAATTTTTTCGTTTGCACTAGCGGTTTGAAAAAATAATAAAAATACTCCACATTTAAGGACAAAAAGAATTTTAAATAATTTAATCATTTTAATGTTATTATAATATTTTTTTTAGCTAAATTATGATCATTAAACCACAATCTAAAATAAAAGATAATGAAAATGGTCTTTATATTGTTTCAACACCAATAGGGAATTTGAAAGATATTACTATAAGAGCAGTAGAAATATTAAAACAATCAGATTTTATTTTATGTGAAGACACTCGTATTTCAAAAAATTTATTAAATAAATACGAAATCAAATCGAAATTGATTTCAAATCATAAATTTAATGAAAAAAAAAATACTTTAAAAATCATTGAATATTTAAAATCTGGAAAATTAATATCTCTGATTTCTGATGCCGGGACCCCTGCTATTTCTGATCCAGGCTCAGTTTTAGTTAATGAGTGTGTTAAAAATAATATTAAGATTGTACCAATACCTGGTCCATCAGCAGTGGCAACTGCAATATCTATTAGTGGATTTTCTGATCAATTTTTCTTTTATGGTTTCTTACCAGATAAAAAACAGCAAATAACAAATGAGCTCAAAAAAATATCCGAATTTAACTCGACGTTAGTTTTTTTTATATCTCCTAAAAAAATTAATAAAATTATACCTGAAATTAAAAAACACTTTAGTGATAGAAAAATTGTGATTTGCAGAGAAGTTACTAAGTTATACGAAGAGTTTTTAAGAGCAAATGTAAATGAATTGGAACAATTTCAAAAAGAACCAAAAGGTGAATTAACAGTTGTTATTTCAGATAGAAAGACTGATCAAAATAACTCAAAAAATTTGAATCAATCTGATATTAATATAATTAATAAAATGATCAATAAACTTACAATAAAAGAAATTACCGACTTAATTTGTCAAGATAGTAAAGTTTCAAAAAAGCAAGTATACAATTATTGTTTAAAGTTAAAAAATGAAAATTAGGTTCTTATTAATAATATTTGTTGGATTTATTTTGTCAGGATGTGTAGGTGTCAGCTCCAAAGGATTATTTGGGACAGGTGTTTCAGTTGCATTAGATCCTAGAACATTAGGAACACAGATAGATGATTCCATTATGCAGAAAAGTTTAACAGCTAGACTTTTAGCTAAAGATAAAAAGTATTTTTTGTCAGTAAAATCTAAAGTACTTGACGGAAAAATTTTTTTAACAGGAAAAGTTGATAGACCTGAGGAGAAATTACAAATAACAAAAATTGCATGGGAGACAAAAGGTACCAGATCAGTTCGTAACGATATAAAAATAAAAGAAGAATTTAATTTTAAACAATCTGCTAAAGATATTTTAATTACTACACAGCTAAGAACTGCTTTAATAGTAAACAAAAATATTAAAGCTACAAATTATCAAATAGATACATACAAAAAAAAAATATATGTATATGGAATAGCCCAAACATCTGAAGAAAAAGATTTAGTGATTAGTGAGGCTAAAGAAATCTTAGATGTCGAAAATGTAATAGCAAGTATAATACTTGTTGAGGATCTAAGAATCCAAAAAGATTAATTATTTATTATAATCTATAACTTCAGAAGAGTAGGCAGCTATAGATGCTAAATTAATTATTTCAGAAGTCGAAGATCTTAGGGGTGCAATCTCAATTGGAAGGCCAAGCCCAATAAGCAAAGGTCCAATGACTTTTGTGTCTCCAAATGTTTTCATTAGCTTGTATGATATGGCTGCACTGTGCTGACCAGGCATAATCAGAATATTTGCTTTACCAACAATTTTTGCAAAAGGATACAATTCTTCGTACTCGGAGTTTAAAGCAACATCTGGTTGCATGTCTCCATCAAATTCAAAATCTACTTTTTTTTCTTTTAAAATTTCAACTGCATCTCTTATATGTTTTGTTCGACTTGTTAAAGGCTGGCCAAAAGTTGAATGCGAAACAAATGCAACTTTAGGGTCAAATCCAAAAAGTCTAACCACTCTGGCTGTAGACATTGCAATTTCTGCCATTTGTTCTGATGTTGGGTATTCGTGAACACTAGTATCGCCTATAAATATAGTTTTTCCCTTATGAACCACCATATTTAGTCCAAACATTATCTCACCTGTTCGAACATTTACAACTTGCTTAATCTTTTCCAAAGATGCACCAAAACGTCTTGTATTTCCGGTCACAGCACCATCAGCGTCTCCACACGCAACCATGCTTGTTGCCCATATAACCCTATCATTCCTCACTAATCTATCACAATCTCGTTCGAGCAAACCCTGTTCTCTTTGTAATTTTTTAAATAGATGTTTGACGTATTTGTTTCTTTTTTCTTCATCCTTTGAATTTATTATTTCAATATCAAAGTTCTCACTGTACCCAATATTTTTAATTTGTTCCTTAATTTTACTTTCTTTGCCAACTAAAATAGGAATTCCTAACTTAGAATTTTTAAATGCAATTGCTGCCTTTAATGTATTTTCATCTTCTCCATCAGCAAACACAATTCTTTTTTGATTATTCTTTATAAATGAGTTTATACCTTGCATTATAGTCACGGTTGGATCTAATCTTTGTTTAAGTTGTTCTTTATAAATTTCAAAATCTTTAATATTTTTTCTAGCCACCCCACTTTTCATTGCAGCTTTTGCTACAGCAGCTGGAATCACACTTATTAGTCTTGGATCAAATGTAGATGGAATAATATAATCTTTTCCATAATGGGGTCTTTCACCACCCATTGCAGCCACCACTTCATCTGGAACATCTTCTCTTGCAAGTTTAGCTATTGCTTGTGATGCGGCTACTTTCATTTTTTCATTAATAGTTTTAGACCGTACATCTAAAGCTCCTCTAAAAATGTAAGGGAAGCCAATTAAATTGTTAACTTGATTAGGATAATCTGATCTTCCAGTTGCTATAATTGCATCATTTCTTACTTCATTTATTTCTTCAGGTAAAATTTCAGGCTCTGGATTAGCGCAAGCAAAAATAATTGGATTTTTAGCCATACTCTTAACCATCTCTTTTTTGAGCACTCCTTTTGCTGACAAACCTAAAAAAACATCTGCACCTTTCATTGCGTCTTCTAGAGTTCTTAGTTTAGTCTCAACTGCATATTTTGACTTCCATTGGTCTATTCCCTCAGTTCTTCCTTTATAAATTATACCTTTTCTATCAAGCATGATCATATTTTCTGAAGGCACTCCTGAATTTTTAAATAATTCAGTGCAAGCTTGGGCAGAAGCTCCAGCACCATTAACCACAACTTTAATTTCTTTGATTGATTTACCACTTATATCTAGAGCGTTAATTAATGCGGCTGTTGTAATTATTGCAGTACCATGCTGATCATCATGGAAAACTGGAATATCCAAAATTTCTTTTAATTTTTGTTCAATTATAAAGCAATCTGGAGCTGCTATATCCTCTAAATTAATTCCACCAAAGCTTGGAGCAAAATTTTTAATAGAATTAATAATTTCCTCACTGTCTTTAGAATCTATTTCAAGATCTATAGAGTCTATGTCAGCAAATCTTTTAAATAACACTGCTTTTCCCTCCATTACTGGTTTAGATGCTAATGCCCCTAAATTCCCCATTCCCAAAATAGCTGAACCATTACTGATAACTGCAACTAAATTTCCTTTACTTGTATAATCATAAGCTGCTTCTGGATTTTCACTGATCTCTTTTACTGGGGCAGCAACACCTGGAGAATATGCAAGGGCAAGATCCCTCTTAGTAATCATATTTTTTGAAGAAATGATCTCAATCTTGCCAGGTTTTTTCTCTTTATGAAAATCTAAAGCTTCTTTATCTGTGTAATGATCAATCTTTGTTTTTTTCATTTGTTATAATATGTGTACAATTAGGGTAAATTTAAGACTAATATGATTTATGAACTTACTTAAGTCAACAGGCACATTTGGTTTTTATACGATCATAAGCAGATTACTTGGATATTTAAGAGATATTTTAATTGCAATATTTTTAGGAACAGGTTTGTTAGCAGATGCTTTTTTTGTAGCATTTAGAATTCCAAATACATTTAGAAGATTATTTTCAGAGGGAACTTTTAATGCTGCTTTCGTTCCAAGCTATGCATCAGAAATGGTTAAGAGCAAAAAGCAATCCAACAAATTTGCAAATGACATTTTTAATCTTTTGTTTTTAAGTTTGTTAATAATCACATTGGTTGTTCAATTATTTATGCCTGTATTTGTATCTCTTATTGCGCCTGGTTTTGTAGGGGATATTGAAAAAATGGCAATAGCTATAACTCTGACCCGTATCACTTTTCCATTCCTATTATTTATTTCTTTAGCATCTTTTTTTGCAGCAATATTAAATTCACACAATAAATTTGCAGCTGCATCAGGGGCACCAATAATATTAAATATTGTATTAGTTTTAGTTCTATTATTCTCAAACTCCTTAGGTGATAGCCTGGTATATTATTTATCTTATGGTGTTTCTTTAGCAGGATTATTACAAATGTTTTTTTTGTATAAATTTGTGAGAAAACATTACTCACTTAAAATTAATTTCAAAATTAAAATATCTGAAAAAGTTAAGATTTTTTTTAAAAAATTATTACCAAGCATTTTTTCTTCAGGTGTTACTCAAATAAATATATTAGTTGGAACTATTATCGCTTCATTCCAGGCAAGTGCGGTTTCATACCTGTATTATGCAGATAGAATATATCAAATAAATTTAGCAATAGCTGGAATTGCAATTGGAGTAGTAGTTCTCCCTCAATTATCAAAACACGTCCAATCTAAAAAAAAAGATAAAATTTTGTTAATTCAAAACAAAGCGTTGGAGCTAAGTTTATTTTTGAGTTTACCAGCATCTATTGCATTAATCCTTGGTTCTGAACAAATAATTTCAGCACTTTTTGGCTATGGATCATTTGACAAAAACTCAGTATTAAATTCAAGTCTTGCTTTATATTATTTTGCTTTAGGTTTACCTGCATTTGCTTTAATCAAAGTGTTTTCTAGTTTCTTTTTTGCCAATCATAATACCAAAACACCTTTTTATATTTCTTTAATTTCTGTAGTTCTAAACATCCTAATAAGTGTTTATTATTTTAATGAAATCGGATTTATAATAATCCCTATTGCAACAACAATATCATCCTGGTTCAATGGTGTATTGTTATTTGTCTTTTTAAAAAATGGAAATTTTTTTTCATTCAATAAAATATTTGTAATAAAGTTTTTTAAAATAGTTATTGCTTCAATTTTAATGGGTTTTGTTTTTCAATTTTTATTAAACTTATTTCAAGATAAACTTGAATTTGAGCAAACATATAAATCTCTTTATTTAATATTATCAGCATTATTGGGCCTAGCGTCTTACCTTATCATTTCATATTTCATCAAAGCTTTTAAAATAAGCGATATTCAACTAAAGTATTAAATTCATGGGTAAAAAAATATTTTCTGGCGTGCAACCTACGGGCAATCTTCATTTAGGTAATTATTTAGGAGCAATAAAAAATTTTGTTGAGCTAAACAATGACAATGCAAATGAATGTATTTTTTGTGTGGTGGATTTACATGCTATAACAGTCAAACAAGATCCAAATGAATTAAGAAAAAATATTAGAGAAACTGTAGCAACATTTATTGCAAGTGGAATAGACGCAAAAAAAAGTATAATTTTTAATCAATCAGGTGTTGCAGCTCATTCAGAAGGTGCTTGGATTTTAAGTTGTGTGGCTCGTATGGGATGGCTAAATAGAATGACGCAATTTAAAGAAAAAGCTGGAAAGGATAAGGAAAAAGCTAGCATTGGATTATATTCTTATCCTGTTCTTATGGCAGCTGATATCTTGTTATATGACACCACCCACGTTCCTGTAGGAGACGATCAAAAACAACATCTTGAGTTGTGCAGAGATATAGCTCAAAAATTTAATAAAGATTTTGATGTAGAGGATTTTTTAAAAGTTCCAGAGCCTTTAATTCAAAAAGAATTTTCTAGAATTATGAGTTTAAAGGATGGATCAAAAAAAATGAGTAAATCTGAGTTATCAGATTTAAGCAGAATAAACTTAACAGATGATAAAGATCAAATAATCAATAAAATCAAAAAAGCTAAAACAGATATCTTACCAATGCCAAAAGATATTAAAGAGCTTGAGGGGAGGCTAGAGGCACAAAATCTTTTAGGAATTTTTGCTAGCTTGAATAATTCAACTTTAGAAACTTCTATAGAAAAATTTGCTGGTAAGAATTTTTCAGAGTTTAAACAAGAGCTATCTGAATTATTAGCTAATAAAATTATGCCAATTTCTGAGGAGATTAAAAAATTACTTCAAGATCAATCACATCTTGATTCTATCCTTCTAGATGGAGTTGAAAAGGCTAACAAAATTGCATCAAAAAAGATTAAAAATATAAAAGAAATTGTAGGTTTTTAACAAAAAATTAATATCAAGTTTTAATTTCCAAAATATAAACTATATATATTTTATGTTTGTACAGACTGAAGTAACGCCAAATCCAAATTCATTGAAATTTCTTCCTGGAAAGAATGTTTCAAACAGTGGTCCTTATGAAATAACTAATAAAGATAAAATTAATAATGAATTAGTTAAAAATATTTTATCTGTTAGTGGTGTCGAAGGTGTTTTCTTAGGAAAAGACTTTTTATCAGTGAACAAAAGTGACCAAATTAAATGGGATGAAATAAAACATATTATAACCTCTTTTATTAATGACTTCTATTCTGACGGAAAAGAATTTGTTATTGATGAAAATATAAAAGAGGAAGAGCCAGACCTAGAAGAAATCGAAAAAAAAATTGTAAAAATCTTAGATCAAAAAATAAGACCAGCTGTTGCTAGAGATGGAGGCGATATTAAGTTTAAAGAATATAAAGATGGCGTTGTTAAAGTACAATTACAAGGTAGTTGCTCAGGTTGTCCTAGTTCTACAATGACTTTAAAACAGGGAGTTCAAAATCTATTGTGTCATTATATACCTGAAGTTAAAGAGGTAATCGCTATTTAAATTATGAATACAAATATAAAAATAAGTCACAAAAGAGTAAAAAATAAACTATTAAACACTTTTACAAGATTTTCTTTAAGTGTTTTGGTTGTTACATCGTTTTTCTACACTGCACCAATTTTTATAAATTTCGCAGATAAAAATTTTAATAATAAAGAATTCACAAATAACTCTAAGAATATTTTAAATGAAACCTTGAATAAAGGTAAAACATTTGAAGAGGACGATACATGGATGCAGAGTGATGAAATGGATCTTCTCTATGACATTTTAGAGGAAAATAATTCAGAAATAAATCTTGTAAGATATACCACCTCAGAGATCAATGCTCTGTTCAAGGAAGTAAAATATGACTTAGAAGAAGTAAGAGATACAAAGTTAGTTAAACCTATTGATATTGGTTTACTTCCCAAAGAGATTAAAAAAATAGTTAACACGAAAAAAAGAAAAGAAATGTTTATTAAAATTGTTTTACCTTTAGTTGTTAAAGAAAATAATAAAATCAGAATAGATAGAAAAAGACTTTTTATGATTTTAGGTAAAAATAGTAATACAGATATTGAAAAGAAGTGGTTAGAAAAAAAATATAAACAATATGGTGTAAGACAAAACGATCTTTCAACTTTAAAAATTAGAATGGATGAAATTCCAGTTTCATTAGCAATAGCACAAGCAGCGAAAGAAACAGGATGGGGAACTTCAAGATTTGCATTAAAAGGCAATGCTTTATTTGGACAGTGGACATGGTCTGGTGAAGGATTGAAGCCCAAAAATGCTGAAAAAGGTGAAGAGCATAAAGTGATGAAATTTCATAGTTTACAGCTTTCAGTTAGAGCTTATTTAAGAAATCTTAATACTCACTCATCTTATAAGAATTTAAGAAAGGCAAGGACAAAGCAAAGAAATAGAAATAAACCATTGGATAGTTTAATTTTATCAAATCATCTTGACAAGTATGCGGAAACAGGAACTGAATATATAAAGGTACTTCAAGAAATAATAAAACAGAATAATTTAAAAGATTTTGATGAAGCACGATTGCTACCATCTAGTAAGGATTTAGAAAGTTTAATTTAATTTGTTTTAATTGGAAATTGAACTCCAAACCATCTCCACTTACCGTTATCATTAAGAGAACAATTTACCCTTCCTCTTCTAGGCTCAAATGGTGCTCTAAATTCAATTGACAGCAAAGTACCTGAAAGGAAGGTATTTGACTTTTCCCATTTGTTTGCCTCATTTGAATAACAATTAATATTATTTAAATTTTTTTGTTCTTCAAAAAACTCAACCATAAACTTAGGGGGATTTGTAGATTTTGTTAATTGTTTTTCTAGAGGTAATAATCTTTTATATTCCAATGGAAAATGATTTATGATCGAACTAAATCTTTTTAATTCGCCGTATTTTTCATTAATTGGAAATCTTGGTAATTCAAATTTATCCTTGTTCACATCAATAACTCCAGAGTGTTGACCAAAAGCAAATTCAAAATTTTTAGAAATATAATCTCTCATCAATTTAGAATATTCACCAAATGGGTAAGAAAATAAATTTGGAACATAGCCCAATTCTTTTAAAAAAATCTTATTTGCCTTTTCAATATCTGATATAAATTTATCAGTTGTTTCATCAATGAGATAATCATGACTATGTGAGTGGTGTCCAATTAAAGCAAAAGACTCTTTTTCAATTTCTCTAATGTGATCCCAGGTCATATATCCATTTTTACCTACAGGTTCAGTTGAAACAAATAAGATAAAAGGAATTTTATTTTTTTTAAGATATGGCCAAGCTTCAAAATAAAAGGACTCAAATCCGTCATCAATAGTAATGAGTATCTCTTTTTTTAATCTTGCAGTACTAAATTGCTCCATAAACTTATTGGGATTTTGAAAGTTAAAGTTTGATTTTTTAATTATCTGAATATGTTCTTTGAAAATATCCATTTGAATATTTGTTGATGGATATTCAGTTTCATTAAAACGATGATACATAATCGACAGAATTCCTTCATCTTTGGAATAGTATTTGATATTATTTTCATCTGCATTAGAACTTATATTAGAAAACATAATAATTATGATTAAGCTTGTAATGGATATTACGAATGAAAAAATATTTTTAATGATCATCACTAAAGATGATATTTATAATATTACTAAAGAGAATACTAAAATTAATTACGAGAAATTAACTTTAATTCTCAAAGATTTTTTAAATTTGAATAATCTGAAAATAGAAGATATTCAAAAAATCTATGTTAACAGAGGCCCAGGTAGCTTTGCGGGCATAAGAAACTCCTTATCAATAGTAAAAGCAATTAATGTTGCAAGAAAAGTTGATTATTATTGCTATAGTATTGAGGATTTCAAAGACCTAAAAGATGTAAAATACGAAGATATACCTAATTTGTGTGATAAATTTAAAATTAAAAAAAATTTGATTAAACCTATTTATTTAAGTTAGAATTGAACTATGTCAGAAACAATTGAGCAAAAATGTTTATCTAAAGGTGTTAAATTAACTGATCAAAGAAGAATAATTGCTCAAGTGATGTCTGAAGCTTCAGATCATCCAGATGTTGATGAATTATATAACCGGGTTTCTAAAATAGACTCAAAAATTAGCATTGCCACTGTTTATAGAACAGTGAAATTATTTGAAGAGTCTGGAATTTTAACAAAGCACGAGTTTAAAGGTGGAAAAGCCAGATATGAAGAGTTAAATGAGGGACATCACGATCATTTAATCGATGTAAAGTCTGGAGAGATTATAGAGTTTGTGGATGAGGAAATTGAGAAACTCCAAAAAAAAGTTGCAGAAAAATATGGATATACTTTGGTAGACCATAAACTAGAACTTTATGGGATTAAGAAGAAATCCTAATAAAATGGCACAAAAAATATTTATTAAAACATTTGGGTGTCAAATGAATGAGTACGATTCTAATAGAATATTTGACTCGGTAAAAAAAATAGGTTTTGAAAAAACAGATAATTATGAAGATGCAAATTGTTATCTTCTTAACACTTGTCATATAAGAGATAAAGCTAAAGAAAAAGTTTATCATGAAATAGGTAGAGTAAAAAAAATTTTCCGATCAAAAGAAAAGCCATTAGTAATTATAGCAGGATGTGTTGCACAAGCTGAAAATCAAGAAATGTTAAAACGTGAGCCCTATATTGATTTAGTTATTGGTCCTCAATCTTATCACAAAATTAATGATACCATATTGAGTCACATTCAAAAAAAGAAAAAAATGGAGGAAACTGAGTTCGATGCTATCTCTAAATTTAAATATTTCAGTAAAATAAAAAATGAGGCTGGAAAAGTATCCTCATTCTTAACTATTCAAGAAGGCTGTGATAAATTTTGTCATTTCTGTGTAGTTCCTTATACAAGAGGACCTGAGTATTCAAGACCTTTTCAACAAATTATAGATGAGGCTAAATACTTATCTGAAAAGGGGACTAAAGAGATAGTACTCCTTGGTCAAAATGTAAATGCATATTATGACAGTAAAAATAGATTGTCCAACTTAATTTTGGAAATAGAAAAAATACAAGATATTAAAAGAATTAGATACACCACCTCTCATCCAAAAGACATGACTGAAGATTTGATAGATGTTTATAAAAATTCTCAAAAATTAATGCCACTTGTTCATCTTCCAGTACAAAGTGGATCTGATAAAATTTTAGAATCAATGAATAGAAAGCACACTATTAAAGACTATTTGCACATTTTTGAAAAATTAAAAAACATTAATAGTAAAATAGAATTTTCAAGCGATTTCATCATTGGTTATCCAGGAGAAAAAGAGGAAGATTTTGAAAAAACATTAAGTTTAATTGAAAAAGTTAATTTTATTAATTCTTATTCTTTTATTTTTAGTGCCAGACCAGGAACAGTTGCTTTTGATTTAGAACTTACTGACAAAAAAACCTCAACACAAAGATTAGAAACTATCCAGAATAAATTGTATGAAAATCAAATGAATAGAAATAAACTATTTAAAAACCAAACAATTAATGTTTTGGTTGAAAATTTAACTGATGACAAAACCCAAACTTTTGGTAGATCTGAGTATATGACATCAGTAGTATTCAATGGTAATAAAAAACATATTGGAAAAATTGTTCCAGTAAAAATTAATAAATTTAATAGAACCACTTTATTTGGTGAAATTGTTGAAGATTTAGATAAAAAGGTAGCATAATAATTGAGTAGCATAACAAATAAAAATATCGATCCATCTTTGAAGTTTGTTTACTCAGATAACAATTCTTTAAGTGTCATATTTCATGATAATGATTTGTTGATGGGTGTTGTGGGTGAATTTAATAAAAATTTACAAGAGTTAGAGAAAGTTACAAACTGTAGTTTGTACTCCAGAGGAAACTCAATATTAATTAAATCAAATCCAGAAAAGAATGAATTATTAAAAAATGCTATTCAGTTTTTAGCTAATCAGTTCATTAACAATGGAAGCATCGAGAGTAAAGATATAGTTTCTTCAGTTGATAAATTTATGATTAGTGAAAAAGTTAAAAATAACAATGTTACTGATATAATTAAAACTCCAAAAAAATCTATAATTCCAAGATCTGAAAAACAAAAAGATTATGTAAGAGCACTAAGACAAAGTGATATTGTAATTTCAGCAGGCCCTGCTGGAACAGGAAAAACCTTTTTAGCAGTTGCTGTAGGACTGACAATGTTGTTAGAAAAAAAAATTGAGAGAATTATTTTATCAAGACCAGCAGTTGAAGCAGGCGAGCGTTTAGGATTTTTACCTGGAGATATGAAAGAAAAAGTAGATCCATATTTGAGGCCCTTATACGATTCTCTTTATGATCTTTTTGATTTTGAAAAAATTCAAAGGATGATTGAAATAGGTGATATAGAAATTGCTCCATTAGCTTTTATGAGAGGACGGACACTTAAAAATTCATTTGCAATTTTGGATGAAGCTCAGAATGCTACCGATACTCAAATCAAAATGTTTTTAACACGTATAGGAGAAAATTCTAAAATTGTAGTTAATGGTGATCCCACCCAAATAGATTTGCCAAACAAAGGTATGTCAGGATTAGTGCGTTCAAAACAATTATTAGGACACTTAAATGAGATATCAGTTGTTGATTTTGATCACTCTGATGTTGTAAGGCATCCACTCGTTTCTAAAATTGTAAAAGCTTACTCTAAGAATGATTAATATAAATGTCTTCTCAGAAGAGAAGGCTTGGTCAAAAAGGGTTAGAAATAAACATGTTTTTTTTCAAAAAATCTGCAATGCTTTCCCAAAAAAATATAAGTTTTTACATAAAAAAGTAAGTTTTACTTTGTTGCTCTCTAATAATAAGAATATTCAAAAATTAAATAAACTTTTTAGAAAAAAAAATAAGCCCACAGATATCTTGTCATTTCCATCAACTAAAAAAGTTAGAATTTCTAAACAAACTTATTTAGGAGATATAATAATTAGTTATAATTTTATAAACAAACCTAAATCATTAAATACAAAGCTTTTTAGAGAGAAAGTGACCAAAATATTCATCCATGGTTTCCTCCATTTATTAGGTTTTGATCATAAAAAAAATAAAGATTATAAAAAAATGTTAAAAGAAGAGGCACAAATATACAAGTTCGTAATTTCTAAAACAAAATAAATTGACTAAAAAATCATATATTGAATTTATATTTTTAATATTTTTAGGGGCCGTAACGTCCCTAAGTTTACCACCTTTTAACTATATAATTATTAACTTTATTACCCTAAGTTTTTTATTTGCCTTTTTAATAAATAGGTCAAAAGAAACTAAAAATAAAAAAATATTCTTCTTTTATGGATGGTTTTTTGGTTTTGGTTATTTCATTTCAAATCTTTATTGGATATCAATTTCATTAACTTTTGATGAGACTTTTAAGTTTTTGATCCCAGTAACATTAATTCTTATTCCAGCTTTTTTAGCCTTATTTTATGGACTAATTTCATTTTTATTTTTTATTTTTAAAACTAAAAAAATAATTTCATCTTTCTTTCTGTTTTCTTTAATTTTTGGTTTAATAGAGTATGTTAGAGGTTCTATCTTAACAGGATTTCCATGGAATTTAATTGCCTATAGTTTCTCAAATCATTTAGAAATTTTAAATATCACCTCTGTTATAGGTACCTACGGATTCAATTTATTTTGCATTTCACTATTTATAAGTCCAGCAGTATTTATTTTAAGGGATACAAGAGCTGACATATGGGTCTGTATATTTTTTCTTTTAATCACAATTATTTTGTATCTTTATGGATCTCAGTCCAAAAAGGTTTTTACTGAAGCTGAAATAAATTCTATTGATTATAAGGTTAGAGTTATTGGTTCCAAGATTAAATTAGATAGATTTTATTCTAATATTGATCCAATAACAGCTATTGAGGATTTAATTGAACTCAGTGAGCCTGATAAAAACGAAAAAATTATTTTTGTGTGGCCAGAGGGAATACTGCCAGGCATATCTAGAGAAAAAATAGTTGATTACAAATGGTTATTTGAAAATCATTTTAATCAAAATCATTTATTAGTCCTTGGTATAAATAGTAAATCTATTGAGAATGGTGTTGTTAAATATTTTAATTCTCTCTCAGTATATGATCACAGTTTAAATTTATTAAATTCATATGACAAAAATAACCTTGTGCCGTTTGGGGAATTTTTACCATTTGAACATATACTTAAATATATTGGTTTAAAAACGTTAACTAATAATTACCAGTCTTATTCAAAAGGAAGTGAGAGAAATATAATTAAAATTAATAAAAACAATTCCTCCTTAAAATTTTTACCCCTTATTTGCTATGAAATAATTTATTCTGGAAGAATTTTTAATAATCCAGATTTTGATTTTATTATAAATATTTCAGAGGACGGATGGTTTGGTCAATCCATTGGACCAAGACAACATTTTATTCACAGTAAATATAGAGCAATTGAAAGTGGTAAATATGTATTACGCTCTGCAAATAATGGAATATCAGCTATAATAAATCCAATTGGTGATATTGAACAAGAAGTTAGCTTTAATGAAACAGGCTATATTGATTTTAGTCAATTTAAAAAAATTCAACCAACAGTATTTTCTAAATATGGAAATAAAATTTTTGGATTAATAATTTTATTGTATATTTTTTTATTTTTTTCATTTAATAGAATTAACAATGAGTAATTTAAAAAATTTTCTTTTCACTAGCGAGTCAGTTTCAGAAGGACACCCGGATAAAGTTTCAGATAGAATTTCTGATATGGTAGTTGATAGTTATCTTTCAGGAGATCCATTTTCAAGAGTAGCTTGTGAAACACTTACAACAACAAACAAAGTCGTTTTAGCTGGTGAAGTAAGAGGTCCAGAAATTAAAAAAAATGATTTAATTGAAAAAGTGAGATACTGCATAAAAGATATTGGTTATGATCAAGATGGATTCACTTGGAAGGAAGCTACAAAAATAGAAAGCCATCTTCATTCCCAATCATCTGATATAGCAATGGGTGTAGATTCTTCAGGCAATAAAGATGAAGGAGCTGGAGATCAAGGAATAATGTTTGGTTATGCATGCAATGAAACAGAAGAGTTAATGCCAGCCCCTATTCATTACTCACACAAAATTTTAAGACTAATGGCTGAAGATAGAAAGTCTGGTAAACTTAAAAACATCGAACCAGACTCTAAAAGCCAAGTTACTTTTGAGTATGTTGATGGAAAACCAACAAAAGTTAAATCTGTTGTTATTTCATCACAACATTCTGCAGACGTAAATCAAATGCAGGTTAGAGATTTATTAAGACCTTATATGATAAACTCTATTCCAAAATTTTTTTTAGATGGCTTCAATGAAGAGGAGTTCTATGTAAATCCAACAGGTAATTTTGTTATTGGAGGCCCTGATGGTGATTGTGGGCTAACAGGAAGAAAAATTATAGTCGATACTTATGGAGGTGCAGCACCTCATGGTGGTGGGGCATTTTCAGGAAAGGATCCAACTAAAGTTGATAGGTCAGCAGCTTATGCAGCTAGATATATTGCAAAAAATGTAGTTGCCTCAAAAATTGCTAACAAATGTTTAATTCAATTAGCTTATGCAATAGGTGTATCTAAACCGTTATCAATTTATGTTGATTTATTTGATAACGATGTTGAAAAAAATAAATTCGTTGTAGAAAAAATTAATGATAATTTTAACTTAAGCCCAAGAGGAATTAGGGAAATGTTAAATCTAAATAAACCTATATATGAAAAAACAGCTGCATATGGTCATTTTGGAAGAAGTCCAGAAGAAAACGGCTCTTTTTCTTGGGAAAAAATAGATAAAATAAAAGCCTTTTTAAAATAGTTTCTGTTGAATTAAAAAAAAACTTTACTATATTCCCATTACATTATTGAAGTTACAAAATGGGCTCTTGCCCATTTTTTTTTAGAATAGATAAATAAATGTTAAATAAAAGAGCAGATAAACTAGAATTACTAAGAATTGCAGAAGCTGTAGCCTTAGAGAAATCAATTGATAAAGAACTAATTATTAGTTCAATGGAAACAGGTATCGCAAAAGCGGCTAAATCTAAATTTGGTCAAGAAAATGAAATTAAAGTTTCAATCAATAGAGATAGTGGAGATATTGAACTTTTTAGAAAATTAATAATTGCTGAAAATCCAGAAAATGCAAATACAGAAATAAAATTAGAGGATGCAATTAATTTAAATGAAATTAATAAAGAAAAGTCGATTGGTGATGAGGTTCTTCAGCCTTTACCATCTTTTGATTTTGGAAGAATAGCTGCGCAAACTGCAAAACAAGTTATCAGCTTCAATGTTAGAGAGGCTGAAAGAGAAAGACAATTTAATGATTTTATAGATAAAAAAGATTCAATTTTAAGTGGAATTGTAAAAAGACTAGAATTTGGAAATATAATTGCTGATTTAGGAAGAACCGAAGCAATTATTCAAAAAAATGAATTAATTCCAAGAGAGAATATCAAGGCTGGGGATCGTATTAAAGCTTATTGTTATGATGTAAGAAGAGAACCAAGAGGACAACAAATCTTTTTATCAAGAGCTCACCCTAAATTTATGGAAAAACTTTTTGTCCAAGAAGTGCCTGAAATTTATGACGGATTAATAGAAATTAAATCTTCTTCGAGAGATCCTGGAAGTAGAGCAAAAATATGTGTCAAAGCTGTTGATACTTCACTAGATCCAGTTGGAGCCTGTGTAGGTATGAGAGGATCAAGAGTTCAGGCAGTTGTGAATGAATTGCAGGGTGAAAAAATTGATATTGTTAATTGGTCAGAGGATCCAGCTATTTTAGTATCAAATGCTTTATCTCCAGCAGAGGTTCAAAGAGTAAATGTTGATGCAGAAAGAAAAAAACTTGATGTAATACTTACAGAGGAAAATTTAAGTAAAGCTATTGGTAGAAGAGGTCAAAATGTAAGACTTGCAACAAAGTTGTTAAATTATGAAATCAACATAATGACGGATGCAGAGGACTCTGAGAGAAGACAGTTAGAATTTAAAGAAAAAACTGAAAACTTTGTAAAAAATTTAGAATTAGACGAGACGCTTGGCCAGTTATTGGTAGCAGAAGGCTTTTCAACAATTGATGACATCAAAGATAGTTCAGCAGAAAATTTAATGAAGATAGAAGGTATCGAAGAAGATACTGCAAAAGCACTTATAGAAAGAGCTCAAGAATTTCATCAAAAAGATCAAGAAGATATTTCGACAAGAATTAAAGAATTAGGTCTTGAGGATACTTTAATCAATTTAAAAGGACTTACCCCAGGAATGTTGGTTACCTTAGGTGAACAAAAAATTTTAACCTTAGAAGATTTCGCAGATCTAGCATCTGATGAATTAACTGGTGGTTTTGATGTGGTAAAAGGCGAGAGAGTAAAAATTCAGGGATACTTGGAAGATTTTGCTTTATCAAAAGAAGAGGCAGATGAGCTAATTATGTCTGCTAGAAACATTGTTTATAAAGATTGAGTGATGAGCTATGGAAAAAAAAACAAAATTAACAATATCTGGCTCAGCCAAAAAATCGATCAAAAATATAGAGATTGCTAAAACCCAAAGCAAAAACGCAGTTGTTATAGAAAAGCAAACTGGGAAATTTCCTAATAGAGGAGGATCTTTTAGAGCTAACCCAGGTAAACCTAAACCAACCTCTTCTTTTAGTAGGGGTACTGGGATTAAACCACCTTTTGTAACAAAATCACCCCCTATAACAAATGATTTTGAAAGACGTAAGCTTGCAGAGCAAAGAGCCACAAAGAGACTTAAAGGTGATAGTGATGGAAAAGATAAAAAAACTTTAAAGTCTGGAACAAAAAAAAGAGAGTTAAAATTAACAGTTTCAAGGGCTCTAAGCGATGAAATAGAGGCAAGAGAAAGAAGTTTAGCTTCAGTTAAAAGAGCAAGATTAAAAGAGAATAAAAATTTATCTAAAGATCAAAACCAAGAAAGTCTCAAACCAGTTAAAAGAGATATCAATATTCCAGAAGCTATCACTGTTAGAGAGCTAGCTAATAGAATGGCTGAGCAATCCAGCAATGTTATTAAATATTTATTCGGCATGGGGGTAACAGTTACAATCAATCAAACTCTTGCAGCAGATACAGCTGAGTTTTTAGTTAAAGAGTTTGGGCATAATCCTATTAGAGAAGAAAAAGCAGAGGAAATAATTCAGAAAATAAAAGCAACAAGAGTAGAAAATTTAAAAAATAGACCACCAATTGTTACAGTGATGGGACATGTTGATCATGGCAAAACATCAGTTCTTGATGTTTTGAGAAGCGCAAATGTTGTATCAGGAGAATTTGGTGGAATAACTCAACACATAGGGGCCTACCAAATTGAAAGCCAAGATAATAAACTAACTTTTATTGATACCCCAGGTCACGCAGCTTTTACAGAAATGAGAGCAAGAGGATCAAAATTAACAGACGTAGTTGTATTAGTGGTTGCTGCAGATGATGGTGTGAAGCCGCAAACAATCGAATCAATTAAACATGCAAAAGCAGCAAATGTTCCAATTGTTGTTGCAATTAATAAATGCGATCTTCCAGATGCAGACCCACAAAAAATTAAAAATCAATTATTAGAACACGAGTTGGTTGCCGAAGATCTATCAGGCGATACTTTAATGGTAGAGATTTCAGCAAAGACAAAATTAAATTTAGATAAACTAGTTGAATCCATAATTCTTCAAGCTGAAATTTTAGATTTGAAAACCGATTATGAGTCTAAAGCTACAGGCATAGTGTTAGAATCTAAAATTGATGTTGGTCGAGGACCAGTTGCAACAATTATTGTAACTACAGGAACTCTTAAAAAAGGAGACTTTTTTGTAAGTGGATTGAAGTGGGGAAAAATTAGAGCAATAATCAATGATAAAGGTAAAAATATTGATGAAGCCTCGCCATCTACTCCAGTTGAAATTTTAGGTATTAATGGTGCAGCAAAAGCAGGAGATGACTTCATTGTTCTTGAGAGTGAAAAAGAGGCTAAAACACTAAGTGAAAACAGAGCAGAAGAGACAAAGGATGGAAAAAATCCTTTAACATTTGCTACGCAAGAATCTGCATTTTCAGACAAATCTTCAGAGGAATTAAATTTAATTATTAAATCTGATGTACATGGATCTTCTGAAGCAATTAAAAATGCGATTAGTCAAATTAAACATGATGAAGTTAAACCTAAAATTATTTTAGCGGACATTGGAATGGTTACAGAAACTGACGTTACATTAGCAAAAGCGTCGAATGCTGTGCTAATCGCTTTTAATGTTAAGCCAAGTAAAGAAGCAAAAAAACTTGCTGAAAACGAAAAAATAAAAATTTCTTCATACAATATTATCTATGAAGTACTAGATTATATTAAACAAAAAATGTCGGGACTATTAACCCCAGATGTTCAAGAAACTATAACCGGATCAGCGCAAATCTTAGAAATTTTTAAAGTCTCTGGAGCTGGTAAAGTTGCAGGTTCAAAAATTACTGAAGGTGAAATTACCAGTAGCTCAGATGTTAGAATAATTAGAGATGGAGCGATCATTTATACTGGAAAAGTTGGAACTATTTTTAGAGAAAAAAACCAAGTAAAACAGGTTAGTGATGGACAAGAATGTGGAATAACAGTTAAAGATTATATGGATTTCCAAAAAAATGACACAATAGAAGCTTTTAGTGTTACTTCTACAGAGAGGTCAATTTAATGGCAGATAGAATAGGAAAACCAATTTCACAAAGACAGCTTAGAGTTGGAGAAATGATCAAACAGTCTTTAAGCATGATTTTTATCAGAAATGAGGCTAAAGTCCCCAATTTAGAAACAAACACGATAACGGTTACTGAGGTTAGAATGAGTCCAGATTTAAAAATTGCTAAAGCATATGTACTTCCATTAGGAGGAAAAGATGCTGAGGAGACAATAAATACATTAAAAGAGTACTCATTTCTAATAAGAAAAATTTTATCACAGAAAGTGGTTATGAAATTTTTACCAAAATTACTTTTTAGAAAAGACGAGTCTTTTGAGTATGCGGAAAAAATAGAAAACTTAATAAAACAAACAAATAAATAGGAAAAACGAGGCATGAACAAAAAGGCACAAGAATTAGCAATGCATGATAAAGATACTGGATCCTCTGAGATACAGATTGCTTTGTTAACAGAGAAAATTGAAACTCTCTCTAAACATATTAAGCAATTCAAAAAAGACAAACATTCGTCTGTTGGATTGTTGAGAGCAGTCAATAGAAGAAAGAAATTGTTAGAATACTTAAAGAAAACAAAAATGGATTCTTACAAGAATGTACTGTCGAAATTGAATTTAAGAAAATAGAAGTCAAGATAGATAGAACGGAATGGAACGAAACGAACGAAACGAAATGGAAATGAAATGTTTAAAGTACACAAGAAGGAAATAGAAGTAGCAGGAAAGAAAATAAGTTTAGAAACAGGTAAAGTAGCAAGACAAGCAGACGGGGCAATCATCGCAACATGTGGTGAAACAGTTATTCTAGCAACAGTCGTTGGAGCAAAGAAAGTAAATCCAGACATGGATTATTTTCCTTTATCAGTTAACTACCAAGAGAAGTATTACGCAGGTGGAAAAATCCCTGGTGGATATTTTAAAAGAGAAGCAAGACCAACTGAAAGTGAAACACTAATCTCTAGATTAATTGATAGACCAATCAGACCTTTGTTTCCTGATGAATTTAAAAATGAAGTACAGTTGTTGCCAACGGTAATTTCTTACGACAAAGAAAACCAACCAGATATTCTAGCAATCACTGCTTCATCAGCAGCGTTAGCTATTTCAGGAATGCCATTTATGGGTCCTGTAGGTGCCTCTAGAGTGGGCTATATTGATGGTAAGTATATTCTTAACCCATCAAAAGAAGAGTTGGAAAATTCAAGTTTAGATCTAGTTGTAGCAGGTACTACAGATGCAGTGCTTATGGTTGAGTCTGA
Organism: Pelagibacterales bacterium SAG-MED22; assembly: GCA_014653985.1. Taxonomy (GTDB): domain Bacteria; phylum Pseudomonadota; class Alphaproteobacteria; order Pelagibacterales; family Pelagibacteraceae; genus Pelagibacter. The sequence continues at coordinate 219,951 of JACWDT010000001.1, forward strand.
AACATCAGGTCTATCTGAAGAAGTAATGTTAGCAGCAGTCAAATTTGGTCACGAAGGATTTGTTCCAGTAATCGAAATGATTGAGGAACTTGCAAAAGAATGTAGAAAACCTGAGTGGACTGTTGAGAAGAAAGATTTATCTGAAGTTAAACAAAAACTTGAGGGAACTTTTACAGAAGATTTAACAAAAGCTTTTGCAACTAGGGACAAACAAGATAGATCAAATCAGATTTCAGAAATTACTGATAAAGCTAAAAAGCTTTTTGAAGAAAATGAAAATTATTCTGATCTTGATGTTAACTCACAGCTTAAAAATCTAGAGAAGAAAATTGTTAGAACTGATATTCTTAAAAATAAAAAGAGAATTGATGGTAGAGGATTATCTGATGTAAGACCTATAGAATGTGAAGTTGGTGTTTTACCAAGAACTCACGGTTCTGCTTTGTTTACTAGAGGAGAAACACAAGCAATTGTTGTAACCACTTTAGGTACATCTGATGATGAACAAAGGATTGAAAGTTTAGATGGTCTTCAAAGAGAACGATTTATGCTTCACTATAATTTTCCTCCTTTTTCAGTCGGTGAAACTGGAAGAATTGGAACTGGTAGACGTGAAATTGGTCACGGTAAACTAGCTTGGAGAGCAATCAATTCTTCATTACCTTCAAAAGAGGCTTTTCCATATACTTTTAGAATAGTATCAGAGATTACAGAGTCTAATGGTTCATCTTCAATGGCTACTGTTTGTGGAGCATCTTTAGCATTAATGGATGCAGGTGTTCCGATAAAAGAACCAGTTGCAGGTATTGCAATGGGTTTAATTAAAGAGGGAGATGATTTTAGTGTCTTATCAGATATTCTAGGTGACGAAGATCACTTAGGGGATATGGACTTCAAAGTTGCAGGAACAAAAGATGGAATTACTTCACTACAAATGGATATCAAAATTACTGGTATCACTTTTGAAATCATGGAGCAGGCTTTAAAGCAGGCTAAAGACGGAAGAATTCATATCTTGGGTGAAATGAATAAAGCTTTATCAACTTCAAGAGATGAAGTTGGAAAACATACTCCAAAAATGGAACAGATAACTGTTGATAAAAAAGATATCGCAGCTGTAATTGGAAAAGGTGGTGCAACTATTAGAGAGATTGTTGAAAAATCAGGTGCAAAAGTAGATGTAAATGACGAGGGTGTAGTAACAGTTGCTGCTCCTGATGAAGAGTCTAGAAACATCGCTATGCAGTTTATTAAAGACATCACAGCAAAAGCTGAAATGAATAAAATTTATTCAGGAAAAGTTATGAAAATTATGGAGTTTGGTGCATTTGTAAATTTCTTAGGAAAGCAAGATGGACTTGTTCATATTTCAGAACTAGCAGACAAAAGAGTAGCTAAAGTAACTGACGTTGTCAAAGAAGGTGACGAAGTAAAAGTTAAAGTGATTGGTTTCGATAGAGGTAAAGTTAAACTTTCTATGAAACAAGCTTCTGAGTAATTCGAATTCGAAATAGGGGCTTATTTGCCCCTATTTATCTAATATATTTATATCTAACTATCTAGTTTACGCCCGGCTTGCTTGTTATGTGGGGGTAAGTCTCTTACTCCTTTCTATATTTTTCTATATGCAGGAAAATAACTTGATTTATGCAGTTATTTACAACCTAAGATTTTGAATTTTTGCATAATGCAAATTTTAACTAAATTTAACTATATTTTAGGTAATATTCTTAGGATCTGGCATCCCAACCTTATTATATCCAGCATCTACATAGTGAATTTCACCAGTAACACCGTTTGCAAGATCACTTAGTAGATATAGTGCCGAATTTCCAACATCATGAATATCTACATTTCTTTTAAGTAAAGAATGGTCTTCATTCCATTTATATAAGAATTTTGCATCTCCAATGGCTGAAGCTGCTAATGTTTTAATCGGACCTGCGCTTATTGCATTTACTCTCATGCCTTTAGCACCTAAATCTCTTGCTAAATACTTAACGCTAGATTCTAAAGCAGCCTTACATACACCCATCACATTGTAATTTGGGATAGCTTTGTTTGCTTCATAGCTTAAAGTAATTAGACTACCACCTTCCTTCATTACTTTAGAAGCTTCTTTTGCAACTTCTGTAAATGAAAAACAAGAAATTAGCATACTTCTTAAAAAGTTTTCTCTAGTAGTGTTTAAATATTCACCAGATAATTCTGACTTATCTGAAAATGCAATTGCATGAACTACAAAGTCAATTTCACCCCATTGAGATTTAATATCTTCAAATAATTTTGTTACATCTTCTTTTTTTTCAACGTCACAACTAAATGTAACTTTTGAATTCAATTTTTCTGCTAAAGGAACAACTCTTTTCTTTAAAGCATCACCTAAATAAGTGAACGCAAGTTCAGCTCCAGCTTCTGAAAGTTTTTGCGAAATACCCCAAGCAATAGATCTTTCGTTGGCAACTCCCATTACCAATCCTTTCTTACCTTTCATCAAACTCATGATTATACTTTCTCAAAAATTAGAGCAGCATTAGTTCCACCAAAACCAAAACTATTAGACATTACTGTATTTAAAGTTGCTCCTGTCTCGGTTTTAGCAACTATAGGAAACTTTTTAGCCTGTTCATCCATTTCACTAATGTTAGCAGAACCTGCTATAAAATTATTTTTCATCATAATCAAACAATAGATTGCTTCATGAACTGATGCAGCTCCTAAAGGATGTCCTGATAGTGATTTAGTTGAACTAATTTTTGGAATATCATCTCCAAAAGTATTTTTTATTGCATTTAGTTCTGTAATATCTCCAACTGGAGTAGAAGTTCCATGAGTATTTATATAATCAATTTTATTTCTAGATGTTGCCATAGCCATCTTCATACATCTGACTGCTCCTTCACCTGATGGAGCTACCATATCGTATCCATCCGAAGTTGCTCCATAACCAGTTAATTCAGCGTATATTTTAGCCCCTCTTGCTTTGGCATGTTCGTATTCTTCAAGTACTAACACTCCACCACCACCTGCAATTACAAAACCATCTCTAGTTTTGTCATAAGCTCTTGATGCGGTCTCTGGGGTATCATTATATTTCGATGTTAAAGCAGTCATGGCGTCAAACATTGCAGTCATTGCCCAGTGAACTTCTTCACTACCACCTGCAAAAACAATATCTTGCTTACCCATTTGAATTAGTTCCATCGAATTTCCAATACAGTGTCCACTCGTTGAACAAGCCGAACTCATTGTGTAGTTAGTGCCTTTAATTTTAAACGGAACGGCAAGTGTAGCTGAAGCTGTACTGGCCATAGTTCTTGGAACAATAAACGGTCCCATTAATTTTGGAGTTTTGGCTCTAGTTTTATCAGCTGCTAAGATAACATTTTCAATTGAGGGTCCACCTGAACCCATCACTATCCCAGTTTTAAAATTACTTACTTCACTTTCTTCCAATCCAGAGTCTTCTATTGCCTCTTTCATTGCTATATAGTTATAAGCAGAGCCTGAACCCATAAACCTAATTGTTTTTCGATCAATATGATCTTCAAGTTTTATATTTGGTTTTCCGTGAACATGGCATTTAAGATTATGTTCTTTATATTCTTCTGCATAAGAAATTCCTGATTTCGAATTTACTAAAGATTGATGTACCTCTTCTTGATTATTACCCAAACACGAAACAACTCCTAAACCAGTAATTACTACTCTTCTCATTATTTAAATAATCCTACTTTTAAACTATCTGCTGAATAAATTTTTTTATCATCTGCGAAAACGAACCCATTTGCAAGTCCTACAGTTGTTCCCCCTGGGGACATAATTTTCTTCATATCAATCTTATACGTTACTAACTTAACATTTTTCAACACTTCACCTGTGAATTTTACAGTTCCAACTCCTAATGCTCTACCCTTGCCAGGGTTTCCCAGCCAACCAAGGTAGAAGCCAACCAACTGCCACATAGCGTCTAACCCCAAACAACCAGGCATGACAGGATCTGATTTAAAATGACAATCAAAGAACCAAAGGTTGTCTTTAATATCTAATTCAGCTTTTAAGGATCCCTTATTAAAAGTCCCATTATTGTCGTTAATCTCAGTTATTCTATCAAACATTAGCATTGGAGGAAGGGGTAATTTAGCATTACCAGGCCCAAAAAGTTCACCATTTCCACAAGTAATTAAGTCATCGTAGCTATAGGAGTTTTTTTTCATAAAAATTGAGTTCCCTTATTACTTGATTTAATGATAATATAATATAATAAAACAATACAACTTATTCTTAGTTTAGAATTATTATAAAGAAATATGACAAAAAACTTCAATTTTATTGAAAAGTTAAGAGAAACTGGACTTAGACCTACAAAGCAAAGGGTTAAAATCTGTGAGGTTTTGTTTAACAGAGAGAAAACTTTTCATTTCACAATCAACGATCTTGCTAAAAAGATATCTGAAGAGCTAAACGAAAAAATATCTCTCGCAACAGTTTATAACACTGTTCATGCATTACAAAAAAAAGGATATTTGAAAGAAATATCAATAAACTCTGACAAAAGTTATTTTGATACTAACACCACTGTTCATCATCATTTTTATGATGAAGATACTCACCAATTAATTGACTGTGATGAAAATGAGATAGAAACAGTCAATGTTAAAAAAAATATAACTGGAAAAAAAATTAATTCAGTAGAAGTTCTGGTTAGAGTTGCGAGTGATAATCAAAATCAAAATTAATTTAATATTATCAATAACTTAAATTATATATTATAATTATTCTAAACTGTTGACAATCAACTTAAAACCATTATATGGTAAGAAATCATTAAATTAAGGAGAATAAAATGTCATTAAAAGGAAGTAAAACAGAGGAAAATTTAAAAGAAGCTTTTGCTGGCGAAAGTCAAGCAAACAGAAGATATCTTTACTTCGCACAAAAGGCTGACATCGAAGGTTACAATGATGTAGCAACAGTTTTTAGGTCAACTGCCGAAGGCGAGACTGGCCACGCGCATGGTCACCTAGAGTATTTGGAAGAAGTTGGAGATCCAGGAACTGGTATGCCAATTGGTGAAACTAAAGCAAATTTAGCTTCAGCTGTACAAGGTGAAACACATGAGTACACAGACATGTACCCAGGTATGGCAAAAACAGCTAGAGAAGAAGGTTTTGAAGAAATTGCTGACTGGTTTGAAACTCTAGCGAAAGCTGAAAAATCTCATGCTGGTAAATTCCAAAAAACTTTAGAGTCTATTAGCTAATTAATTTGTTTAGTGGACATTAATTTGTCCACTAAAAAATCTAAATAAAATCCAAATAATATGAGTAAAGAAGGTAGCTTAGATGCACCAACCAGACACCCAATAGATTTTGAGCATCCTGATTTTTTAAATCCTGAAAAATTAGACTCAGAAATGAGAAGAGTATTTGATATCTGTCACGGTTGCAGAAGGTGCTTTAATCTTTGTGATTCTTTTCCAAAATTATTCGACATGATCGATGAGTCTAAAGATGAAGATGTTGAGAGTTTATCCAGTGATCAATTTGCTCCTGTTGTAGATGCTTGTACTTTATGTGACATGTGTTTTATGACTAAATGTCCGTATGTCCCTCCCCATGACTTTGATTTAGATTTTCCTCATTTAATGTTGAGATACAGGACCGCACAGAAAAAGTTAGGAAAATTACCAAGTATACCAACTCAATTAGCTAAAATTGATAGAAACGCAAAAATTGGTGTGATGTTTTCTAAACTTGTAAATTGGGCATCAAATATAAAAAATAAATTTATAAGAAAAATTTTAGAATTCATATCTGGAATAGATAAAAGAGTTCAGTTACCAAAATATAACTCAGAGACCTTTTCAAATTTTTTTAAAAAGAATAATGATAAAATTACGTATGATTTAATCAATAAAGACAGAAAAGTTGTTATTTATTCTACATGTTTTGTAAATTTTAATAAAAAAAGTACAGGTGTGGCAGCATTAAAAGTTTTAAAAAAAAATGGTGTGGAAGTTCAAGAAGCTTACCCAGGCTGTTGTGGAATGCCTTTCTTGGAACAGGCAGACCTTCCAAAAGTAGTTGATCAAGCTAAAAAAGTATCAAAAGATTTAATTGAATGGATTGATAAAGGTTATAAAGTTATAACTTTAACAGCTAGTTGTGGATTGATGTTAAAATTTGAATGGCCGTTATTATTACCTGCAGATGAAAATATAAAAAAATTATCTTCAAATGTCATGGATATTGATGAGTATGTGGTCGATATAGCTAATAACGAGGGATTAGCCGAAGGATTAGAGGAAATTGATGGTGGAGTAACCGTTCACCATGCTTGTCATGCAAGGGCTCAGAACATGGGCATGAAAGCTAGAGATATGTTAAAAAATATTCCTAATGTAAAAATTGATGTTGTCGAAAGATGTGCCGGCCACGGCGGAACCTTTGGAGTGATGAAGGAAACACATGATCTAGCAAATAAAGTTGGGAGACCAACCGCAAGACAAATAAAAAATAAAAATAATAAGTACATGGCATCTGATTGTCCTTTAGCTGGAAAGCATTTAAAACAATTAGAAGTGGATACAAATATTTCTAATGATGAGGCACTACACCCTATAGAACTTATGGCAAAAAGTTATAGGTTATGATCATGCCTAAAGAAAAAAGAGAGATACAAAAATCTGATATAATGCCATTAGAGGCTTATATTAAAAACAGAAAAGAGTTAAGAAAAAGTATTGTAAGTTTTAAAAAAGATAGAAGAATTGCACTAGGACCTTACGCAACATTCTATTTTGAAAGTTACGAAACTATGCTAGCTCAAGTTCAAGAAATGCTTTACATCGAAAAGGGCGGAGATGAACAATTAAAAGATGAACTAATAGCGTACAACCCGCTAATTCCAAATGGAAAAGAATTAACTGCTACTTTAATGTTTGAAATAGATAACCCTATATCTAGAGCAGCATTTTTAGGTAAAGTTGGCGGAATTGAACAAATGGTTTTTATGAAGCTGAATGGCGAAACTATTAAAGCTGTGCCAGAGGAAGATGTTGATAGAACATCTACTGAAGGTAAAGCATCTTCAGTTCAATTTGTGCATTTTAATTTTACGGACGAACAAATTCAAAAATTTAAATCAAATGAGATTGACGTTGAATTGGGAATGGATCATAAAGAGTATTCTCACACTACAAAACTAACTAAAGAAAATATAGCTTCTTTATCGGCAGATTTTAGTTAATAGAGCCCCAAAGATTTCCAGTTTTTATCCATCCATTTAAATTATCAGTTTCTATTTTACACCATTGTTTTTCACATTTTTGAACAATGAGTAATCTACCTTTTTTAATTAATGCAATAGGTTGAGCAAATGATGTTGGTTTTTTAAATAAAACTTTATCTTCAGTAGCAATTACTGAATTACTTTTCTTTAATTGTGAAACATGTATCCATCCACTATTATTTTTTAGATCAATTATTCTTCTAAAGTTTTCTTTCTTATCTATTTGTCTTATTGGAAGATTTATTTTTTTATAAACATACTTGATATCAGAGTCAAAACTTGGACCATAACGAACATTTACTTTATTTTTTTTCAAAGAGACAAAAATTTCATTTGCAGAACTAATTGTGCAAAAAAATAATAAATAAAACAATATAGAAATTTTTTTAATTTTTATTTTGAAGAGCACTATTTTCTTTTTTTTAATTTTACTTTTCTCATATTTAAATTTAACAAATCTATAATTAAAATAAATCCATTTAAATTTTTGCCGATATTAAGAATTTTTTTTAGAATTTCGTTTGCCTGTATTGTGCCAACAATTCCTGCTACTGTTCCTAAAATACCATCATACTCACAATTTAAAATGTCATCAGTAACAACCTCTTCTTGGTAAAAGTCTCTTAAACTAGGATTATTTTTATTTTTAAAATCAAAGTTAAAAATGTGACCATCAAACTTACTTATAGCACCAACTACAAGAAATTTTTTATAATCTAAACTTATATCATTAATTAAAAATTTACTTTCAAAGTTGTCTGTGCCATCAATGATATAATCATAATTTTTAATAATTTTATTAAATTTGATTTTATTTAATTTATAATAAAAAATATTTATTTTGGTTTTTGGATTAATTTCATTTAATTTTTTCTTCGCAATTTTAACTTTTGATTTATTAACATCTTTCTCAGTATACAAAGTTTGTCTATGGATATTTGACAAACTAACCCTATCGTGGTCTACAATACCTAGTGTTCCAATTCCTGAGCGTGTTAAAAATTCAGCAGCAGGGCACCCCAAACCACCCATTCCAATAATTAAAACTTTTGCATCTTGTATCTTTCTTTGACCTAGTGCACCGATATTTTTTAAAATAATTTGACGAGAAAACTTTTCTATTTCTATTTTACTTAATTTTGTGCTCATTTTCCTGTTGAGCCAAATCCACCCTCTCCTCGAACTGTTTCTGGCAAAGTTTCTGTTTCTTCTAGTTCCATTTTAACAACTGGTGTCAAAATCATTTGTGCTATTCTATCATTATTATTGATTATAAATTCATTATTTCCATGGTTAAAGAGAATAACTTTTATTTCACCCCTATAATCACTATCAATTGTGCCAGGAGTATTTAATACACTAATATTATTTTTAGCTGCCAAACCAGATCTTGGTCTTATTTGTATTTCGAATTCCTCTGAAAATGCTACAGAAATACCAGTTGGTACTAAACAAGAAGATTGTGGTTTAAGAATTATTGTTTCAGAAATAAAAGCCATTAAATCCATCCCTGAAGCTCCACTAGTTTTATAAGCAGGTAATTGAACAGATGAAGCTAATTTTTTGATTAGAACTTTTGCCATTAATTTAATTGATCAATAATTCTATCAACTATTTCATCAGATATTTCAGACTTTTTTTTATAAAAGAGTTTTTCGTTATTTATTTTTTTATTTTTGTAGTGAATAGTTACTTCATTAAAATCAGAATTAAATCCTATATTTTTATTTGCAACATCATTTGAAATTATCCAGTCACAATTTTTTTTATTTAACTTTTCTTCTGCATTATTTTCGTGGTCATTGGTCTCAGCTGCAAAGCCAACAACAAGACTTGGCCTCATTGAATTATGGTTAGAAACGTAATTTAAAATATCAACGTTTTTTTCAAGATTTAAATTTAATGTCTCTTGTTTTTTAATTTTATTTGTATACTTTTTTTGTAACTTAAAATCAGCTACAGCTGCTGCAAAAATTGCCACATCAGTTGGTAAACTTTTTTGAGTTGCAAGAAACATTTCTTCTGCTGTTTCAACTTTAATTAGATTTATATCATCATCAATCTCTAAGTTAGTGGGACCTGAAATAAGCGTGGTATCGAAACCTTTTTTAGAGAGAGATTTTGCAATCTCATACCCTTGTTTGCCACTAGATTTATTAGTTATAAATCTTACAGGATCTATGTATTCATTAGTAGGTCCTGCTGTAACTAAAGCTTTTAAATTTTTATTCCTTTTCTTATTTAAAAAAAATTGATCAATTTCTTCAGCAATTTTTCTTGGATCTGACATTTTGCCCTCACCATATTCTCCACAAGCCATGTCCCCAATTTCAGGTCCAATGAATTTATAACCACAATCTTTCAATTTTTTTAAATTTTCTTTAGTAGTTTGATGTTCCCACATCCTTACGTTCATTGCTGGAGCTAAATAAATAATTTTATCTGAAGCGAGAACAACCGTCGAAGCTAGATCATCTGTTGTACCCTGAGCAAGCTTTGAAATAGTATTTGCTGTTGCAGGAGCAATAACAACAACATCAGCCCATCTTGAAAGCGAAATATGGTCCATTTCAGTTTCGTTTTCGACACTGAATAATTCACTGTAAACTTTGCCTTGAGATAGCGCGGTAATTGAAAGAGGTGTTACAAATTCTTTAGCACTTGCAGTAAGTATAGTTTTGATTTCTGCACCACTTTTTTTGAAAAGCCTTATTGTCTCAAGACTTTTGTAGGCAGAAATTCCACCACATATGATAAATAAAATTTTTTTGTTTAACAGATTTTTCATTTCGAGAATTAAAATACTATAAGTCCAAAAATTACAAGTAGTAATAAACCAATAACAGACTGATTTCTAAAAGCATTCATTTCTGCTTTTTTATCATTTAAAGCAGTATAGGAGTTTGAATTCTGAGGGATTTGTCCGCTAGCTAAAAACGTTAAAGCTTGATTAGCTTTATCCATAATCTCAGGAAATTCTGGTAATCGCTTAATTACCTCAGAAGTACTCTTTAATGTCTCATTCAAATTTGTTATTGGATCTTTTGTTTCTCTCAACCAAGTCTCAAGCACAGGTTTAGATGTCGTCCATATATTTGTACTTGGATTTAATTTTCTTGCAACACCCTCAACTACAACCATTGTTTTTTGTAGCATTAATAACTGTGGTTGAGTTTGCATGTTAAATTTTTCTGTCACATCAAAGAGTTGTTTCAATAATTTTCCACCCGAGATATCTTTTACCTCTTGTCCAAAAATGGGCTCTCCTATTGATCTTAAAGCTTGAGCCAAGTCGTCTATTGGAACATCTTTTGGAACTAACCCAGCCATTAAGTGTACTTCAGCAACCTTACGGTAATCCCTTTGAATAAAACCAAATAAAATTTCTGCCAGAAATCTCTTACTAACTTTATCTAGTCTGCCCATTATACCAAAATCTATTGGTGCAATTTGACCACTATCATTAATAAAAATATTTCCCTGATGCATATCTGCATGAAAAAAGCCATCTCTTACAGCATGTCTTAGAAAATGTTGAATAATATCTTCTGCTATTTTACTAGTATCTAAATTTCTTTTTTTCAATTCTTCAGTTTCTCTAATTGAAACTCCATCAATCCAATCCAGAGTCATTACATTTTCACTAGTGAAATTCCAATAAATCATTGGAACTTTAAATCCAACATCATTCTTTGTATTCTCAGCATATTCGTTAGCAGCAGCTGCCTCAAATCTTAAATCCATTTCAAGATTTGTTATCTCTTTTAATAAAAAAACAACCTCTATTAGTTTTAATCTTTTTGTTTTTTTCACAAAAGACTCAATTATAAATGCAAACAACATCATTGCATCAATTTCTTCATTAAATATTTTTTTTATATCCGGTCTTAAAATTTTTATGGCAACATCTTTAATTGTTCCATTGTCATTAATTTTTGCTTTATGTACTTGAGCAATTGATGCTGCTGCAACAGGTTCACTTAAATCAATTATAGAATTAAAAGACTCTTCTCCAAGATCATCTCTAATGATTTGTTTTGCATCACTTAAAGAAAATGGAGGTAAACGATCTTGAAGATTTTCAAGTTTTTTCGATAATTCTTCCCCAATGATATCAGGTCTAGTAGCTAGAAATTGTCCCAGCTTTATAAAAGTAGTACCCATTGACTCTAGGGATCTAGAAAGTCTTTCTCCTTCGTCTTTATCTAAATTATTCTCTTCTTTTTTTTGAAATGAAAAAGATAATATTTTAAATAAAACAATTAAAATCAGTGGAGGTTTTTTAAACTTTGATGCAATTGAAAGTATGTCTGATTTTGCAATTTTTCTTCCTAATTTAAACAAGGTAATTAACTTTCTTATCATTAAACCTTCCACCCACTATGAATTGAAACAATACCGTTAGAAAAATTCCTATAGGAACATTTTTGAAATTTGTGTTTTTGCATCAAATCAATTAATTCTTCTTGATTAATAAACTGCTCAATACTTTTTACTAAATATTCATAGGGCTCTTTTTCTCCTACTATGAATTGACCAATTATGGGGATTAACTTTGAGTAATTTTTGTAAATAAAATTTAGATTTGTGTTTTGGATTTTAGAGAATTCTAAGCAAAGATACCGGCCACCAGGCTTTAAAACTCTATAAGCTTCAGAAATTGCCAGATCTAAATTTTTCGTATTTCTCAAACCAAAACTGATTGTGTAGTAGTCAAAAGAGTTATCAGCTAGTGGTAATTTTTCAGCTGGAGCTGTAATCCACTCAATATTTTCATATTGAGACAATTTATTTCTTCCTTGACTAATCATTTTTTTGTTAGGATCTATGGATGTAACGTTAGATTTTTTATTAGTTTTGTCTAAAAAAAGTTTACCAATATCACCAGTGCCACAAGCAACATCTACTAATTTTTTGTTAATAGATGGGCTCATCATGTTAATCAAACTTTTTTTCCAAAGTCTGTGTATACCAAGTGACATAAAGTCATTCATCAAATCATAACGGTCATAGACTTGATCGAATACACCCTTTACTAGTCCTTTTTTATTTTGAAGATATTGTTGCATAAAAAATTATATATTGAATATAGTGTGAAATGCCAGAATTACCAGAAGTAGAAATTGTTAGACAATCCTTAAATAAAAAAATTAATCAAAAAAGGGTGAAAAAAGTAATAATAAGAAATAGAAATTTAAGATTTTTAATACCAAACAATTTTAAAAGTTATATTAAAAATAAAAAAATAATTAAAGTAGATAGATTTTCAAAATATTTAATAATACATTTTTCAGAAGGGGATTATTGTTTAGTTCATCTGGGCATGTCAGGAACAATCCATATTGTTGATAGATTTAAAATATCAAAATTTACAAACACTAGTTTTTATCACTCACCAACACTTCCTAAAAAACACAATCATGTTGTATTTGAATTCGATAATTTTAACATAATCTATAATGATCCGAGACGTTTCGGTTTTTTCCAATTATTTAAAAATAAAAATGCTTTAAATGAAAGACTTAAACATTTGGGCCCAGAACCATTTGATAAAAAATTTAATTTAAATTATGTGATAGGTTTTTTTAAAGATAAAAATAAAGATATTAAAAGTTTTTTATTGGATCAAAGATTTGTTTCAGGAATTGGCAACATATATGCTAGTGAAATATTATTTATATCCAAAATTGATCCATTTAAACAGGCAAAATTATTAACTAAAAACGAATGTAAAAAAATTATTTTGAATTCTAAAAAAATTTTAAATACAGCAATAATTAAAGGAGGATCTAGTATTAGAAATTTTCAAGATATATCTGGAACATTGGGAGGTTATCAAAAAGAGTTTAAGGTTTATCAGCAAGAAGGAAACAGATGCAAAGCAAATGGATGTTTAGGTATTATAAAAAAAAAAATTGCATCAAATAGATCAACTTTTTTTTGTGATTCCTGCCAAATATAGTAAAATATTATGTTGACCACTATAAATTCTCAAGTTATACCCCTGCGCAGATGGCAAACACAAAATCAGCAATTAAGAGAATACGAAGAATTTCTAAGCAAACAGTAGTTAATAAGTCTAGAAAAAGTAGATTCCGTAATGCTTTAAAAAAAATGAACCTTCTAATTGAAGAAAAAAAGAAAGATGAAGCTTTAAAATTTTTGCCTAAGCTCAATTCAGAGCTAATGAAGATTGCTAAGACAGGAATCATTAAGAAACAAAACGCTTCTAGAAATGTTTCTAGGATCACAAAGAAGATTTCTACAATCTAAGCGTTAAAAAAAATCTTATTTAATTAAACAACTCTTAGTAAGCACATTATCTATTTAAATATCATCTTGTTTTACTATATTTAGATTTAGTAAATATTTACATTATATAAATTCAATCTACATTTGATTCAATCAGGGTTTGATTCAATTTAAAATTTTAATCTCTAATTCTTTGAAATAAAATAAAAATTAAAATTTAACTCTGCTACATCTAAATCCACAATCCTAGATTTTATTTTTTTTTTAAATTTTTTATTAACTTGTTGCAAATTATTTTAAATGAGTTCTAACTAAGTTTCTTCCAAGCTTATGAATAAACTTACAAACAATCAAAATATAGATAATTTTAAGTCGAATAACTTTGACTGGAGACTGGTTCAAGCTGACATGAAAGATAAATTAGGATCAGAAGTTTATGAAAGTTGGTTAAAAAAAATTTCATTCATAGAAGAATTTAATAATTATATATTGTTATCTGTACCAACTAGATTTATTAGAGATTGGATAACATCACGATATTTAGATCAAATATTACAAATTATTAAAACATATAAAAAAGATATTGTCAGAATTGAATTTAGAATAGTTGAACCAGATCATTCTGTTAAAACTAATGATGCTTTAGAAGAAATTAATTTAAAAGAGAATGTTTCCTTTATTAAAGACTCTTATTTACAATATAATCGAATTGATCCTAATAAAAGATTTGATAATTTTATTACGGGATCAAGTAATAAGTTGGCTTACGAGGCATCACTAAAGGTTTCAGAAAATATTTCGCATTACAACCCACTTTATATTTATGGTGGTGTAGGAATGGGTAAAACTCACTTGTTAAATTCGATTGGTTATGAGTTAAAAAAAAATAACAAAGTTATGTTTATTTCAGCAGAACGTTTTATGTATCAATTTGTAAAATCAATCAAATCAAATGATATGGTAAAATTTAAAGAATACTTTAGAAACACTGACATATTGTTAATTGATGATATTCAATTCATAAGTGGTAAAGAGGCCATGCAAGAAGAATTTTTTCATACCTTTAATGCTCTATTGGATAAAGGTTCACAGATAATTGTCTCTGCTGATAGACCTCCTAATAAATTATCAAGAATTCAAGAAAGAATTAAATCTAGATTTTCAGGTGGACTAGTAGTTGATATTCAAAAACCAGATTTAGATTTAAGAAAAAAAATTGTTCAAAAAAAAACAAAAGAATTAAATAGTATATATTCAGACCAATTACAGATTTCAAAAGACATACAAGATTTTATAAGCACCGAAATCAAAGTGAGTATAAGAGAGTTAGTTGGAGCAATAAACAGGGTAGTTTCTTTCTCAAGAATTTACGAAAAAGTCCCAAATTTATCCGAAACAAAAGTAGTCCTGAAGGATTTATTAAATCTATCTGAAAACAAGGTCACTATTGATTTAATTCAAACAGTGGTGTGTAAGTTTTTCAAGATAAGTAAAAATGAGATGTTGTCTTCGAGAAGATCAAGGTATCTCGTTAGGCCTAGACAAACAGCAATATATTTAACCAAAATTCTTACTTCAAAATCATTACCCGAAATTGGAAGAGAATTTTCAAATAGAGACCACACAACAATAATACATTCTGTTAAAACTATTGAAAAAATAAAAGAAAAAGATCCTGAGATGGTTGACAATATTAACAAATTAAAAAATCAAATATTATATAATAATAAAGATAATGAAATTTAACGTTAATCAACAAGACCTTCAGCAAGCACTAAACTATTGTCAGGGGGTTATAGAAAAGAGAAGTACTTTACCAATTTTATCTAATATTTTAATAGACGCGAACAATTCAAACTTAATAATAACCGCAACAGATCTGGATTTAATTTTTATACACAAAATAAATAATGTGGAAGTATTAGAGGAGGGAAAAACTACAACGGTATCATCGACTATATATGATATTGTCAGAAAGTTATCCTCTGGAAAAAAAATTAATTTAACTTTGAATGAAACAAGTAAACTTCATTTAGAGTCTGAGAAATCTGTTTTTAACTTAAATTGTCTTAGTCCATCAGAGTTTCCTCTTACAGATGAAAACTTTAATCAAAATGAATTTATTATTAAATCTAAACAACTTTTGAAATTACTAAATAAATGTAAATTTTCAGTTTCTAATGATGAAACAAGACATTACTTGAGTGGAATTTATTTTCATCAAACAGAGGTAGAAGATAAAAATTATCTTACAGCTGTTGCAACGGACAGTCATCGGATGTCTATTTCTAAAATTAGATTAGATAAAAAAATTGATTTTGATCCAATAATATTACCAAAAAAAACAATATTTCAGCTATGTTCTCTTTTGGATAGCTATGATGGTGACGTAAAGGTTTCAAATGTTAAATCTAAAATTAAGTTTGAATTAAATAATAGTATATTAATATCAAAACTGATAGATGGTAAATTTCCTAATTATATTCAGGTAATTCCTAAAAATAATCAAAAAAAATTAGAAATAGATTTAAAATTATTTTTAAATTCTGTTGATAGGGTAGCATCAGTTTCGTTAGATAAAAAAGATGGAGTAAAATTTAGTTTATCTAAAAATACATTAGATTTATCAGTTAATAATGCTAACAGTGGCGATGGTAAGGAGACCTTGAACACAAAATTTGATCACGACTTAGAAATTAGTTTTAATTCTAGATATTTATTAGATGTAGCTTCTCAATTAAATGGAGAAAAAGTAGAGATATTTTTTAATGACACAGGTTCTCCAGCTTTAATAAAAGATCCAGGCGACTTTGATAGTATTTATGTTGTTATGCCAATGAAAGGCTAATTTAATAAGTTGAGTTCATTATAAATTTTACTTTCTAAAATCTGTAAAAAATTTTCTTTATCAATTCCAGCATTAATAGGTGTTAAAATAGAAACAGTTATTGTTTTATGACTATTTTTTTTACCTTTTTTTGGCCATACATAACCAGAATTAACAGCTACGGGTTGGCAGGCTATATTTAGCTCCTGATAAATTCTGGTTGCTCCTTTCTTAAAGGGAGGACGTCCTTCAGGTAAAACTCGTGTTCCTTGAGGAAAAATTATCAATGGTCTATCGCTACTACTTATTGTTCTTAAAATACCTTCAAAAAATCCTAAATTGTCTCTACTTATCTTGTTTCTATTTATAGAGATAGATCCAATTTTTTTTAAGTACCATCCAAAGACCGGAACTCGTAATAACTCTTTTTTTAAAATAAATACTGGTGAATTGAAAATAGTTTGTAGGTAAAATGTTTCAAACATAGATTGGTGGGAGGCAGCAATAAAAAATTTTTGGTCAGTTATAATGTTTTCTTTACCTTTAATAATAATATTTACAGATAGAAAAAATTTTAAACAAAACCCAGCCCAATGACCCATCAATTTTCCACCAAGCAAGGTAATTTTCCTTGGTAAAAGTAATGCAGGCAAAAATATTATTGAAATAATAATTATTCCTACAAAAAAAAATATTGAGAATAATGAATTTCTGATCATCTTTATCAAAAGCTAAATTAAATCTGTATGCTTTTGTCTATTTTTAATTATTTTAATTTTTCTTCCTTTTATCAATAATTCAACAGCTTTTGGTCTAAGGTTATAATTAGAGCTTAGAGACATACCGTAGGCACCAACATCACATATAGCTACAAAATCTTTTTCTTTTAGTTTTTGAAATTTTTTTAAAGTTACAAATTTGTCTGTGCTCTCACAAATAGGACCTACAAATTCATAAGCATTTCTTGAGACACTGGTTGATTTATCAACAGGTAAGATTTTATGAACTGCTCCATATAAAGCCGGTCTCATAAGATCATTCATTGCAGCATCTAAAATAATGAATTTTTTGGCCCCACCATCTTTAATATAAATTATTTTAGATAATAAAGTTCCTGTATTACCAATTATTGATCTACCTGGTTCAAAAATAATTTTTGTATTATGCACCTTTAAAAAATTTTCAATTGCTAGGTTATACTTTTTATAATTAAGCTTCTTAACTTTATCACTGTAAGAAATTCCCATTCCTCCACCTAAGTCGACAAATTTAAATTTGTGTTTGGTTTTATTAATTATATTACTTACAGCTTTGAGCATTCTTTCATATGGCTTGTGGTCTAATATTTGACTACCTATGTGAACACTTAAACATTGTAGACTGATATTTTTTGTGTTTTTACAGTAGTTTACAAGTTCGTAAAAAGTTTTACTGTTCACCCCAAATTTATTTTCACTCTTACCAGTAGAAATCTGTTTAAGCGTTTTTGCATCAGTATTTGGGTTTAGTCTTATCCCAACTTGCACTATTTGTCTTTTTCGTTTTGCAATTTTATCAATTTCTCGAATTTCACTTTTCGATTCAGCATTAATAAGCAATATTTTTTTTTCAATCGCAAAATTAATTTCTTCATTAGTTTTACCAACTCCGGAAAATACTATTTTGCTTGGATCGACTCCTGCTTTTAAAGCCAACATAAGTTCTCCTTTCGAGACAACGTCAGCCCCTAAACCAAATCTCTTAATTTCTTTAATTATATTTACATTGGTATTTGATTTTACTGAAAAGCAGATTAATGGAGAAAAGGATTTAAAATTTTCTTTAAAAGTATTTATGTTATCTCTTAACTTTGAGTATGAGTAACAATAGGCTGGAGTTTGAAATTTATTAGCAATATTAAGAACACTTACTTTCTCAATAAAAAGTTTTTTTTTACTGTATTTCATTAATTTTTAAATATTGGGTCACATTTCTCATTATCTGAACTCGAATATTTCGGGCATCCTTTTTTTCCACAGGATACTAATAAGATTGAAAATAAGACTATTATAGTTAATTTTTTAATCATATTTCTTTTTTGTATTTCACTATCATCTTTTTAATATTATCAAAAGATGTTCCTCCAAAAGATTTTTTTGAATTGATAGAATTGTTTAAATCAAACACTTTCAAAACATCTTCAGTAAGTTTAGGTTCAATTTTTCTAAGTTGATCTAAAGATAGTTCGTTTAATTTTTTTTTTGTTTTTTCTGCTAAATTAACTATAGCGGAGGTTTTTTGATAAGCGTTTCTAAATGACATTGAATGATTTTTTACAAGATAGTCAGCTAGGTCTGTTGCAGTAATGTATCCTTTATTTGCAAGCTCAAGCATTTTTTTTTTATTAGGACTACAATTTTTTAATACCTCATCAAAAATTTTTAGACAATTTAAAATTGTATCATTTGAATTAAACACAATCTCTTTATCATCTTGTAAATCTTTAAAATAAGATAATGGTAAACCTTTTAAAATAGTCAGCATAGAAAATAGATTTCCATAAGTACTTCCAGATTTACCTCTTAAATATTCTAGAAGATCAGGATTTTTTTTTTGAGGCATTATCGAAGATCCGGTTACAACTTTATCAGACAAGTTAATTAAATTAAATCCATCTGAATTCCATATAATCAAATCTTCTGCTATTCTTGAAATATGCATAGAGCACACTGATACGCTATAAAGAAAATCAATTACAAAGTCTCTATCTGAAACCGTATCAATAGAATTGTTTGTAGGTTTTTTAAAACCAAGTTTTTTGGTTGTAAAATTTCTGTCTATATTAAATGAGGTGCCAGATAAAGCAGCGACACCAAGTGGATTTTCATCTAAACTTTCTAGATTGTTAGTAAATCTTTTTTTATCTCGATTAAATATTTCAACATAAGACATTAGATAATGTGCAAAAGAAATTGCTTGAGCATTTTTTAAATGAGTAAAACCAGGCATGATAGTTTGAATATTTTTTTCAGCTAATTTTATTGAAGTTTTAATGACTTTATCTAAATTTTTGTTTATTTCATTAGTTGCGGATTTTAACCACAATTTAAAATCAGTGATTACCTGGTCATTTCTTGATCTTGCTGTATGGACATACCCGGCCTCTTCACCAATAATTTGAAAAAGTCTTTTTTCAATATTCATATGAATATCCTCATATTTTTTATTAAATTCAAATTTTTTAGTAGAAATTTCTCTCTCTATTTTATTTAGACCATAAATAATCTTATTTTTAATTTTGAATGAGATTATTTTTTGCTTAAAAAGCATCTCAACATGAGCAATTGATCCTTTGATATCTTCTTTGTAAAGTTTTTTGTCGACATCTAAAGAATTACCAACTTTTTGAAACAAACTTGATGAATTTTTTTTAATACGTGTGTTCCATATTGCCTGGTTGTTTTTATTTTTTGCCATGATATTTAATTATACATATTTAACATGAGAATTTTAATATTATTTACCTTTTTCATCACTAATACTCTTGCAAATGAATTGCCGAATCTTAAAAATCTCATAGTCCTTAAAAACCCAAAATCATACAGTAATGTTATTTTTTTAGATAATGCAGACAAAGAAATTAATATTCAAAATTTAGACAGTCAGCTAATAATGTTAAATTTTTGGGCAACTTGGTGTGCACCTTGTAGAGAGGAAATGCCCTCTTTAGACAGACTGCAAGTAAATAAAAAGTTAAAGAATTTAAAAATATACCCAATTAATATTGGCAAAGAAAGACTAGATAAGGTTAATAGTTTTTTTGTTGAATTAGGTATAGATAATTTAGAGCCTTATTTTGATCATCCTTCAACTCTAGCAAAAACTTTTTCTTTAAGAGGACTTCCAACAACTATACTTTTAAATTCTAAAGGAGAAGAATTTGCAAGAATTATTGGTTCAATAAATTTTGATGATGAAAACTTTATTAACTGGTTAAAAAATTTAAGTTAATCTTTAAAAAAATAAGCAAAACCTACTAAAGCAATTATAGCAATAAATTGTAAAATTACTCTCATTTGCATTAACTTATTTGAATATTTTTTACTTGTTTCGCCACCCTTGAAAAGAGTACCTATGCCTAAAATTAAGACGATACCCACAGCAATTAAAAGTGCAATGGATAAAACTTTAACTATTATTCCTGATATCATGTTTATATTGTAGATTGTTTTTAGAAATAAAACACTTAATAAATTAACTATGACATTTTGCCTTAACTCTATAATTATTAGACCTGAAAATGAAAACGAAATAAAAAACGCAATTATTTTACTTCACGGATATGGTGGTGATGGAAAAGACATTAGCATGCTCTCATTAAATTGGAAAAGACATATGCCAAACACAGTTTTTATTTGTCCAAATGGGCACGAGCCATGTGTTATGAATCCGTCTGGATATCAATGGTTTGATCTAAGTAAAGATGATCCAATTTATATTTTAGAGCAATCAATCAAGGCAGAAAATATAATTAAAAAATTTATTGAGGAGATTAAATTAGAATTTAATTTATCAAATAAACAAATATGTTTATCTGGTTTCAGTCAAGGCTGTATGATGTCTTTAAATGTTGGACTGACATTAGAAGAAAGATTTTCTTGTATTGTTGGTTTTTCTGGAAAAATTATTGATCAAGATAGTTTAAAAAATAGAATCAAAAATAAAACTGATACTTTGCTTATCCATGGTGATACGGATCAAATTGTCCCATCAATTAATTTACTAGAGGCGAAAGACTTTTTAATTAGAAACGATGTAAAAGTTGATACACTTTTAATTAAAAATTGCGATCATCACATTCCTATACAAGCTTCTAGTAAAGCACTTAATTATATCTTAAAGAAACTTTAATATCTCTTAATGTTGATTAAGTAGATTAACTAAGTTAAAAATAGTTAATGAATAATTTTATTGAACAAGATGTTTCATTAGAAAAATGCCCGGCATTAGTTTTAAATGCCGATTATAGACCATTAAGTTATTACCCCTTATCATTGTGGTCATGGCAAGACACAGTTAAATCTGTTTTTTTAGATAGAGTAATCATAGTAAGTAATTATGATAGAGTTATTAGAAGCCCTTCTTTTAACATGCAATTACCAAGTGTTATTGCCTTAAAAGATTATATTGTTCCACTTTCAAAACCTAGCTTTACAAGATTTAACGTATTCTTAAGAGATAAATTTTCTTGCCAGTATTGTGGTAGTGGTGATGAACTAACATTTGATCATCTGTTGCCCAGATCAAAAGGAGGAGAAACTAACTGGGACAATGTAGTTACCGCCTGTTCAGCATGTAATGTAAAAAAAGGTGGTAAATTATTAAAAAATTCAGGAATGAAGTTGTACCAGTATCCTTATAGACCCTCAACAGAAGATTTACATAAAAATGGAAAGAATTTTCCTCCAAACTTTCTTCACAAAAGTTGGATGGACTATTTATATTGGGATGTTGAACTAGAGGCTTAGATTTTTTCGGATATATTTATTGCAATTTTAGAACCAGTTTTTATTAACTTATCTAAAATCGAGTAAGGTCCTTTTTTTGTTGCACCCTTTTCATAGGCTATATCTTTATGATTTAACTCATCTTCCCTGAATTTTATAATTTTTTTCTTCAAGATTTTTTCACTATTATCAAGTTGTTTAATTTGATTTAAGTAATGTTCATCAATAACCTCTTCAACAGAAGCAGTGCAAAGCATTGCAGCTTTTTTACCTAATAAAGTGGATCCAAACCCCAAACCTACACCTAACAAATCCCATAGAGGCAAAAATTTTGTTGGAGCTATATTTCTTTTTTTTATTTCCTTTTCAAAAAAATCACGATGTTCTTTTTCATGAATTTTCATTTCTTCAATAGTTTTTTTTAATTTATCATTTTTAACAAATGTATTTAAAGCAAGTAATTGGCCTTCGTAAATTTTGACAGCACCTCTTTCACCAGCGTGATCAACCCTTATAAATTCCTCAATTTTTTTTTTATCTGCTCTTTGCATATCCAAAGTAAAATCTTGTTAAAGTAATAGTTAATAATATAGAAATTATAATATTGTAGCTTGTAAGCGATAATCCAAAAATTTGAAATGTTACATCTTTGCAACTTATATTTTTTTGTTGTAATTGCTTTAATATTTCCTCTTTATCAAGCATATTTGCTCCCTTTTCAAGATCGCAAAGTAAAGACTCTTGTACAAACCCTTGTTCAATTCCTAAGTGATATAAAGATAATATTGTTGCTATTAAAAAAATTATAGCCAATAAGAGAACTAGGTACTTTTCTAGTTTGTTGTATTTATAATTTATTAATACAATTAAGATCCCTAAAAAATATGGGATCCTTTCATATAGACAAAGATTACAAGGCTGATAACCAAGAATGTATTCTATAAAATATGCAGTCACTAAAGCAATAAAGCTTATTAGAAATACACTCCCAAATAAATTTTTTTTGCTGAGGTTAAACATTAAATTTATAAAATAAAAATATTATTAAGAATATAATAACAAGCAATATCCCCAAAATGGTAAACCATTTTGATCCATGCTTGTTCATAAAATCAGTAAATAAATATCCAAATTTATAGGACAAGTAAGAAATAATAAAAAATCTAAGGCTTCTAGAGATTAGACTTACAAAGATAAATATGAGTAGATTAAAACCAATTAGTCCGCTAGCAATTGTGAAAGCTTTATAAGGCAAAGGAGTAAAACCTGCTAAAAAAAGTATACTTAACCAAGCTATAAATCCTTCTCCAATAGAGAGATTATATTTTAACTTTTCTACTTTATTTTCATATCCATAAAACTCGATCACACTAAAAGATAAATCATAAAAAAATGATCCTAAAAAGTAACCAAAAACACCTCCTAAAACTGAAAAAATGGATGCTATCAAAAATATTTTTATGTAATTTTTTTTCTTTGCAATAACCATAGGCACAATCATTACGTCTGGAGGTATGGGAAAAAATGAACTTTCAATAAACGAAACTAAACCCAAATAAAAGTTTGAGCTTTTATGTGATGCTAAATCCAAACATTTCCTGTAAAGAGTTTGAAACATTTTTTGGTTTTAATATAATTTTAGTTCTTATACTATTTAAATATAATTTAATTCAAACTAGAGGGCGAATGGCGGAACTGGTAGACGCGCACGACTCAAAATCGTGTTTCGCAAGAAGTGAGAGTTCGATTCTCTCTTCGCCCACCAAAAGATATGGAAATAGACAAAAAAAATAATCTTTTAGAACTTTTTTATCAACAATACTTAAAAGAAAAGCCTGATCAAATTTTTTTGAAATCATTAAAAAATTTAAAAAATGAATTTACATGGAAAGAAACGTATTTAAATATTTTAAAATTATCTCAAGAGTTAAGTTCATTTATAGAGAATAAAGATCGTTGTTTGTTAATTTCAGAAAACAGACCTGAATGGATGATCTCCGATTTAGCAATAATGTTATCAAAAGGTGTTACTGTTCCAGCTTATACGACCTATGTAGAAAGAGATTACGAATATTTAATTAATGATTGCAATCCATCAGTTGTAATTGTTTCAGACACTTTACAATATAATAAAATTAAAAATATAGTTAATTCCAAACCTTTCATAAAAAAAATATTATCTTTTGAAGAAATTAAAGATGCAAATAACATCATTTGCATCAAAAATATTTTTGAAAAAAAAAATTACGAGGAAAAAAATTTTTTAAATTTAGATATTTCTAGAGAAGATCTTGCCTGTATAATTTATACTTCAGGCACACAAGGAAACCCCAAAGGTGTAATGTTAACTCATGGAGGAATATTAAGTAATTGTGAAGGAGCTTTATTTTTACTCAAAGATTTTATTTCAAAAAAAGCTAAGTTTTTAACATGGTTACCATTGTCACACTCGTATGAGCATACTGTTCAATTTGTACAGATAGCATTGGGTGGCAAGGTGTTTTATGCTGAAAGCATAGAAAAGCTGATAAAAAATATGGGTGAATGTAATCCTGATATAATGACTGCTGTCCCAAGATTTTATCAAAATTTGTATCAAAAGATAAATGCATCTTTTAATAAAACAACTGGCTTAAAAAAATATCTTATCAACAAAATGCTTTCTCTTGGGGAGAAGGTTTTATTTAAAAATAAATTGTCTAATTTAGAAAAAGTACAAAATATTATTTGTGAAAAATTAGTTAGAAAAAAAATAAAAGCACAATTTGGTGGTTCCCTGAAGTTATTTATTTCTGGAGGTGGTGCTCTAGATAAAGATGTGGGAGTATTTTTAAATGCAATAGGATTACCGACACTACAGGGATACGGCTTAACAGAAACCTCTCCAGTGGTTAGTTGTAATCCAAAAGATGATATAAGAATCGATACTGTTGGACCTGCTTTTGCTGCAAATGAGGTTAAAATAGCAGATGATGGGGAGATCTTGGTTAAGGGTGAAAACGTAATGTTAGGCTATTGGAATAATGAGGAAGAAACTAAAAAAGTTTTAAATGATGGATGGTTATCTACTGGTGATATAGGTCATTTTGAAAATAAATACTTAAAAATTACAGATAGAAAAAAAGATATCCTAATCACTCCCGGAGGAGATAATATTTCACCAATAAAAATTGAAAATGATTTATTAAAAATTAATTTTGTTGAGCAAACTTTAGTGTATGGTGACAATAAACCTTATTTGGTTGCATTATTAGTTTTAAATAAAGAAAAATCTGACATGTCTGATGCGATAATTTTAAAAGAATTAGAAATAGTAAATAAAAACTTATCAAAAATAGAAAAAATAAAAAAATTTATTGTTATTAAAGATCAATTTACAATTGAAAATGGACTGATGACTCCGACATTAAAATTAAAAAGATATAAAATTATACAAAAATATAAAAATCTTTTAGAAAATCTTTATTAATTTATTTTTATAAGATGGTTTATTAACCGCATAAACATTAACTTAATTAATAGATTAAAATTTAAAAAAAATAAAAAATAAAAAATAATTTTTCAAATTCTAAGTTTTAATTAAAGGTTTGACATAACTTATAGAAAAAAATAAAAATAAAGTAATACCGAATCATTTTGATTCGTTTAACTAAAAAAGGGAGCTAAAGATGCCTAAGAAAAGAAAAAAAGCGGCAAAGAAAACTAAGAAAAAAGCTAAGAAAAAAGCTAAGAAAAAAGCAAAAAAAAGAAGAAGAAAATAGTAACTTAGTATTCTTTACAAAAAACGCTTCTCATTACAGTTTGTGTGAGAGGCGTTTTTTTTTACTCCTCAATAGCTTCGTCTGTATCTGAAATTGGTTCGTCTTCTGTTAGTTCTGTTGCAGCTGCTTTGGTTGCAATAGGTGCAGCTTGTGCTTGACTACCCAGGTTTCTTTTTAAGGCTTTATCTAATTTTTTTTGAGTATCCTCTAGTGATAAATTTAAAATAATCTGAAACTCAGATAAAATTCTTTCATAAGCTTTTTCAAAGAGTTGTCTTTCACTATAAGATTGATCAACCATCAGATCATCACCTTTATTCAAATCTCTGACCACTTCTGCTAATTCATAAATTTTTCCAGAGGAAATTTTTGCTTCATATTCTTGTGCCCGTCTACTCCACATTGATCTTTTTATTTTTGGCTTACTTTTAAGTATCGAAATACATTTATTAACTTGATTAATAGTTGCTAAGGGTCTTAAATGAGACTGCTTATTAACCGGCACCATTCCATTTGCTTTATCCTTTTCAAATTTTATAACATAAGTCTCAACGTCAATGCCACCTATATTGATTTTTTTAAACTCTGTAATTTGTCCAACACCGTGTTTAGGATAAACAACATAATCTTTGATTTTGTATTCTCTTTTTTCAGTTTCTTGTTTTTTAACTTTCTTTATCTCTGGTTTTACTTCGTTAGTTTTAGAGATTCTTAGGTTGTCAGCTTTTGGCTCTGCTGGAGCAGAAACTGTTTTTTTATTTGTTTTTGATTTTATAGATTTTGTAGGGGTTTTTTTTGAAACTTTTTTAATTTTTTTTGAAACTATTTTTTTTGTTTTTTTTACTTTGCTTTTAGCAGCCTTTTTTTTAGTAACTTTTTTTTTCACTTTTTTTTTGGCTTTTCTATTAAAGATTTTCTTTAAAATATTTTTCGTACTTATTTTGCTCATCCTTAAATTTTTCATGATCCGGTGGAGGATCTTTTTTTACACTTATGTTAGGCCAGATCTCAGAGTATTTTGTATTAATCTCTAACCATTTTTCACTTCCAGGTTCGGTATCTGCTTTAATGGCATCAACTGGACATTCTGGCTCGCAAACGCCACAATCTATACACTCATCCGGTTTAATTACAAGCATATTTTTCCCCTCATAAAAGCAATCTACTGGACATACATCAACGCAGTCAGTTAATTTACATTTAATACAATTATCATTAACAAGATATGTCATTTCAAATTTTCATTTTTAATTTTGTTTTTAATATCTCCCATTACTTTGCTATCTATATAAAGTAGACCAGCAAGTCTTCTCATTAAATTAGTCTCATATAAATCAGCATCTTTGTTTGAATATATTATAGCCCAGAGTGCCTCTATTATTTTGATTTTTTCATTCTCAGATAAATTTTTTACCTCTCTTGTAAATTCAAGGATTTGATTTGAATTTTCCTCAATAATTTTTGCTTCCTTAATTGTGGAATAAAGATTTTCGTTTTTAACTCCCAATTCTAAAAGCGTTTTTTTAATTATTTCTTCTTCATTATCAGTATAATTTTCATCAATCTTAGCTGCATGGATTAACAAAGCACCGACTTTAATTAGAAAGCTATCTTCAATTTTTTTATCATCTTTCTTAAAAAACATAATGACTATCTAAGGTTTAAATTTTTTAAAACTTCAAATGGATTTTCTTTCGAAACTTTTTTAATTGGACCTTTTTTGAATTTTTTAATTGGATTATATTTAAAATATATTTCTTTTTCTTTTTCAAATACTTTATAATTCATTCTCGTTAAGAGTTTTTTAAAGTTTTCTTTACTGCATCCTAATAAATTTAACATTTCAGGAACTACTTTAATGTCACTTTTTTCTTTTGAATTTGAATTAATGATTAACATAAATAGTCTTTCTAGAATATCTATCCTAACAAAGAATGCGTCAAATTTTTCAAATCCACATAAAAGCATGAAGTTTTGATTTTTTATGTCTTTATTGTCTACAAAATTAAGACCAAATGTGGGGGGTTTTAAATTATAAAATTTTTGATGAAAATTTTTCCACAATAGAGTTCTTAAAGAAACAGCTTCAGGTTTAATTAATTGATGCAGAAACACATGATACCGTCCAAATTTTACGCCTAATTCTCTAAGAATTTTTCTCTCATTTTGACCTAAATTTTTTAAGTATTCAGATACCTGATCCCTCTTTAAGACACCATTATTTTCATAAAGTTGATAGGCCAAAGCTTTTATCGATGGGTTATTTTCTTTAATATTTTTTAGGTCAAAAAGGCTTTTTAATACCTCATTGATTTTTGTTTGAATCCACTCGTAAATATATTCATTTAATTTTTGTTTAGGACTTTGATCAATTATGTCATCTATTATCAAATTAAAATTAGGATTTAGATAATCTGTACCTGTAGAAAGTTTTGCAATAGGAAATTTGTTCCAATAAATTTTGAAATCCTCACGGAGTTGAATTAAACCCGTATCAATAATTGCCTGAATTCTTCTCTCAAGTTCTGGACCAATAGTCTGTCTTGCTGCTTTTTTTAAGGATTTTATATCTGTCTCTAGAGCACCTTTTTTTAGGTCTAATTCTAATTTTAACCCATTGATTCTCCCAATAAATTGTTCATCAATCATTACCTCATTGTTTTCCAAGATTTCTGTTTTAAATTTCATGTCTTGTTTTAATCCTCTTGCAAGAACACTTGCTCTTTTATCAATAAAAGTTTTAGTAAGTTCTTCATGAAGTCTATCTGAAAGTCTATCTTCTAAGTGTTTAGTTTTCTCAATCCAATAATCTTGATTTTCTACCCAATTATTTTTATTCGAAACATATGACCAAGTCCTAACATTTGCAATTCTATTTGATAAAGAGTCAACATTTCCATCTAATTTGTCAAGTTTCAAGAGCTGTAATCTCATATAATCGTTGGAAATCACTCTTTTATCACTACTTAAAAATTTAAATACACTACTAATAACCTCATAATGGTTACCATAAGTTTTTTTTACAAAATCAGGAATTTGACAGCACTCCCATAGTAGACTTAGAGTTTTCTCATCAAATTTTAAATTATTAAAATTAGTATCTTTTAAAAAATATTTAAGAGCTTTTTCATCCTCACATTCATGTATTTTTCTCAACCATTCCATTTGAGGTTTTTCATCTAAACTTTTAATTAAACTAGAAGAGTTATTAAAATTTAAATTTGAATTCCTCCAAAATAAAGTTCTTATTTCTTCAAATTTATGACTCTCTAAGAGATCCACATCCTCAGCCGTTATTTCTTTACATTCTCCAGTTATACCAAAACTTCCATCATTTAAATATCTTCCAGCTCTTCCAGCTATTTGACCTATCTCAGAAAGATTAAGTCTCCTTAATTTTTTTCCATCAAATTTTTTAAGATTAGAAAAATAAACATGCTCTAAATCCATATTAATACCCATCCCAATAGCATCAGTTGCAACTAAAAAATCTACATCTCCTGACTGATATAATTCCACTTGAGCATTTCTTGTTTTAGGACTAAGCGAACCCATTACTATAGCTGCCCCACCCTTTTGTCTTCTTATTAGCTCAGCTATTGCATAAACTTCTTCTGCAGAAAATGCTATAATTGCCGTTTTTCTATTTATTCTAGAAATTTTTTTATGACCTGAATAGGTAAGTTTTGACAGTCTATCTCTATTTATAAATTCTATATCGCCATCTAACTTAGTAATAATATTCTTTATGGTATTAGATCCCATTAACATTGTAAGTTTTTCACCCCTCATATTTAAAAGTCTATCTGTAAAAATATGACCTCTTTCATGATCTGCACACATTTGTATTTCATCTACTGCAACAAATTCTAAATATTTGTCGATTGGCATAGACTCAACTGTGCATAAGAAATATTTTGCATTTGATGGAATAATTTTTTCTTCTCCAGTGATTAAAGCAACTTTGTCAGTGCTAATCTTTTTTATTACTTTGTCATATACTTCTCTTGCTAACAATCTAAGAGGAAAACCAATCATTCCAGTTTCAAATGAGAGCATAGTTTCTATTGCAAGATGGGTTTTTCCTGTGTTTGTAGGTCCCAGAACAGCAGTAATTTTATTTTTTTTCATTTCTATGTTTGGTATAATTTTTTTTTTACCTACCAGATATTGTTGTAGCTATAGAACAAAAATAGACTAAAACATGACCGAATCGGAGCACAAAAAGTTCTCATTTTATTTTTTTAAAATTTTCCAAATACCTGAAGCGGAGGTAATAATTTTTTTATCACAGCTGAGTTCACAAAAGAGAAAAACAAGTGTTTTAGTTCTTTTTAAAATTCTAGTGTGCCCAACTATTTCGTCACCTTCTTTTGAGGACCCAATAAACTTTATGTCTAGAGAAATTGTTACACAGGGAACGTTACCAGCAGCTCGATGAGCAGCAGTTCCAGCCCCAGAGTCAATTAAAGCTGACAAATACCCACCGTGAGTTATGCCCATAGCATTTAAATGATTTTTATTTATTACAGATTTAAATTCATATTCCGTTTCAGATATTGTTCTAAACAAAACACCACCGTTATGTTTCATAAACCCAGGTTTGATACTTATTTGTTGAAATTCTTTAGTCATATTTATAAAACGTATGTTAAAACTAATAAAATTATCACAATAATAATAAAAAAATATACAACTGATTTTTGTAAAGAAGCTTTTATAAGCCAATCAAACATTTTAATTCCTTTTTGGTGGACCGCCCAGAACTCGAATCTGGAATCTCCCGGTTCGTAGCCGAGCGCCTTATCCAATTTGGCCAGCGGTCCTTATTAGTTATATATTTCATATATCAAAGTTTTTGGTGTAATTTAACTTATAAAATAATATGTTGACAATTTAATGAGTAAAATTTCTAAAGACGTTGTTATTACCTCTGCATTAAGAACACCAATAGGTAAATACAAAGGATCTCTCAAAAACATCAGTGCAGATAAGCTTGGTGCGCTGGTTATCAAAGAGGCAATTTTCAAATCAAGCCTTAAAGGAGAAGATGTAGATGAGGTTATTATGGGACATGTTCTCACTGCAGGTCTTGGTCAAAATCCAGCAAGACAAGCTTCAATTCACGCAGGTGTTCCTGTTTCAAAACCAGCTCATATAGTAAATCAAGTATGTGGGTCTGGTTTAAGATCAATCATTTCTGCCTACCAATCAATAAAGTTAGACCAAAATGAAATTGTTGTTGCAGGTGGTCAAGAAAGTATGTCTAGAGCTACACATTCAATATTCTTAAGAGATGATAAAAAATTTATTGAGGATAATTTGATAGATACGATGATTAAAGATGGACTGATGGACTCTTTTAATGATTATCATATGGGTGTTACAGCAGAAAATATTGCAGAAAAATATCATATAACCCGACGAGAGCAGGATATTTTTTCAATAAGTTCTCAAAAAAAAGCCAAAAAAGCTTATGAAGAAAAAAAGTTCAACGACGAATTAATAAAATTGCAAATTCAAAGTAATAATGAAAAATTTATTTTTGAACATGACGAATATCTAAGAAATAACTTAACTCTAGATGATTTAGAAAAACTAAACACGGTGTTTAAAGAAAATGGAACTGTTACTCCTGGAAATTCATCTGGATTAAACGATGGTGCTGCTGCATTAGTTTTAATGACGAGAGAAAAAGCCGAGCTAAAATCTCTAGAAATTCTAGCAAGCATTGTGTCTTGGTCATCATCAGGAGTAGAACCTTCTCTGATGGGGCTTGGACCAATACCTTCTATTAAAGAAGCTCTTATTAAAGCTCGATGGCAAGTAGATGACATAGATTTATTTGAAATTAATGAGGCTTTTGCAGCACAAACTTTAGCAGTTATAAGAGAACTCAAAATTCCAGAGGAAAAGGTTAACGTAAATGGTGGAGCAATTGCTTTAGGTCATCCAATAGGTGCTTCAGGATCAAGAATAGTCGCCACACTAATTCATGAACTTAAAAGACAAGGAAAAAAGAAAGGTTGTGCGGCACTCTGCATTGGAGGAGGTATGGGTATAGCTATGTGTGTGGAGAGAAATTAACATATAACATTTTGCTTTTTCCGTATTTATTTTGTTAAATATAAGCACAACATTAATAAAATACTCGTTAATGTGATAAAATTAAAATTTAATAAAGTTTTTTAAAGTATATAAAGCAATTAAAAATAATGAGCGAAAAATTACTTGTCCCTGATATTGGTGAATTTGAGAACGTTGAAGTAATTGAAATTCTTGTAAAATCTGGTGAACAAATAAAAAAAAATGATCCTCTTATAACAATTGAAAGTGATAAATCTAGTGTTGAAATTCCTTCAACAGTAGATGGAAAAATTGAAAGTATTGAACTTAAAGTTGGCGATAAAGTTTCAAAAGGAGACTTAATATTAAATTATTTGTCTTCATCAATAACTGCAAATTTAGAAAAAATTCCTAAGGATACTGAAAGTATAATTAAACAAGCAGAGGAAGCAATTACTTCTCAAAAGGAAGAAGAGTTAAAAAATATAATTCCTGAAAAAAAACAATCTATCATGCAAGTTAGTAATGGTGCAGATTTAGACCCTCTTGAAACAAAAGATTGGTTAGAATCTTTATCAGCAGTAATTTCTAAAGATGGAAATCATAGAGCTCATTTTTTAATTAAAGAATTAATAAATAAAGCTTACCGTGAAGGTGCAAATATTCCTTATACTCAAAATACACCATACATTAATACAATACCTCCTGAAGCTGAGGTAAAATCCAATGGAGATCAAAATATTGAGAGAAGAATAAGATCATTAATTAGATGGAATTCAGCTGCTATGGTAGTTAGGGCTAATAAAAAATTTCCTGAATTAGGTGGACATATAGGTACATTTGCGTCAGCAGCAACTCTGTATGATGTAGGAATGAACCATTTTTGGAGAGCAAAAAATAATAAATTTGGCGGAGATCTGATTTACTTTCAAGGTCATAGCGCTCCAGGAATGTATGCAAGAGCATATTTAGAGGGAAGATTAAATGAAAAACAATTAGATAGTTTTAGACAAGAGGTTAAACCTGGAGGACTATCCTCTTATCCACACCCATGGTTAATGCCAAAGTTCTGGCAATTTCCAACAGTCTCAATGGGTCTTGGTCCTATGCTTGCAATTTATCAAGCTAGATACATGAAATATTTAATTAATAGAGGATTAATTAAAGATGAAGGAAGAAAAGTATGGGCTTTCTTAGGTGATGGAGAGATGGATGAACCAGAGTCTATGGGAGCAATTGGTTTAGCTGCTAGAGAGAATTTAGATAATTTAATTTTTGTTATTAACTGTAATCTTCAAAGACTGGATGGACCTGTTAGAGGTAATGGAAAAATAATTCAAGAACTTGAGGGGAGTTTTAGAGGGTCTGGTTGGAACGTAATTAAAGTAATTTGGGGTTCCTATTGGGACTCTTTACTGGCTAACGATAAAGAAGGCCATTTAGTAAAGCTTATGAATGAGACAGTTGATGGAGAATACCAAGCAGCTAAAGCAAGGAATGGTGCTTATGTAAGAGAAAAATTCTTTGGAAAATATCCTCAAACTTTAGAAATGGTTTCAAGTTTATCAGATAAAGATATCTGGAGATTAAACAGAGGCGGTCACGATCCACATAAAGTTTATGCAGCATATGATAAAGCAACCAAACATAAAGGAAGCCCGACTGTTATTATTGCTAAAACTATTAAAGGATATGGTATGGGAAAATCTGGAGAAAGTGTGAACACAACCCATCAAACAAAAAAATTAGATGTAGATGATCTAATGTATTACAGAGACCGCTTTGATGTACCTTTGACAGATGAACAAGTTAGAAATATTGAATATTTTAGACCTGATGAAAAAGCTCAAGAAATTAAATATTTAAAAGATAGAAGAATTAAACTAGGTGGATTTTTACCTGAGAGGTCGACTTTTGCAAAACCTATTAAAGCACCTTCAAAAGATATTTTTGATTTTATGAAAGTATCAACTGGTGAAAAAGAAATGTCTACAACAATGGCTCTTGTTAGAATGTTAACCAATTTAATGAGAGATAAAAATATTTCTCCGAGATTAGTTCCTATAATTCCAGATGAAGCAAGAACATTTGGTATGGAAGGATTTTTTCAAAAAATTGGAATTTATGCTCATGAAGGTCAAAAATATGAACCAGAAGACTCTGCACAATTAAGTTCATATAGAGAAGAAAAAAGTGGACAAGTTCTAGAGGAAGGAATTAATGAGGCAGGTGCTATGTCTTCATGGATTGCTGCAGCAACAGCTTACACAAATCATGATATTGAAATGATTCCAATCTACACTTTTTATTCTATGTTTGGTTTTCAAAGAATTGGAGATCTTGCTTGGGCAGCTGGAGATAGTCAAGCCAGAGGTTTTTTGATTGGAGCTACTGCAGGAAGGACGACATTGGCTGGGGAAGGCCTACAACACCAGGATGGTCATAGTCATTTAATTGCTTCTACTATTCCAAATTGTGTAACTTATGATCCAACATTTCATTATGAACTAGCAGTAATTTTTAGAGAAGGTTTGAGAAGAATGCATGAGAAAAAAGAAAATGTCTTTTATTATATTACGACAATGAATGAAAATTACTCTCATCCAGAGATGCCAAAAGATAAAAATACAGAAGAGGGAATATTAAAAGGGATGTACAAAATAAAAGATTTTGACAAACATAAAAAAACTAAAATCCAACTTCTTGGATCAGGTACAATACTTCGAGAAATGATTTCGGCAGCTGAAATTTTGCAAAAAGATTATCAAATTGATAGTGAGATCTGGAGTGTTACTAGTTTTAATGAACTTAGAAAAGATGGAATGGAGGTTGAGAGATATAATTTGTTAAATCCAGATAAAGAACCAAAAATATCTTTTGTTGAGCAATGTTTAGGTAAAACAGAAGGTCCAATTATGGCTGCTTCAGATTATATGAGAATGAATTCAGATCAAATTAGACCTTATACTAATAAAAGTTTCTATTCTCTGGGGGCTGATGGTTTTGGTAGGAGTGATACAAGAAAAAATTTAAGAAAATTCTTTGAAGTGGATAAAGAGCACATAGTTGCATATGGATTAAGTATTTTAGCAAAAGAGCAACTTATAGCCTCAAAACATGCAAAAGAAGCAATGAAAAAATATAATATTGATGGCAACAAGCCAATACCCACTAAATTATAAAATGAAAGAGATTGATATTAAGGTTCCAAATATTGGTGACTTCACAGACGTTGAAGTAATAGAGGTTTTGGTAAATGAAGGCCAAGATATTTTAAAAAATGATCCATTAATAACAATTGAGAGTGATAAATCTAGCGTTGAAATTCCGTCAAACTTTCAAGGAAAAGTTAAATCTCTTAAATTAAAAGTTGGTGATAAAGTTTCAGAGGGTGATTTAATTTTAATATTAGAAAGTTTGTCAAGTGAAGATAACATTAAAGAAGAAACAAAAATTGAAAAACAATCTGAACCGATTGTAGAAATAAAACAAGCAACAGAACAAATTTCTATATCCGAAAAAAAAATTAAAGATATTTCCTCAGCAAGTCCAAAAGCTAGAAAATTTGCAAGGGAGCTAGGTGTTAATATCAACCAAGTGGTAGGTAGTGAAAAAGATGGAAGAGTAATAGAGGATGACATTAAAAAATTTGTTTCTTCAAAAACAGCAAATAATTATCAAGCAAAAGACATCAAACCAATTAAAATTAAGAATGAGTATGAACATGCAGATTTTGGAAAAGTTGAGATTAAAGATATACCAAGAGTAAAGAAATTAGCTTCAACTTATCTTACAAATTCTTGGACAACTATTCCTCATGTAACTAATCATGATGAAGCAGATATAACCGAAATGGAAAGTTTTAGAACTTCTTTGAAAGATGTTTATACTGGAGAAAAAATAAAAATTACTCCTTTGGCATTTATTATTAAAGCATTAGTTGCTTCTTTAAAAAAGTTTCCAAGTTTTAATTCTTCAATAGATGAGATTGAAAGCGGAAAAATGACTTTAAAAAAATACTATCATATTGGAATTGCAGTTGATACTCCAAATGGATTGATGGTTCCAAAAATCAGAGATGCAAATAATAAAAAAATTTTATTAATTGGTAAAGAGTTAAAACAAGTCAGTGAACTTTGTAGAAATCTAAAAATAGATAAGAAGGAATTATTTGGGGGATCAATGACGATTACAAGTCTAGGAGGAATTGGTGGATCTTTCTTTACACCAATTATAAATTATCCTGAAGTAGCTATTTTGGGTATTGGAAAGTCAGAAAAAAAACAAGTTTTTTTAAATGGAAAGTTTCAAATAAGAACAATGTTACCAATTTCTCTATCTTATGATCACAGAATTATTGACGGAGCAGAAGCTGCTCGGTTTAATAACGATTTAAAAGAAAATTTAGGAAATAATTTCGCTTATAAGTTAGCCGTATAATTATTTATGACAAAATCTATATCTTTACTCAGTGCTTTACTGTGTACTTTTATTTGGGGAACAACATTTATAGCTCAAGATACTGGAATGGATAATATAGGACCCTTTACATTTAATGCAGCCCGATTTTTTATAGGTTTTTTAGCTATTATACCATTGGTACTCCTATTTGAGGTAAAAAAAATGAAATCCGAATTTAAGGTTGATTTTAAAACATTTGCAATTTTCTCTTTTTTGATTGGCTCGTCTCTTTTTTTAGGGTCTGGTTTGCAACAGGTTGCTTTACTTTATACCGATGTAGCTAATGCAGCTTTTTTTACAATTTTTTATGTGCCAATGGTGCCGATTATAATTTTTTTGTTTGGAAAAATTTCTATTCATTGGAGTATATGGCCATCTGTAATTTTATGTTTAATAGGAGGGTATTTACTAACAAATTTTTATGATGCTACAATTAGGCTTGGAGACGGTTTAGTTATTTTAGGGGCACTTTTTTGGAGTACTCATATTATTTTTGTCGGAATTATAGTAAAAAAATACAATCTACCACTTACTATAGGTGCTGTACAAACATTAATAGTCTCAATATTTTCATTTGCTATTGGTTTAGTGTACGAGGAATTTATTTTAGTAAATATATTAAAAGAATTAGACTCAATACTATATGCTGGAATTTTATCTGGAGGTTTAGCATTTGTATTACAGATTTATGCGCAAAAAAACATTTCACCTGCGCCAGCAGCAATTATTTTTTCACTTGAGGGAGTGTTTGCTACAATAGCTGCTTGGTTTCTATTGAGCCAGATTTTAGATATTAATAACTTACTTGGCTGTTTTTTCATTTTGTGTGGAGTACTATTATCTCAGTTACTTCCTTTAATAAAAAAAGGTTATGCTTAATAAATTAAGCTAAATAAAATTAAAGCTATTATTATTCTATAAATTACAAAAGCATTCATAGAAAATTTATTTATATAAATTAAAAAAAATTTGACTGTCATAAAAGACAATATAAAAGATGATATTATTGCAATAAACACCAAATAATTTAATTCAATAGGTTGATTTACAATATCCTTTAGTCCCAAAAAGCTTGCTCCACTAAGAGCGGGAATAGAAAGTAAAAAAGATATTTTACTAGAGTCAACTCTATTAAATTTTAAAATTCTAGCCGCTGTTATGGTAATACCTGCTCTACTTACACCTGGCACAAGCGATAAAACTTGAAAAATACCAATGAAAAATATTGTTTGAATATTTAAATTAGTTGAAATTTTTTTATCAAATCTATTTTTATCCGCGAGGTATAAAACTATTGCAAATACAAGAGTAGTCCATGCAATTACTTTTATATCTCTTAGAGCATAAATGAAATTTGTAGAGTATAAAATATATCCAACAATTATTAATGGAATAGAACCAAGAACAATTAAACTTAATAATCTTTTGTTATTTTTAACGTCTAATAATTCTTCTCTAAAAAAATAAATTATTGCTAACAAAGATCCTAAATGAAGACTAATATCTATTAACAACGAATTAGACTTAAACTCATATAAGCTTGAAACCAGAATTAAGTGTGCTGACGAACTTACTGGCAAGAACTCTGACACACCTTGTATTACTGAAAGGATTAATACTTCTATTATATTTTGAAACATCGCTTCTTCGTAGCTTATAAAATATGGATTTAAAACAATTCGATTTGATCATATTAGGTATGCATTTATTAGAAAGTTGTTTAAACTCGTGCAGAGTCATCAAATTAAGGTCATAATTTATGACCTATTTTATACTTTATTAAATAAAATCAAGATATAACTTGCCAAAAATTATAAAATTATTATGCCTGATAAAATGTTAAAATTTGTAAAAATAGGTCAACAAACACCACCTAAAAGGGAAGTTGGGTCTAGAAAACAAGATTTTAACGAGATTTACGACGAATATATAAATGAAAAAGCTAAAGAACAGTCTAGTAGGTGCTCACAATGTGGAGTTCCTTTTTGTCAAGTTCATTGCCCTTTAAGCAACAATATACCCGATTGGCTAAAGCTTACTGCTGAAGGAAGACTTAAAGAAGCCTATGAATTATCACAAAGCACAAATAATATGCCTGAAGTTTGTGGGAGAATATGTCCTCAAGACAGACTGTGTGAAGGAAATTGTGTAATTGAACAATCTGGTCATGGAACCGTAACTATTGGTTCAGTAGAAAAATATATTACTGATAATGCTTGGGAACAAGGCTGGGTAAAACCAATTCAAGTTAAACAAGAAAAAAATCAAAGTGTAGGCATTATTGGAGCAGGTCCAGCAGGATTAGCAGCTGCAGAGCAATTAAGAAAAATTGGATATAAAATTACTGTTTATGATCGATACGATCGAGCAGGTGGCTTGTTAATATATGGAATTCCAAATTTTAAATTAGAAAAAGAAATTGTTGAAAGAAGAACGAAACTTCTAAAAGATGGAGGAATAGAGTTTGTTCAAAATTTTGAGGTTGGCAAAGATGCAACTTTAGATCAATTACGTAAAAAGCACGACGCAATTTTGATTGCAACTGGAGTTTATAAAGCAAGAGAAGTTGAATTAAAGGGAAATGATTTGGATAATATTTTTCCAGCCATGGATTTTTTAACTGCATCAAATAAAAAAGGTTTAGGAGATGAAGTTGAATTATTTGATAAAGGAATTTTAAACGCCGAAGGTAAAGACGTTGTTGTAATTGGAGGTGGTGATACTGCTATGGATTGTGTAAGGACATCTATTAGACAAAAAGCAAAATCTGTAAAATGTTTATATAGAAGAGATAAAGAAAATATGCCTGGTTCAGCTAGAGAGGTTGCTAATGCTGAGGAAGAAGGAGTGCAATTTGTTTGGCTATCAAGTCCAAAAGAATTTAAAGGTACAAATAAAATTGAAAAATTAGTTGTAGATCAAATCAAACTTGGTGATCCTGACGAAAGTGGAAGAAGGAAACCACAAGTTCAGGAGGGTTCAAGTTATGAAATCAATGCTGATATGGTTATAAAGGCTTTGGGTTTTGACCCTGAAGATTTACCAAAAATGTTTGAAGCAAATGAGTTACAAGTAACAAAATGGGGAACAATTAAAGCTGATTTTGATACTATGGAGACCAATATTAAAGGTGTATTTGCTGCTGGTGATATAATTAGAGGTGCTTCTTTAGTGGTTTGGGCAATTAAAGACGGAAGAGATGCCGCAACTTCAATTAAAAATTATTTAGAAAATAAGTCTTTAAAAGAGAGAAGAGTAGCTTAGTGAAAAAATACATTAAGAATAAAGAATTATTAAAACAAAATCATGTTTACTCTGACGATATGGAGCATGATGCGTGTGGAGTTGGAATTATTACATCCACTGAAGGTAAAAAATCTCGTAAAGTTGTTGAGTATGGTATTGAAGCTTTAAAAGCTGTTTGGCACAGAGGTGCAGTAGATGCAGATGGAAAAACAGGAGATGGTGCAGGTATTCATGTTGAAATTCCAAAAGATTTTTTTGTGGAAAAAATAGAGGTGACTGGTCATACCCATGATAACTCTGAAATAGGCGTTGGTATGATTTTTTTACCTAGAAATGATTATGAAGCTCAAGAAAGCTGCAAAACAATAGTGGAGAGTGAATTAACAAAAAATGGTTTTAGTATTTATGGTTGGAGACAAGTTCCAATTAATCCAAACGTATTAGGCGAAAAGGCACTACAGACTATGCCTGAAATCATTCAGGTTTTGTTTAAATCGTATGATCCAGAACTTACAAATAAAGATCTAGAAAGAAAAATATATGAAACTAGAAGAAAAATAGAAAATGAGGCATTTAAAAAATCCTTAAATCATTTTTACATTTGTTCATTAAGCTCTAAGTCAATTATTTACAAAGGTATGTTTTTAGCTGAGGCAATTTCAGATTTTTATTTAGATTTAAAAGATGAAAGATTTATTTCAAGATTTGCAATTTTTCATCAAAGATTTTCGACGAACACAGCTCCAAGTTGGAATTTAGCCCAACCATTTAGAGCAATCGCTCATAATGGTGAAATAAATACATTCAGGGGAAATAAAAATTGGATGAAAGTTCATGAACAAGAAATGAATAGCAATCTTTTTGAAAATATAGAAAATTTAAAACCAGTAATTCAACAAGGTACTTCAGATTCTGCTGCGCTAGATAACGTGTTTGAATTGCTCAATATTTCTGGTCAGCCTGCACCTCTAGCTAAGTTAATGTTGGTTCCAGATGCGTGGTCTAAAAAAAATGAAACTTTACCTAAAGATCACCAACAATTGTTTAATTTTTTAAACAGTACAATGGAACCATGGGATGGTCCAGCAGCTATTGCAGGAACAGATAACGAATGGGTAATTGCTGCTAATGACAGAAATGGATTACGACCATTAAGATATGCAATTACAAAAGATAAATTATTATTTGCAGGATCAGAGACTGGCATGATTGAACTTAATGAAAAAAGAATACTTTCTAAGGGTAGATTAGGACCAGGAGAAATCATTGGTGTTAGAATTGAAAAAGGAAAAGTTTTTAAAAATAAGCAAATTAAAGATTATCTAGCAAAAGAGTACAAACATTTTAATTCTCAAATTATTGACTTAGATGAAAAATTAACAATTTCTGATGAGAAAAATTCTTATTCTGGAGACGAATTAAGAAGAAGACAATATGCATTTGGAATTAGTTTAGAAGACTTAGAATTGATATTACATCCGATGGCAGAGGATGCTAAAGAAGCTATAGGATCGATGGGAGATGATACTCCTCTAGCAGTATTATCAGACAGATACAGACCTCTATATCATTTTTTTAGACAAAACTTTAGTCAAGTAACAAACCCTCCGATAGACTCTTTAAGAGAAAATAAAGTGATGAGTCTAAAAACAAGATTTGGAAATCTTGGAAATATCCTTAATTTTGACAATCTAACAAAGCAAAATATTTACGTTTTAAACAGTCCAATTTTATCAAATTCACAATTTGAGAAATTCATTAATTTTTTTGGTAAAAATTCTTCCACAATTGATTGTACTTTCTCAGACAATGAAAATTTGTACGAGTCTATAAAAAGAATTCAAAAAGACGCAGAAATAGCAGTAAGACAAGGAGTTTCACAATTAATTTTGAGTGACAAGGAGCTTTCAAACGTGAAGCTTCCAATTCCGATGTTACTTGCAGTTGGTGCGATCAACTCATTTTTAATTGAAAAAAAATTGAGAGGGTATGTTTCTATCAATGTCCAGTCAGGAGAAGCAATGGATACTCACTCTTTTGCAACTTTAATTGGAGTTGGTGCAACTACAGTAAATCCATATCTAGCTTTTGACAGTTTATATCAAAGGCATGAAAAGAGATTGTTTGGAAAATTTAGTTTTGATGAATGTGTTGAAAGATATATCAAGTCGGTAAATGCAGGACTTCTAAAAATAATGTCTAAGATGGGTATTTCTGTTTTAAGTTCTTATAGAGGAGGATGTAATTTTGAGACGGTTGGTTTAAGCAGAACAATTGTTGCAGATTATTTTCCTGGAGTAGTATCAAAAATTTCAGGTATAGGACTAACAGGAATTGAAAAAAAAATTAGAGAAATACACAAAGAAGCTTTTGAAAGCAGTGATACAATTCTCCCTATAGGTGGAATTTATAGATATAGAAAAAATGGAGAGACTCATCAGTATCAAGGAAAATTAATTCATTTACTTCAAAGTGCTGTAGGTTCTAATTCTTATGATGCTTACAAAAGATATGTAGAGGGTATTTATAATCTACCACCAATAAATTTAAGAGATTTAATTGATTTTAGAACAAAAAAATTAAAAGGATCAATAGATATTTCAGAAGTGGAGCCTCTAGCAAATATATTAAAAAGATTTGGAAGTGGAAGCATGTCACACGGTGCTTTGTCAAAAGAAGCTCATGAAACATTAGCTACTGGAATGAATAGAATTAAAGGTGCCTCTTGTAGTGGAGAAGGAGGAGAGGATGAAAAAAGATTTAAGGTATTAGAAAATGGAGATAGCGCAAATTCTAGAGTAAAACAAATAGCCTCTGCAAGATTTGGAGTAACAGTCAATTATTTAAATAATTGTAATGAAATTGAAATTAAAATTGCACAAGGAGCAAAACCAGGAGAAGGCGGCCAGCTTCCAGGATTTAAGATTACGAAGGAAATCGCAAGACTTAGACATTCTACACCAGGAGTAACATTAATTTCTCCTCCACCACATCACGACATTTATTCAATCGAAGATCTTGCACAATTAATTTATGATTTGAAACAAATTAATCCTGAAGCAAGAATAGGAGTAAAATTAGTTGCTTCCTCTGGTGTTGGAACAATTGCAGCTGGTGTTGCTAAAGCTAAAGCAGATATAATTTTAATATCAGGACATAATGGCGGAACTGGAGCAACACCCCAAACTAGTGTTAAATACGTTGGAATACCATGGGAAATGGGTTTGACTGAAGCTAATCAAGTTTTAACTTTAAATAACCTTAGACACAAAGTTACTTTGAGAACAGACGGAGGAATCAAAACTGGAAGAGATGTTGTTATTGCAGCCATGATGGGAGCTGAAGAGTATGGTGTTGCTACTACAGCCTTGGTAGCAATGGGCTGCATTATGGTAAGACAATGTCATTCGAACACCTGTCCAGTTGGTGTTTGCACTCAAGATGAAAAATTGAGAGAAAAATTTACTGGTACACCAGAAAAGGTTGTCAATCTGTTCACATTTATTGGAACTGAAGTACGAGAAATATTAGCAAAACTAGGATTTAAATCTTTAAATGATATAATTGGTAGAACTGATTTATTAAGACAGGTTAGCAAAGGATCTCCAAACTTAGACGATTTAGATTTAAATCCATTATTTGTTCAAGCTGATACAGGAAATAATAAAAGGTATTGTGATATTCCAGAAATAAACAGTGTACCAGATACTTTGGATCAAAAGATTTGGCCTGAAATAGAAAAGTCTTTAGATAGTTCAGAAAAAATTGAAAAGGTTTATCCAATACAAAATACACATAGAGCTGTTGGAACAAGAATCTCTCATCATCTCTACAAAAAATATGGATATGAAAAACTTAATGATGATTTTTTAACTTTAAATTTTAAAGGCTCTGCTGGACAGTCTTTTGGAGCATTTTCTTCCAAAGGGTTAAAACTAGTTCTTAAAGGAGATGCTAACGACTACGTTGGAAAAGGTTTATCAGGTGCAACAATTTCAATTAAATTGCCAGAGGAAAGTAATTTAGTTTCCAATGAAAATACAATTTTAGGAAATACAGTTCTTTATGGAGCTACCTCTGGTAAACTTTTTGCAGCAGGTCAAGCAGGAGAAAGATTTGCTGTAAGAAATTCTGGCACTACAACAGTAATTGAGGGATGTGATTCAAATGGTTGCGAATATATGACGGGTGGAATGGTAGTAATTTTAGGAGAGGTAGGAGATAATTTTGCAGCAGGAATGACAGGTGGTATGGCTTTTATTTACGATAAATCGAACCAATTTACAAAAAAAGTAAATCCTGAGTCAGTTGTTTGGCAAACTGTAGAAACAGATTATTGGAAAGAAATTTTAAAGAATTTAATATCTGAACACTCTAAGGAAACAGGATCTGAATTTTCAAGAAATATAATTAAAAATTATGAAGAGGAGTTAATTAATTTTGTTCAAGTTTGTCCCAAAGAAATGTTAGACAAACTAGACAAACCAATTACTCTTAAAGGTATTAAAAAAGTAAGTTAGATTAATAATTTTAGCTCTTTTAAAATAATTTTTAACCCTCTTTTGTTGGATAAACTGTGATTGCCATTCTTAATGATGTTAATTTTTTTGTTAGCATTTGGAAAAAGTCTTAAAACTTTTCTAGAATAAGAGACAGGAACAGCTTCATCTTTTTCTCCATGAATCATTGTAACTTTAATTTTTAAATTAATTTTTTTATTCAAAACTTTATTTTTTCTTCCATCCTTTACTAATTGATAAGTTATTGGGTATTCATAATCTCCATGTTTCAAATTATAAATCCCTTTTGTAATTGTTTCTTTTTTCATTTTTTTAGAAAATTTTTTCCACATAATATGTTCTAAAAATTCGGGAGCTGCACCAATTCCTAAAAAACCAACTATTTGATTTTTAAAAATTTTAAATTGTTTTAAAGCAATCCAAGCACCCATACTTGAACCTACCAATATAAGATTACTACCTTTAGTTTTTTTTCTAATTAA
Organism: Pelagibacterales bacterium SAG-MED22; assembly: GCA_014653985.1. Classification (GTDB taxonomy): domain Bacteria; phylum Pseudomonadota; class Alphaproteobacteria; order Pelagibacterales; family Pelagibacteraceae; genus Pelagibacter. Next base: position 264,345 of record JACWDT010000001.1, read on the forward strand.
TTTTGAAGTTTCATCACTCCATTTTGAAATATTACCTTTTGTAAATTCTCCTGAAGATTTGCCATGTCCAGAATATTCAACTGCTAAGAAATTAATTTTATTTTTTTTAGCAAAATTTAGTAAAGCTTTAGGCTTCTCTCCCTCAAGATCAGACATAAAACCATGAAGAAAAACTATACACAAACTATTTTTATAAATGTTAGAAATATATCTAATTTTCTTCGTTTTTGTGATTTTATAATATCTGAAACTTGCCATTTCGTTTATTTATTTTGTCTATTAATATATAAACTTATCAAATGGCAACTAATTTAAAAGTTTTACAGGTAATCCCTAAACTAGGTTATGGGGGTGCTGAGACTGGTTGCTTTGATATTGCGCATTATTTGCCGGAGAACAACTGTAAGTCCTTTATTGTGACCAGTGGAGGCGAATTACTGAAATTTGTTGATAGAAAGAAAGTAAAAATTTTTAAACTACCTGTCCAAAGCAAAAATCCGTTATTGATTTTTATTAACTCAATCATTTTAATTGGAATTATTCTATTAAATAATATCTCAATAGTTCATGCGCGGAGTAGAGCTCCTGCGTGGTCTTGTTTGTTTGCATCTAAATTAACTGGAAGAAAATTTGTGACCACCTTCCATGGCACTTATAATTTTAAAAGCAATCTTAAAAAACTTTATAATTCTGTGATGGTAAGATCTGATTTGATTATTGCAGGATCAAATTTTATTTTTTCTCATATCAAGGAAAATTATTCTAGATATTTGAATAATAAAAAAAAATTTTTAGTAATCTTCAGAGGTATTAATGTTGATTATTTCGATTCATCTACAACTCTTGAAAGTGATGAAAAAAAATTGTTAAAACAATGGGATATTGAGAAAGATAAAAAAATAATACTTTTGCCGGGAAGATTAACTTCATGGAAAGGCCAGGAAGTATTTATAGAAGCAATTAATTTGATTAATATAGAAATTGGATATGAAGCGTTTTATGCAGTTATTCTTGGAAGCGATCAGGGTCGTGAACTTTATAAGAAAAAATTAATTAGACACTCTGAACAATATAGAATGTCAAAACAAATACGATTTATAGATAATTGCAAAAATATGGTTTTGGCTTACAAAGTTTCAGACATAATAGTTTCAGCTTCCAATGAACCAGAGGCTTTTGGAAGAGTGTCAGTAGAGGCACAATCAATGGGAAAACCAATAATAGCAAGCAATATTGGTGGTTCTAATGAAACGATCATTAATGAAAAAACAGGTTTTTTATTTGAATCAAATAACGCCAAGTCTTTAAGTAAACAGATTTTGAGAGTCCTTAATATGGATGAGACATCTTTAAAAATGATTGGAATTGAAGCAAGAAAAAATGTTACTAAAAGATTTAATGTTGAAAAAATGTGTTTTTCTACTTATTCAGAGTATAAAAGACTATTAAATTAAATGCCTACAATAACATTACCAGACGGAAACAATATAAATTTTTCAAAAAAGGTTACCGGAGCAGAGGTAGCTGAGAAAATAAGTAAGTCTTTAGCTAAACAAGCAATGGTTATAGGTGTTGATGGTGAACTTAAAGATTTAGATTATTTAATAGATAAAGATTGTTCAGTAAAAATTTTTACTTCTAAAAATCCAGAAGGGTTGGAAACAATTAGACATGACACAGCTCATATTTTGGCAATGGCTGTTCAGGAATTGTTTCCAGGTACACAGGTTACAATTGGTCCAGTTATTGAAAATGGATTTTATTATGACTTTGCCAGAAAAGAACCATTCACTGAAGATGATTTAGTGAAAATTGAAAATAAAATGAAAGAAATTGTTGATAGAGATGAAATTACCAAGAGAGAAGTTTGGGAGAGGAATAAAGCTATTGATCATTTCAAAAAAAAAGGTGAAATTTATAAATCTGAGTTAATTAAAGCTATTCCAGAGAATGAGGATGTCTCAATTTATTTTCATGGAGATTGGCACGATCTTTGTAGAGGTCCCCACCTATCCTCAACAGGTAAAATAGGAAAATATTTTAAACTAACAAAAGTTTCGGGCGCTTATTGGAGGGGTGATTCAAAAAATGAAATGCTTCAAAGAATATATGGTACTAGTTGGGCTACTCAAAAAGATTTAGATGAACATCTTAAAAGAATAGATGAAGCAGAAAAAAGAGATCATAGAAAATTAGGAAGAGAAATGGATTTATTTCATTTTAGAGAAGAAAGTCCCGGATCTGTTTTCTGGCACGAAAGAGGCTGGGCGTTATTTCAAAATTTAATTAACTATATGAGACAGAGGCAGGATACAGCAGGTTACAAAGAAATTAATACGCCAGAGGTATTGGATAGACAATTATGGGAAAAATCAGGTCATTGGGGTAAATATGGTGACAACATGTACACATCCGAAACTCCAGATGAAAAGGTGTTTGCAATAAAACCTATGAATTGTCCAGGACATGTTCAGGTATTTAATCAAGGACTAAAAAGTTATCGAGATCTTCCTTTACGATATGCAGAATTTGGAAAAGTTCATCGATATGAACCGTCAGGAGCATTACATGGTTTACTTAGAGTTAGAGCTTTTACTCAAGATGATGCACATATTTTTTGCTCCGAGGATCAAATTACAAGCGAGTGTTTAATTGTCACTAATTTAATTTTAGATATTTATAAAGACCTTGGGTTTGAAAATGTAATTCTTAAATATGCTGATAGACCCGAAGTGAGAGTTGGTGAAAACGAGGTTTGGGACAAAGCAGAAGCATCCTTACTTGAAGCAGTGAAAGCATCAAAGTTGGAATATAGTGTTAACAAGGGAGAAGGAGCATTCTATGGTCCTAAAATTGAGTTTGTTCTTAGAGATGCAATTGGTAGAGATTGGCAGTGTGGAACTTTGCAAGTTGATTTAAATTTACCTGAAAGATTAGGAGCCTCTTATGTTGATAAAGATGGAACTAAGAAAATTCCTGTAATGTTGCACAGAGCACTATTTGGATCTTTAGAGAGATTTATTGGAATCTTAATAGAAAATTATTCTGGTAAATTTCCATTCTGGATATCACCTTTGCAAACAATGGTAATTCCTATTTCAGAAGAATTTAATGATTATGCTGTTGAGATATCTAAGAAAATTAAAAATGTAGGTATAAGTTCTTCTGTTGATTTAAAAAATCAAAATTTAAATTATAAAATAAGAGATCATTCGTTAGCTAAAATACCTCTTTTGTTAATTTGTGGTAAAAAAGAAGTTGACTCCAATTCTGTAACGATTAGAAGATTAGACTCTAATAAACAAGAAAATATGGATATAGACACATTTTTAAAAACTTTCTCTGCTTTAAATAAAGCATCTTCAAACTAAGTGGCAGATTTTAAACAAAATTATTTTCAACGAAGGACTAAGGACAGAGGACCAAGGTCTAATAATAGAATTTCCTCTCCAGATGTTCAAGTGATAGCAAGTGATGGTGAAAATCTTGGTGTGCTAAATACTAATGAAGCTATTTCAATGGCAAAAAATCAAGGATTTGATTTAATTGAAATAGCACCCAACGCAAATCCTCCAGTTTGTAAAATCATGGACATGGGTAAGTATAAATATGATGCTCAAAAAAAAGCAAATCTTGCGAAAAAAAAACAAAAAATCGTTTTATTAAAAGAAATTAAAATGAGACCCGTAACAGAAACTCATGATTATGATTTCAAAGTTAAAAATGCGAAAAAATTCATTGCCAAAGGAGATAAAGTAAAATTTACTATAAGGTTTAAGGGTCGAGAATTACAACACTCCCACCTAGGAAATGAACTGATGGGTAAAATTAAAGAAGATATGAAAGATATTGGCAAGGTGGAGCTTCATCCAAAATTTGACGGTAAGCAAATGATAATGGTTATACAGCCTTTATAGTGTTTAATAGAGGTTGTAAAATTATATCATTCTTTGTATAAGTCCGCAGAATTATGCCAAAATTAAAAACAAAAAGCTCAGCAAAAAAAAGATTTAAAATATCAGCTAAAGGTAAAGTGATGACTGCCCAAGCTGGTAAAAGGCATGGCATGATTAAAAGAACAAATTCTCAAATTAGAAAATTAAGAGGCACAACAACAATGTCAAAGCAAGATGGAAAAATTGTTAAATCTTATATGCCTTACAGCTTAAGAGGATAATAATGGCAAGAGTTAAAAGAGGTGTAACAAGTAAAGCTAAGCATAAAAAAGTTTTAAAAGCTGTCAAAGGTCAATGGGGCAGAAGAAAAAACACTATAAGAGTTGCAAAGCAGGCAATGGAAAAATCGATGCAATATGCTTATAGAGATAGAAGAAACAAAAAAAGAGACTTCAAATCTTTATGGATACAAAGAATCAATGCCGGTGTTAGAGCTGAAGGTATGACATATTCTAAATTCGTAAACGGACTAAGTAAATGTGGTATAGTAATTGATAGAAAAATTCTTGCTGAAATTGCCTATGATAGCCCAGAGGCGTTCAAAACAATTGTACAAAAAGCCCAATCAGCATTGAATTAATTTTCATTGTTGTTTTTCTAAGGTTAACAAATATTCTACCGATATGTCTGATATTAAAAAAATTAAAAATGAATTTTTAGAAAGATTAAATGAGGATTTAAACATTGAAAGTATTAATCAAATTAAATCTGAATTATTTGGTAAAAATGGTAAAATTTCAAGTTCTTTTAAAAATCTTGGATCTTTACCAGCTGAAGAACGGAAAAAATTTGCATCAGATTTAAATTTTGTAAAAGATGAGCTACAAGAGAAAATTAATAAAAAAATTCAAGAAATAGAGATTAAAGAAATAAATTCTAAGCTAGAAAATGAAAAAGTAGACGTAACACTACCCGAAAGAAATATTGTACAAGGTAAGATACATCCTGTTTCTCAAGTTATAGACGAAATATCCTCAATATTTTCTGAAATTGGTTTTAGTGTTGAAGAAGGACCAGATGTAGAGAATGAGCATTATAATTTTACAGCATTAAACACGCCAGATAACCATCCAGCAAGAGATATGCATGATACTTTTTATTTAGATGATAAAAAAGAATTACTTTTAAGAACTCACACATCTCCAGTTCAAGTACGTACAATGTTAAAAGGCAAACCTCCTTTTAAAATTATTGCTCCTGGTAGAACGTATAGATCTGATAGTGATCAAACTCATGCCCCAATGTTTCATCAAGTAGAAGGACTTCATATCGATAAAAATATTAACATGGGACATTTAAAAGGCTGCTTAGATTATTTTATAAAATCTTTTTTTGAAGTAGATAAAATCAAAATGAGATTTAGACCAAGTCACTTTCCTTTTACAGAGCCATCAGCAGAGGTTGATATTGGTTATGAATTGAAAGACGGCAAAATAGTTATTGGTGAAGGGGATAAATGGTTAGAGATTTTGGGTTGCGGAATGGTGCACCCGAATGTACTTAAAAATGTAAAAATAAACCCAGATAAATATCAAGGCTATGCATTTGGGATTGGTATAGATAGATTGGCAATGCTGAAGTATGGAATAAATGATCTAAGAGCTTTTTTCGAGACTGACTATAGGTGGCTAAATCATTTTGGATTTGATCCAATAGATGTGCCTTCAAATTATAGAGGTCTCAGTAGATGAAATTTACAATAGGCTGGCTTAAGGAACATCTTGATACAAAGTTTAAGGATAGCGAAATAATTGAGAAATTGAATGATGTTGGGCTTGAAGTTGAGAGTTTTGAAAAGGTTAGTTCTGACTTAGATAATTTTAAAGTTGCAAAAATTATAAACGCCGAGCAACATCCAAATGCAGACAAGCTTAAAGTATGTGATGTTGATATTGGTGAACAAGATACTGTAAAAGTTGTTTGTGGAGCAGCCAATGCTAAGAAAGACCTTTTGACTGTTTATGCTGGTCCTGGATCAGTAATTCCAAAAAATAACATAAAACTAACAGTTAGCAAAATAAGGGGTGTAACTTCATATGGGATGTTATGTTCAGAATCTGAATTAAATTTATCTGATGAAAGTGACGGAATAACAGAGCTAAAGTCAAATAAATACTCAGACAAAGTAGGAAAAAATTTTTTCAAAAATAATACTGAAAAAGTTATTGATTTATCAATTACTCCTAACCGACCTGATTGTTTAGGGGTAAGAGGAGTTGCGAGAGATCTTGCAGCAGCAGGAGTTGGGAAATTAAAACATACTTCAAATATAAATATTAAAAATAACGAGGCTCAGAAAATTAAAGTTTCTATTACAAAAGATAAAAATCAAGGTTGCACTATTTTCGGTAGTTGCTTAATTAAAGATGTGGCAAACAAAGAAAGTCCGAAATGGCTAAAAGATAAAATCGAGTCATTAGGTCAAAAACCTATTTCAGCCATTGTAGATATAACTAATTATGTAATGCTAGATTTAAATAGACCACTCCATGCATATGATGCAGACAAAATCGATAAGGAAATTATTGTAAGAAATTCAGTAAAGGGTGAAACTTTTGAAGCTCTTGATAATAAAGAATATAAATTAGATAACGATATGTGCGTTATCTCTGATAAGTCTGGTGTATTAGGTTTAGGTGGAATAATAGGAGGCACGCGTTCAGGCACTGAACTTAATACAAAAAATATTTTATTAGAATCTGCGTATTTTTTGCCTAGATCTATTAGGAAAACTTCAAAACTATTGAACATTGATACTGATGCTAAATTTAGATTTGAAAGGGGCATTGATCCTCAATCTATTGAAATAGGTCTAAAAAAGGCATCCAAATTAATAACTGAAGTTTGTGGAGGTAAAGTTAGCAAGTTTGATATTCAAAAAATTATAAAAAATAAAAAAAATAAAATTAAATTTAAGATTTCTTTATTTGAGAGAATTGCAGGCTTCAAGATAAAAGATAAAGAAATTATTAAAATCTTAACAGATTTAGGTTTTGAAGTTTCTAAGAAAAAATTGGAATTAGAATTAATAATTCCTTCTTGGAGGCCAGACATAACTCAACCTATAGATATAGTTGAAGAAATAGTAAGAATTAAAGGTTACAATAATATAAGAACTTTGGAACCAGATAAAACAAGATTTAAAGCTGCACTTAACAAACAACAAAAACTTTTTCATTTTTTACAGCGCTCTGTAGCATCTAAAGGATACTTTGAAACTATAACTTGGTCCTTCACAGATTCAAAATTAAACAGTCTTTTTAAAGAAAATTATAAAGAAATTAAAATAGTAAATCCAATAAGCTCAGAATTAGATGTTTTAAGAAATTCAATATTTTCTAATTTGACATTCTATCTCAAGAAAAATTTAGATAGAGGTTTTAGAGACGTTTCTCTTTTTGAAATTGGACCGATTTTTAAGGATAACAAACCTGGTGAGCAATTAACGGTTATAGGAGCTATAAAATCAGGGAAGATATCAAGGTTAAATTGGAATGAAGAGAATAGACCAGTGGATGTATTTGATGCAAAAAAGATGTAATTCAGACTTTATTAGAAGCTGGATATGAGAGGCAAAATTTATTTGTGAGAGAAAAATCACCTTCCTATTATCATCCAGGTAAATCTGGCTCTGTATATCTTGATAAAGATGATATTGATCCAGTTGCTTATTTTGGAGAAATTCATCCAAATATAATAAAAAAACTTGATATAAAAACTGAAGCACTTGTTGGTTTTGAGATTTATCTGGATTACCTAAAAGATAAAAAACTTAAACTTAAAGACTTAAAATCTCAATTTAAGTACTCAGATTATCAAAAATCAGATAGAGACTTTGCTTTTGTGGTTAATAAAAATTTTAAAGCACAAGATTTAATAGATATTATATCTTCTATTGATCAAAACTTAATTAAGTCAGTCAAAATTTTTGATGTTTATGAAGGTGAAAATATTCCTAAAGACAAAAAGTCTATAGCTCTCAATGTAACTATTCAATCTTCTGAAAAAACATTAGAAGAAAGTGATCTTGAAAAAATTAATAAACTTATAATTTCAATTGTTGAGACTAAATCAGGCGCAAAAATTAGGTCCTAAATGTCCAGTGAAATTGATAATATAAGAAATTTTGCAATTATTGCACACATTGATCATGGTAAATCTACTATTGCTGATAGAATAATTCATAGTTGTGGAGGATTAACAGAACGAGAAATGAAAGCTCAAGTTCTTGACTCGATGGATATTGAAAGAGAAAGAGGGATTACAATTAAGGCTCAAACTGTAAAATTAAATTATAAAGCAAAAGATGGTAAAGAATATATTTTAAACATCATAGACACACCTGGTCACGTAGATTTTAGCTATGAGGTAAGTAGATCACTTTATGCATGTGAGGGCTCTATTCTTATTGTCGATAGTACTCAAGGTGTTGAAGCGCAGACCTTAGCAAACGTTTATCAAGCTTTAGATACGAACCATGAAATTGTTCCAGTATTAAATAAGGTTGATTTACCTGCATCCGATTTAGAAAAAACAAAAAAACAAATAGAAGATGTAATTGGTATCGATACTGAAAATGCTATTCCATGTTCTGGTAAAACTGGAGAAGGTATTGAAGACATTTTAGAACAAATAATAACTACCTTGCCTGCACCAAAGGGAGAAACTACATCAGATTTAAAATGTTTACTTGTTGATAGTTGGTATGACACTTATTTAGGTGTGGTAATTTTAGTTAGAGTGATTGATGGAAAATTATCAAAAAATATGAAAATTAAAATGATGTCAACTAACCAAGAATATATTGTAGAAAAAGTTGGGGTTTTCACACCTAAACCAACAGATATAAACGAGTTAAATACAGGTGAAATAGGCTTTATAACAACTGGGATTAAAGTTCTATCAGAGACAAAAGTTGGTGATACTATTTGTGATGCAATAAAACCGTTAAAGGATGCTCTTCCAGGATTTAAACCTAGCAAGCCAGTCGTATTTTGTGGCTTATTTCCTGTTGATAGTTCAGAATATCAAAAACTAAAAGATGGATTGGCTAAACTTCAATTAAATGATGCAAGTTTTTCATTTGAACCTGAGTCATCTTCAGCTTTAGGTTTAGGTTTCAGGTGTGGTTTCCTGGGCTTGCTACACCTTGAAATAGTGACAGAAAGATTAGAGAGAGAATTTGATGTAAATTTATTAACCACCACACCTGGAGTTGTCTACAAAGTGTATCTTAATAATGGAACTATTGTAGATTTGCAAAATCCATCCAGTTTACCGGATCCATCATTAATAAAAATAATCGAAGAGCCTTGGATTAAAGCTACAATTATTACTCCAGATCAGTATTTAGGATCTATAATCAAAATGTGTCAGGATAAAAGAGGAATACAAACAAATTTAAGTTATTCAGGAAATAGAGCAGTTATAAATTATGAGCTTCCTTTAAACGAGGTAGTTTTCGATTTTAATGATCGTCTTAAATCAATGACTAGTGGTTATGCCAGTTTTGATTATGAAATAATAGAACAACGAGAAGGTGACTTAGTTAAATTAGGTATTTTAGTAAATGCCGAGCCTGTTGATGCTTTAGCAATGATGATACATAAAGATTTTGCACAAAGAACTGGTAGGGAAGTTTGTGAAAAACTAAAAGACCTTATACCGAGGCATAACTTTATGATTCCTGTCCAAGCTGCAATTGGTGGAAAAATTATTGCAAGAGAAACAATCAAAGGTTTTAAAAAAGATGTTTTGACAAAAATTCATGGTGGAGGAGCTACAGATAGAAAAAGAAAACTATTAGAAAAACAAAAAAAAGGAAAAGCACGATCAAAACAATTTGGACGTGTTGAAATACCACAAGAGGCTTTTATTGGTGTACTTAAAATAAACAAAGATGGATGATGAAATCATTATTAGATATATCAATTGTTATACCTACTTTTTATCCTGGGAGCATAATAAACAAATGTTTAGAAACTCTTCCTGAAGTTGATGATATAATAATAGTAGATAACGGACACAATGATATCGAGTTAGAAAATATAATTAAAAAAACCGACCTAAATATTAAACATTTTAAAATTGGTGATGTAGGGTTGCCAAAATCTTTTAACTTTGCTGTCAAAAAAGCTAAAAGTAAAAATATTTTAATTACTCAGCCAGATGTAACATTTGAAACAAATACAATACATAATTTATTAGGTGCTTTAAACAAGTATGAGAATGTAGGCTTGTTAGCACCATTAATTTATGAAAATAATAAATATAGTCAATTTGATACTTTAAATCTTAATTTATCGAAAAATGGTAAACTACTAAGATTAAAATCTAAATTTAAAGGATCAAATATTGTTCCTGAAGGGGATTGCTGTGTTGAGGCAGTTAATGCTACCACAATGCTATTAAAAAAAAACATTTTACAACAAATAAATGGCTGGGATGAGAATATTTATACCTATCTAGAAGATTTAGATTTATGTCTTAAATTAAGAAGAAAAAATTATCAAATTATTAAGATAAGTAGTTCAAAAGTAAATCATATTGGATTTGGTTCTCATAAAAAAGAAAATGCCTCTAAATCTGAACTTTCTAGAAATTGGCACTTTATATGGTCCTCATTATATTTTAAACATAAATATACTTCAAAGTTAGAATTTATTTTTTTTTATATAAAGAATTTTTTTAAATATTTTTTTAAAACTATTTTAAATGGAGTTATATTTAAAAAAAAAAAAACTGTTTTAAATTTTACCAGATTGAAAGCATGTGTTAATTTTCTTTTTATTAAGAAATCAAATTATAGAATTAAATTTTAATTTATGAACTTGAAAGACAAATTTTTTGATTTATTTAATCTTTATATAGAAAAAAAAACTTCTAAAAAAGATATTTCAAGGGTTCTAAAAAAATTACTACCTTACACCATTGATCAAGATTTAATTAGGTTAGGTGATCAAAACGATGGAGGGTACTTGATACCTAATGATATTGAGGGAATTAAAAAGAATTATTCTGCAGGTATTGGTAATTTGAGCAAGTTCGAAAGGGATCTACAAGAAAAATACTCAATTAAATCATATATGCTTGACTATAATGAGATAGATCTAAGTTTATTACCTAATGAAAGTAAATTTTTTAAAAAAAAAATAAGCATTACTTCCTCAAAAGAAGAACTATCAATTAATGATTGGCTAGATAATGAAAAAGGGGATTTAATATTTAAAATGGATATAGAAGGTGATGAATATTTAACATTAACTTCCATATCAGAACAAAATTTAAAAAAAATAAGAATTTTGATTATTGAAATTCACGACTTGAGACATTTAAGAAATTATTTTTTTTTTAAGTCATTTGAAAAAATAATTAATAAATTAAACAAAAACTTCTTTATTTGTCATCTACATCCAAATAATGCAAGTAAAGTTAAAAATGTAGGAGGTTTTGATATTCCAGATATGTTGGAGTTGACATTGATAAGAAAGGATAGAGTTAAAAACTTTAAAGGAGTATTTTCAAATTTACCTCATCAACTTGATCAAAAAACAGTTTTGAAAAAGAAAGAAATATTTATTCAAAAAAAATGGTATTTATAAATGCTAAATGGAGAGATGTGAGAGCGGTTTAATCAGCACGCTTGGAAAGCGTGTAAAGGAGCAATCCTTTCATGGGTTCGAATCCCATTCTCTCCGCCAACAAATAAGCCTTAATTATCAATACTGATTCGTGCTTTTATTATTTCTTTGGCAAAGATAAATCAGCATTTTTTTAAAAAAATGTTATAATTTATTTCTTTCCAAATATTAAAAAATGACAAATAAAAACACATATCAGGCAGACTCTATCAAAGTTTTAAAGGGCTTAGAGGCAGTAAGAAAAAGACCTGGGATGTATATTGGTGACACAGATGATGGCACTGGACTTCACCACATGGTCTATGAAGTTGTAGATAATTCTATTGATGAGGCCTTAGCAGGACACTGTAAAAATATAAATGTTAGAATTAATGCAGATGGAACAGTTTCAGTTAGCGATGATGGTAGGGGAATACCTGTAGATATTCATAAAAGTGAAAAAAAATCTGCAGCAGAAGTTATCATGACACAACTTCATGCTGGAGGAAAATTTGACCATGATTCATATAAAGTATCAGGAGGGTTACACGGCGTTGGTGTTTCGGTTGTAAATGCACTTTCTAAAAAATTGCAACTAGAGATTAACAGAGATAGTAAAAAATATTTTATAGAGTTTGAAGATGGTGAGGCAAAAGCACCGTTAAAAGCAATTGGAAAATCAAAGCAATCTGGTACCAAAATTACTTTTTTACCTTCTACAGAAATTTTTTCTACAATTAAATTTAGTGCTAATATTTTAATTAAAAGAATGAGAGAGCTGGCATTCTTAAACAAAGGTATAAAAATTATTTTTGTTGACGCCAGCTTAAAAAAAGAAAAAATATTTGAATTTAAGTTTGATGGAGGTGTAATAGAGTTTGTCGACTTTTTAGATGAAAAAAGAGAAAAGTTACAAAATAAAAATGGAAATGATTTATTTAGAAAACCTATTTATATAGAGGGAAAAAAGAATAATATCGAAATAGAGTGTTCTTTGAAATGGAATGCTGGTTACGGTGAAGAAATTTTTCCATATACAAATAATATTTATCAAAAAGATGGTGGGACACATTTATTAGGATTTAGAAGTGCATTAACTAGAGTTGTTAATAAATATGCTAATGAGCATAATTTGCTAAAGAAGAACAAATTAGCTATTTCTGGAGATGATATAAAAGAAGGTTTGACATGTGTTTTATCAACTAAAATTCCTGATCCCAAATTTTCTTCACAAACCAAAGATAAATTAGTCTCTTCTGAAGTGAGAATGATTGTAGAAACAGTAGTAAATGAAAAATTATCTACATGGTTTGATCAAAATCCAACTGTTACAAAAATTATTCTAGCTAAAATTATTCAAGCAGCTATGGCGAGAGATGTAGCCAGAAAAGCAAGAGAAAACGTTAGAAGAAAAGGAGCTCTTGAATTGAGTGGTCTACCTGGAAAATTAGCAGATTGCCAGATAGGAAAACAAGAAGGTACAGAATTGTTTATTGTTGAGGGTGACTCAGCTGGAGGTTCTGCAAAACAAGGAAGAAATAGATCAAATCAAGCTGTTTTACCTCTTAGGGGAAAGATTTTGAATACTTATGTTGAAGATTTTACAGTTAAAAAAAATGGTAATGGAAATGGATCAGATAAAAGGACTAAGGCTTTGTCAAAAATGATATCTTCAAACGAGATAGTGACATTAATAAATGCATTGGGCTTAGATCCCAAAGCAGAAGAGATAGATTTAAAGGATTTGAGATACGGTAAAATAATAATTATGACAGATGCAGATGTTGATGGTTCACATATCAGGGCTCTATTATTAACTTTTTTTAATAACGAACCATTTAATAAATTAATTGAAAATGGGCATATTTATTTAGCTCAACCTCCATTATTTAAAATAAATAAAGGAAGCAAAGGCATTTATATAAAAGATGAAAAAGAATTAGAAGATTATATTTTAAATAGCAATAAAGAAATTAAGAAAATAAAAAAAGGAACAAAAGAATTTACAAAAGCTTTAGACTTAGAAAAGTCTAAAATGAACATCCAAAGATTTAAAGGTTTAGGAGAAATGAATCCTGAAGAATTGTGGAGCACTACACTTGATCCAGAAACTAGAAATTTACTTCAAGTACAATATTCAAAAGATCTTAAAAAAGACCAAAGTTTAATACATACACTTATGGGTAATGACGTTGCATTAAGAAAGGATTTTATTGTTTCCAATGCAATTAATGTTCAGAATCTTGACATATAAAAATGAAGTTTTTTGAAACTTCAAAACAATACTCCTTTAAAAAATCTACCTATATAAATTTAAGATGGATTGGAATTGTTGGCCAACTCATAGCTGTAAACTTTGTTTATTTAATATTAAATTTTAAATTTAATTTTTTATTATCAAATCTAATAATAATTTTTGGTGCTATTAGTAATTTTTATTTAATTTATGTTTATAAAAAAACTCAACTATCAGATAGGTCTGCTTTTGTTTTTTTATTTCTTGATATAATTCAATTAAGTGCCTTACTTTATCTGACGGGAGGAATTGTTAATCCTTTCGTTATATTTTTATTAATACCAAGTGTATTTTCTTCATCAAACTTAAGTTTCAAAACTAACTCATTACTAGTAGGTTTAACTGGTATTGCCATTATAATTCTTACTTTTTATTCTAAAGATTTGCCCTCACCTCTAAGTGATCATTTTCATGTAAGCCTCTATTATTATTTTTCTATACCTATTGCCTTAATTGTTGCTTTAGTTTTTCTAAACTACTTTGCAATGACATTTGGATCACAATCTCGTCTAAGAAAAGATGCTTTATCAAAAATGGAAGAAGTAATGGCAAAAGAACATGAATTATTGTCATTAGGTGGTCAAGCTGCTGCAGCTGCACACTCTTTAGGTACTCCTCTTTCTACAATCAAAATAATTACTCAAGACTTAGCTAAACAATTAGAAAACAATGAAGAATTTAAAAAAGACATAGAATTACTAAATAGCCAGGTAGAGAGATGCAATGAAATTTTAAAACGTTTGAGCTTAAACCCGGTTGAGGAAGATGATTTTATAGATAAAGATCTAACGGCAAGAGAATATTTGTCAGAAATTATTTCATCTTTTAGGGAAATAAGTAATAAAAACTTTGTGTTTAACTTTGATCAAGATTCTAATCCAAAAAAAATAACCAAATCCATTGAGATTATTTATGGATTAAGAAATTTTATTGGGAATGCAAATAAGTTTTCAAGGGATAAAATTTTTATAAATTTGAAAAGTGATAGTGAAATTACAGAAATAACAATAGAAGATGATGGGGATGGATATCCTAGAGATATTCTGCCTAAAATTGGAGAGCCTTATTTAAAAACAAGTAATTCTGAAGAAAAATCTAAAACAGGTTTAGGACTTGGATTATTTATTGGTAAAACTTTATTAGAAAAAAATTTTGCCTCATTAAATTTTAGAAACTCTAAAACGAGAAGTGGAGCAGAAGTTATAATTAGTTGGCGAAATTCAGATTTATTCAATATTTAGTGATATTTTTTTTTGTTATCAAAAAGAGAACTTAATTCTGAAATCATCACATCTCCTAACTCATTAACATCAGTAATCTTGATTGCTTTATCATAATATCTAGAAACATCATGACCTATTCCAATTGCTAAAACTTCAATATCTGACTTATTTTCAATATATTTAACTATTTTTTTTAAATGTTTTTCAAGGAAATCACCTGAGTTAACAGAAAGAGTTGAGTCATCAACCGGAGCTCCATCTGAAATAACCATTAAAATTTTTCTCTCTTCTTTTCTCTTTTTAATTCTACTGTATGCCCAGGATATTGCTTCTCCATCAATATTTTCTTTTAGCAGACCCTCTTTAAGCATCAGCCCCAAGTTATTTTTTGCCTGTCTCCAGTGAGTATCTGCACCCTTGTAAATTATATGTCGTAAATCATTTAGTCTTCCAGGAGTTTTTGGTTTTGAATTTTTAGCCCATAGTTCTCTTGACTGTCCACCTTTCCAGTTTTTAGTGGTAAAGCCTAAAATTTCTACTTTAACAGAACATCTTTCAAGAGTTCTAGATAAAATATCTGCACAAATTGCAGCTATTGTAATAGGTCTTCCTCTCATTGAACCTGAGTTATCTATTAACAAAGTGACAACAGTATCTTTGAAATCTAAATCTTTTTCTTTTTTAAATGACAAAGAATTATAAGGATCCATTATTATTCTTGGTAGTTTTGAACTATCTAGCAATCCCTCCTCTAAATCAAATTCCCACGCCCTGTTTTGTTTTGCTAGCAATTGTCTTTGTAATTTATTGGCTAGTTTTGTAATAACATCTTGAAAACCTATTAGTTGCTGGTCCAAGCTCTTTCTTAATTTAGTTGCCTCATCTGCATTTTCTAAGTTTTCTGCTTTAACAATTTCATCAAATTGTGAAGTAAAGATTTTATAATCAAGATCAAGATTATCGATATTCTTTTTCAAAATTTGTTCTGTACTTTGTTCTTCTGACTCTAATTCCGATAGTTGTTCATCTAAATTAAACTCATCAACCTCATAATCTGCATCCAAAGTAGCTTGAGTTTCTTGATCATTATTTTCATCTTTACTATCTTCATTGTCGTTATTTTGGTCATCATTTGATGGATTGTCTTGCCCTTGATCTTGATTTTCTTCATTAGTTTGGTCTTCCTCACTTTGAAAAATATCCATCTCTTGTAAAATTTGTGAAAAACGAGAGCTATAAGTATTTTGATCTTCAAGATTATCCATTAAAAACTCTTTGTGTTTCTTTATAGATTTTTCAAAGTCTTTTTCCCAAAAATCAAGCATTTTTGAGGTTAATGGATTAAGTTCTACTTTATGAAAATTTTTTAGCATGTAGAGTTCAAATGCTTCAGTAACACTAACATCCTCTTTAGTTTTTAATTGATCTCTTCGCTTTTGATTAATTATCTGAGAATAATTTTCATGGAAATTTTTTTCAATTCCTTTTAACATTTGGCCGCCCAAAGCCTCATATCTTATTTTTTCCGCGATATTGTAAAGTGATCTTGAAGAATTATTTCCTGGTAAATTTTTTTGATAAATAGCATCATTAGAAAATTTTTTCTTTAAAGCTGACGAGTCTGTCTCTGCTCTTAATTTTATAAAATCACTTGGACTATTTATATTATCAATTTCTATTGGACTTTTATCCTTTGACTTATTTTTCTCAGAAACTTTTTTATTTAAATCAAAGTCATCAGAAATAACTTTTGCTGTAGACGTTAATGCAATTCTGAACTTTTCTTTTAAGGTACTTTCTCTACTACTCATTTAAATTTGAATATTTATCAATGACTCAGGCAATTCTTCACCAAAACATCTTTGATAATACTCAGCGATAGTATTTTTCTCTATATCGTCACATTTATTTAGGAAAGTTACTCTGAAGGCGTAACCAATATCTTTAAAGATCTCTGAATTTTCTGCCCAGTGCATAACAGTTCTTGGACTCATTACTGTTGAAATATCACCTGCAATAAATCCTTTACGTGTTAAAGAGGCTACTTTAATCATATTGGAAACAACTTCTTTTCCTTTTGCATTATTTAAGTTTTTATTTTTAGCTAATACAATATCCATTTCTTTATCAAGACTAAGATAATTCAACGTAGTTACTATATTCCATCTGTCCATTTGACCTTGGTTTATTTGCTGAGTACCATGATAAAGACCACTAGTATCTCCTAAACCTACAGTGTTTGATGTTGCAAATAATCTAAAAAACTTATTTTGCTTTATTACTTTATTTTTATCTAGTAGCGTAAAATTACCTTCAGATTCTAAAACTCTCTGAATTACAAACATAACATCAGGCCTTCCTGCATCATATTCGTCAAACACAAGAGCAACTGGATTTTGAATAGACCATGGTAAGATACCCTCATTAAATTGAGTGACTTGTTTGCCCTCTTTTAAGACAATTGCATCTTTTCCAATTAGATCTATTCGGCTAACGTGGCTATCTAGGTTTACTCGAATACATGGCCAATTTAGTCTAGCAGCTATCTGTTCAATATGAGTAGATTTACCTGTGCCGTGATACCCTTGAACTAAAACTCTTTTATTAAATGAAAATCCAGAAATGATTGCTAGTGTGGTGTCTCTGTCAAACTTGTAACTTTTATCAATTTCAGGTACGTAATCATTTTTTTTTGAAAATGCGTCAACTTCCATCTCTGAATCTATTCCAAATGTTTGTTTCAAAGAAACTTTGATATCTGGTTTGATGTCAAGATTTGGTGTCAATTTTATCTCTATATGTGTTTTTAAGCTGAGTATAAGCTAAAGTTATTAATTTAAGTTTTTCCTCGTATTTTTTATTTCCAGAATTCATATCAGGGTGGAATTTTTTCACAAGCACTTTGAATTTGTCCTGTATTTTCTTCCACTTCAGGCCTACGGAAATACCAAGAATACCAAACGCTTTGATATCTTTGTGATCAAATTTAAATTGACGCATATGATCATAATCACCATTTATCTTATCTTTATCTAATTCATCTTTTAAAGTTGTATTCCAAAGAACTTTAAAAAAATTATCTGAAGAGCTAAAACTTTGAGTAGGCTTATGCCATATCATGTCAGACTTTAAAAAATCCATTACTTGGTCATCATTCATACCTGAAAAATAATTCCAATTTTTATTGAATTCCTTGACATGCTCAAGACAAAGCATTCTAAATTTTTTACTATTATCTTTTTCAACCGGTGCTTTATATTCACCAATTTCATTACAATTATTCCAGTCACAAATATTTTTCATGCTATATAATAAATTATACTTATGGATATAAATGACTTAATTGCAATTGTAAAAAAAAAATTACAAAATCAGATAAATATTGAAAATATTAAAATTGAGGACAAATCTTTTCTTCATAAAAATCATGCTGGTAACCAAGAAGGTAAATTTCATTTGAAAATAAGTTTAATTTCAAGTGAACTCAAGATCATGAATAAGATAGAAAGTAATAAGAGAATTTATAAAATTTTAGACAAGGAGATGAAAGAATCTATTCACTCAATACAAATCTTAATTTCGTAAAAAAATTTTTAAAAATAAACCTATTTTTTTTTTAGAATATTCTTTATTAATTATTGGGGCTCCAATTTTTTTGAGTAAGACCAAATTTATATTATTTGATTTATTTTTTTTATCTTTTGCCATAAAACTTAAAATTTCGTTTACATCTTTTGGACTAAAAAATTTACTTACTGAAGATGGTAAATCAGAATTATCGATATGATCTATGATGGAATAATACTCTCTTTTATTCATTAATTTTGTCTTTAGACTAAAATTTAGTGCAGTTTTCATTCCAAGTATTACAGCTTCTCCATGATTTAACTTTTTGCTAAATCCTAATGTCGCTTCATAAGCATGGGCAAACGAATGACCAAAATTTAAAATTTTTCTTAAACCCTTTTCTTTTTCATCTTTTTCAACTACAGCTTTTTTAATCTTACAACTTTCATAAATAGCCTTTTCAAGAAACGGAGAAGTAAGCTTTAAAACTTTGTTTTTATGATTGTTTAAAAAATTATAAAATTTTTTATTCCCAATAATTGAATGTTTTAAAATTTCCCCATATCCACAAATTACCTCTCTCTTAGGTAATGTTTTTAAAAATTCAGTATCAGAAATAACAAGATTGGGCTGATAAAAACTTCCAACCAAATTTTTACCATACTTAGTATTTACCCCAGTCTTTCCACCAATTGATGAATCAACTTGGGACAAAAGAGTAGTTGGTATGTTTATAAATTTAAGTCCCCTCTTAAAAAGACTTGCAGCAAAACCACTTATATCTCCTGTAATTCCTCCTCCAATAGATATCAAACAGTCATCTCTGGAAAAATTTTTATTTAACAAAATTTCTAAAATCTTGTTTATACTATGCATATTCTTATTTAATTCATTGGCTTTAAAATAATGGATATAACTTATTTTATTTTTTAAAGATTTTTTAATAACTGAAACAAATTTTTTAGGAATATTACTATCTACAACTAAAAGACATCTGTTAAAATTAATTGAGTTAGATTTTGTAATTTTAGAAATATTTGCAGATAATTTTTTTCCAATGTAGATGGGATATTTTTGTGTCTTTGTTTGTATATTTAATTTAATTTGATTCATAAATTTTAATTATTTTATTAACTACTTCATTTTTAGTTAATTTATCACATTTAATTTCAAACAAAGCTTTTGCATAAACGGTAGAGCGTTCTTGAATTAAGTCAATTATTTGATCATCTGATGAGTTTATTACAAGAGGTCTTTTTTTACTATTTTTTATCCTCCCCAATAAAATATTATTACTCCAGTTTAGCCAAAACGATATATGACTTTTTAAAACTTCTTTTCTAATATTTTCATTCATGAAAGCTCCACCACCAAGAGAAATCACAGAGGAGTGCAGTTTTAAATTTTTTAGTGTTACTTTCTCTTCAACTTTTCTAAAAAAATCTTCACCCTTATTCTCAAACATTTTGCTTATGGTTGTCCCTACCTTATTTTCAATCTCATTATCTATATCTATAAAATTTAATTTTAGTTTTTTTGCGACCAGCATGCCTATAGAACTCTTTCCAGATCCCATCATTCCTAAAAACACAAGATTTTCTTTTGATTTCATAAGTTTCTTTATTGAAAAAACACAAATATGTCTTAATTTGAAATTATCTAAAGTTATATGCAATTTACTAAAAACACAAGTTCAGGCAAAGCTAGTATTACAGGAATCGTAATTAAATCAACACTTGGATTGATTGTTGTTATAGGAATTGTATTTTTTATAAACTCATTAGATTTTCCTGCACCTAAAAAAGAAATAGAAAAAATAATTCCAAATGAAAATTTTAAAATTGTTAAATAAGAAATATTTTTCAATTTTAATATTTTATTTATTATCAGCTACAAATACGTTCGCAGAAGATAAACCAGTTGATATCTGGAATTTAGAAAAAAAAGAAACGAATATTGTTGTAGAAACCAATACTTCTGATCAAAATCAAAGCAATAGCACTGGGAGCATTATTTATGATATGCAATCAAACAATAAAATTGATCCAATCAAACTAGACCAAGATGTTGCGTCAAAAGAAATAAAAATTGTAGGATTATATGATCCAGCTGAATATGGACTAAGTATTGATATGTGGTCAAATTCTGACGGTTCTAAATTAAAAAGTCTTTTTGAAAATATTAATAAATATAATCTTTCACAAGATGCTTCAGAAATAATGAATATTTCCATGTTAACCAATGCTTACTACCCAAATCAAAATATAAGTGAGCAAGAGTTTTTAAAATTTAAATCTGATTGGTTAATTAAAAACTCTAATTTAGACCTAATTGAAGAATATTTAATAAAAAATCAGACTATTGACTTGCACCCTGAGCTAACTAGGTTTTTAGTGGACACTTATTTGTCTGACTCAAACATAAAAAAATCATGTGAAATTTTTTCTAATATTACTAAACCAATTGAGGATGAATATTTATCCAAGTTCAATTTATATTGTTTAATCAATTATGGTAAAAATGAAGAGGCTCAATTAATTTTAGATTTGAAAAAAGAACTTGGTTTTCAAGATGATTACTATGAGAATAAAATAAGTTACTTATTTGGATATATAGAGGAAGTAGATAAAAAAATTTCTGAAAATTCTATTTTAGATTTTCATTTAGCACATCGAACTGATCCCGAATTTTCATTTGAGCCAAATGTGGATACGCCAAAATTTATTTGGCAATATTTATCTGCATCTAATCTTCTCTTTAACATTAAAGATGTAGAAATTACTAATATAGATAAAATTTCTATAATTGAAAAAGCAGTTCATGATAAAAATTATTCAGAAAAAGATTTATTTGAATTTTATAAAAAGTTTCAATTTAATATTACTCAACTGTTAAATGCTCAAGAAGTCTATAAGTCCTTATCACCAATAGAAGGCAGAGCACTATTATACCAACGAACACTTTTAATGGAGGAGCCAAATTCAAAGTTAGAGTTGATGAAAACTTTAAAAGATGCATTTAACAAGGATGAAATTGGTAATGCTTTTGATGAAGAATTAAAACGTTTTTTAAATCAAATTTCAGAAGATGACATACCTTCGAATTATACAACTTTCTATAATAGCTATTCTAAAACAGAGCAAGTAAGTGATAAAAAAATTAAATTTAACAATAAAGTTTTGCATCAATCCAAATTAGTAAATTATTTTAACGGAGACTATGCGAAATCTCAGATAGAACAAGATCTTGAAAAATTTTTAAAGAAGATCAAAAAAGATAAAAAATATTTTTTATCCAAAAAAGATATTATTTTCTTAGAAGCATTGAAATCCGATGGGGTTCAAATCTCAAAAAAATACGACAGCCTGTATGAGATTAACCAGTCAGAAATGCCAGCAGATATTCAGTTAATGATTGAAAACAAAGAAATTGGTGCTGCATTGCTCAGGGTAATTGAAGTTATTGGTCCAGAAAAAATAGAAAATTTAGATGAAGATACAGTTTATTTTATTATTAATACACTCAATCAGCTAAATGTTGATTTGATAAGAAATAAACTTTTGTTAAAAGTTCTACCTTTAAAAGTATAAAATTTATAATAAAATAAATATAAACATGGCTATAAGAAGTATTATCACAGAACCCAATAAATTGCTCAGACAAGTTTCAAAACCAGTAAATCAAGTTGGAAAGGAAGAGCAGAAACTAATGAAAGATATGTTGGAGACCATGTATGCTGCCAACGGAATTGGCCTTGCCGCAATACAAGTTGGAATACCACAAAGGATTATAGTCATGGATATTTGCAAAGAAGAAAATAAAAAAGAGCCAAGATATTTTGTAAATCCTATAATTAAAAATAAAGACCCTTTAAAAGCAACTTATGAAGAAGGATGCCTTTCGGTTCCAAATCAATTTGCAGATATAAATAGACCAAGTAAATGTGAAGTAGAGTATTTAGATTATAATGGACAAAAACAATTATTAAAGGCCGAAGGTTTACTTGCTACGTGTATTCAACATGAAATGGATCACCTAGAGGGTATATTATTTATCGATTATCTCTCAAAATTAAAAAAATCGATGATAATTAAAAAATTATCAAAATTAAAATCAAGTACAGCCGAAGTTTAATTCATGGCTAAGAAAATTATTTTTATGGGTACACCCATGTTTGCTGTACCAATTTTGAAATCTCTTTATCAAAATGGATATCCTGTGACATGCGTTTATACTCAACCTCCACAAAAATCACATCGTGGACAAAAAATTAACAAATCTCCTATTCAAGGAATTTCTGAAACTTTAAATTTAGATTACAGGGCACCATCAACTTTAAAAGACAATAAAGAAGAATATGAATTTTTTAAATCAGTAGATGCAGATTTAGCAATTGTTGTAGCCTATGGACAAATAATACCTAAAGAATTTTTAAGTTTAACAAAAAAAGGATTTATTAACATACATGCATCTATTCTACCCAAATGGAGAGGAGCGGCACCTATACAAAGAGCTATAATGAATTTAGATAAAGAAACTGGGGTCAGTATTATGAAATTAGAAGAAAAATTAGACACAGGTCCAATTTGCAATACCTATAAAATCAATATGGAGAATAATTTTAATTCTGCAGAAATTGCTGAAAAGTTATCTTTTATTGCCTCAGAAAAAATTTTAGATAATATTGATGACATACTTGAAGACAAAGCAGCTTTTGTAGATCAAGATCATTCTAAAGCAACTTATGCTCCAAAAATTCAAAAGACAGAGGGTTTAATTGATTGGGCAAGTAATGCAGAAAATATTATAGGGAAAATAAATGGTTTATATCCAGTCCCAGGTGCTTTTTTTATATCAAGTGGTGAGAGATATAAAATTTTAAAAGGAGAAATTAGCAATGGGATTGGAAATCCGGGAGAGGTTCTTAATGATTATTTAGAAATTGCTTGTGGAGATAAGCAATCAATTAAAGTCACGGAGATACAAAGACAAGGAAAAAGGCCTCAAAATATTGGTGAATTTATGCTTGGTTCAAGAATTAGAAAAGGCCATCAGATTTAAATGGCGAGGTATCAAGTTCTTATTGAATATGTCGGAACAAGTTTTAGAGGTTGGCAGATTCAAAAAAAAGGCTCTACTATTCAAGGATTAATTCAACAACATTTATCTAAACTTTTAAAAGAAAAAATAATTCTAAATGGATCTGGCAGAACAGATGCAGGTGTACATGCTCATGCTCAGTCAGCTCACTTTGATTGTCAAATAAAAATTTTAGATTTAACAAAATTTTTAAAATCAATTAATCATTTTCTTAACAATAAAGGTATAGCAATTACTCAAATTAAAAAAAGAAATGAAAAATTTCATTCACGATTTTCTGCTAAACAAAGAATCTATAGATATATAATTTTTAATCAAATAAGTGTTCCTGTAATTGAAAATGGAAGAGGGTGGCATGTGAGGAAAATACTAGATGTTGATTTAATGAAAAAAGGAGCAAAAAAATTATTGGGAACGAATGATTATTCAACCTATAGATCATCAAGTTGTCACGCTAAAAGTCCAATTAGAACAATTAAATCAATCAAAATAAGAACGTTAAAAAATAAAATTGAAATAGAATTTAAGTCACAATCATTTTTACAACAGCAAGTAAGATCGATGGTAGGTTGTCTAAAATATTTAGGTGAGAAAAAATGGGATTTAAAAACCTTTGACAAAGTATTTAAATCTAAAAAAAGAGTACTGTGTGCTCCACCAGCACCACCCGAAGGGCTTTTTTTGTATAAAGTTATTTATTAATTTTTTTGTTGCTCATTGCAAACTTTTTATTAATTCTCCATCTAGACTCAGCTCTTACTATATAGCCACAACAGTTTTTAGATTTGCATTTACATGGAAATTGATTGTAATTTTCATCGTAGCCAAAGCCATAATCACAAGTAAATTCCTCACCCTTTTTAATATCTCTTATTGCTTTAACCCAAATTTTTAGTCCTTTACCATCATAGTCACAATTGTTATCACATGAATGATTGATTAAACCTGCAGTATTCCAGGAAAAATCTCCATCAAGATCGTATCTTTTATTTATAGTAAATAAATAAATGGGTTTACCATTATCATATTTATCAGATTCTTCAGTTTGTTTTTTTGTGATTAATTTACCGATGTAATCAATTACCTTAGTTCCAGCTTTAATATCTTTTGTTGCATAAAGTCCTCTTCCTTTTTTATCTATAGCTGACTTTTTAATTCTGTACAGTTTCATTTAGAATGTGTTTAGATAGTTATATTAAATTATCAATTAAATTCTATGAGAGCATCAACATGCCTCTCGGTGCTTTCTTGCAAAGCTTTAAGATTATATCCACCCTCAAGTATTGATACGACATTTCCATTACAAAATGGTTTTGAGATCTCTAATGTTCTTTTGGTAATTTTATAAAAATCTTCAGAACTAAGCTGCAGTTGGGCCAAAGGATCATCAATGTGTGCATCAAAACCTGCAGAAAACAACAAGAATTCAGGCTTAAACTCTCTCACTTTATTTAAAACATTTTCGTAAGCGTTTAGATACTTTTCTGCAGATGTTCCAGCCTCAAGAGGGATATTTAGTACGTTATTAAAATTACCTTTTTCTTTTTCAGAGCCAGATCCTGGATAGTAAGGGTATTGATGAGTAGAAATAAATAAAACTTTTTCGTTATCAAAAAAAATATTTTGGGTACCGTTTCCGTGGTGAACATCAAAATCAATAATTGCTATTTTATTATATTTATATTTTTCGATTAAGTAATTTGCCCCAACAGCAACATTATTGAAAATACAAAAACCCATTGCTTTTTCTTTTTCTGCGTGGTGTCCGGGCGGTCTTACTGCACAAAATGCATTTTTAAACTCTTTATTCTGCACCCCATCAATTGCAGTAATAATTGAACCCACAGCATCCTTAGAAGCATCTTTACTACCAGGAGAAACTATGGTGTCGCCGTCAAGAAAATTATATCCTTTTTTTGGAAAAGATTTATTTACTTGATCTATATAATTTGAGGTGTGAGTTTTAATTAAAAAAGAATTCTCAAATTTATTTGGTTTCTTCCAAATTAATTTTTTATTATCTAATCTTTTAAAATTGTCTATTACAACAGTAACTCTATCAATTTTTTCAGGATGTCCATCCCCAGTATTATGATTTTGATATGTATCTGATGTAATTAACCCTGTTTTCACTTAAAATAATTTTTCAATATATTTGAATAAATTAAAGTCAATTTTTTTAAATCTGACAGTAAAACTGCTTCATCTACTTTATGCATTGTTTTACCAACCAGCCCAAATTCTAAACAGGGTGCAATTTTCCTAATAAACCTTGCATCTGAAGTTCCTCCTGTTGTTGAAAGTTTAGGTTTAATTTTTGTAATTTTCTTAATTATTTCTTGTATCATAAAGGTTGTTTTGTTAGGATTTGTTAAAAAAGCTTCTCCAGATACACTATATTCAATTTTATATTTAGATTTATTTTTAGCTGATATTTTTTTAATAACTTTATTTATCTTATTCTTCAGCGAAGTAGAGGAGTGTTTATTATTAAATCTTATATTAAATATGGCTGTAGCAAGACCTGGAATTACATTATCAGCGGTGTTATTAATACTTATTTTTGTTATTTCTAAGTTAGTTGCTTGAAAATCCTTTGTTCCTTGATCAAATTTGATATCTTTTATTTCTTTAAGAATTTGCACAAGTGCTGTTGAAGGATTATTTGCTCGGTGAGGATAAGCTACGTGCCCTTGTACTCCAGTAATAGTTAGTCTACCGTTCATACTACCTCTTCTCCCAATTTTAATCATTTCACCCAATTTACTTGGGTTAGTTGGCTCACCTACTAAACAAAAATCGATTTTCTCTTTTCTTTTTTTTAAATACTCCACAACTTTTTTCGTCCCATTGATAGCGACACCTTCTTCGTCCCCTGTAATTAAAAGACTAATTGATCCTTTAAAATCAGAGTAATTTTCAATAAAATTGCTAATTGCTGCAATGAATGCTGCGATAGAGCTTTTCATATCATTTGCACCTCTTCCAATTAAATGTCCTCTTTTAATTGAGGGCTTAAATGGATTGACTGTCCAGTCCTTAAGATTTCCAGCAGGTACTACATCTAAATGGCCTGCATAACAAAAGTTAGGACTTTTATTACCAAGTCTCGCGTAAAGGTTTTTTACTGGTTTGCTGTTCTTTTCTCTAAATTCAAGTACTTTAGTTTTAAAACCAAGTTTTTTTAGCTTTTTTTCTAAAAAACTCATTATACCTGCATCAACAGGAGTTACCGAAGGAAACCTTATTAGCTCTTTAGCTAATTGAAGTTCGTTGATTTTTTGCATTTTTATTCTCTCAAAAGATCGTTAACTGATGTTTTTGATCTAGTTTTTTCATCGACCTGTTTAATAATTACCGCACAATAAAGTGATGGCGCTGCAGGATTATTTTTATCTGGTAAAGAACCAGGTACAACAACGGAATAAGGTGGTATTTTTCCATAAATAATTTCACCAGTTTTTCTATCAACTATTTTTGTAGATTGACCAATATACATTCCCATACTTAATACAGATCCTTCTCCAACTATTACACCTTCAACAACTTCTGACATGGCACCAAGGAAAACATTGTCTTCAATTATCGTGGGTAATGCTTGAGCAGGCTCCAATACACCCCCGACACCAGAGCCAGCTGAAATATGACAATTTTTTCCAATTTGACAGCAACTTCCTGCTCTTGCAAATGTATCAATCATAGTGCCCTCATCTATGTACGCACCAATATTAACATAACACGGCATTAGTACTGCATTTTTACCAACGTAAGATCCTTTTCTCACAGGCGAATTGGGTACCATTCTAAAACCAGCCTTTTCATGATCCTCTCTAGTCCACCCTGCTGTTTTACCTTTTAAAAGATGAGCTTTATCATACCAACTACTGTAAGGACCATTTAAATTTTCCATTGGGTATATTCTAAAACTTAACATGATTGCTTTTTTAAGATATTGATGAGTTTTCCACTCACCATCTATTTTTTCAGCAACTCTGACTTTACCACTATCTAAATCATCAATAATTTGATTAACAGTATTTTTTAAATCTTCATCTGAACTTGGGTTTATCTGGTCTCTTTTTTCCCAAGCTTCGCTAATAATATTTTCTATACTCATAACTTTTATGTGTTTTTTAATAACCTTATTTCTTTTAAAAATAAAGAAAGATTTTCTATCTTATAGTCAATGTATTCTTTATCTGACTCTTTTTTACCCCAGTATTCATCATTGATTAACCATGCAGTTATTGTTCCTCTTTCTTTTCCAATGGATAAATTTTTTGCAATATCTTCAATATAAAGTGTTTCTTTTGGATCTATTTTGAATTTTTCTATCATTAGATCAAAAGCTTTTGCTGCAGGTTTAGGATTATATTTGGCATCTACTATGTCAAAAACATTCTCAAATTGATCGTCAATACCAAGTGATGTGGTTATGTTTTTCACGTGTTCTTTGCTTCCATTAGTAAAAACAAATTTTCTTACATTTATAATCTCAAGCTCTTTTCTTAAAGTTTGATCTTTTTCCAAGAAAGATAAATCAATATCATGGACATAGTCTAGAAATTCTTTTGGAGGGATATCATGATGAATCATCAAACCATTAAGACTGGTATCGTATTTATGAAAATAACTTCTCTGCAATTCTTTAGCCACTTTTGAATCTAAATTTAACTTCTTAGATATATATTCAGTCATTTTTTTACTTACTTGACCAAAAACGGCCTCTAGATCTTGATATAAAACTCCGTCACAATCAAACAGTATATTTTTAATATTCTTTAATTTTATCATTTTCTAATTAATGTGCCTGCACCTTTGTCAGAGAATATTTCCCATAAACATGAATGTTTTTTTGTGCCATTAATTATTCCAACTCCAGTTACTCCGTTATTTACAGCATCTAAACATGCATTAATTTTAGGGATCATGCCTTCTGTTATAGTTTCATTTTTAATCATTTCTAAAATTTCTGAGGAAGATATTTCTTCTATTAATTTTTTTTCTTTGTTAAGAACGCCATCAACATTTGTCATTAGTAATAATCTTCTAGCTTTTAAAGATTTAGCTATAGCCATAGCAGCTGTATCACCATTAATATTATAGGTTTGACTATTTTTATCTAAACCTAATGGAGAAACAATAGGAACCTTATTTTGCTCAAGGATGTTAAATATTATTTCATTATTAACCGATGTTGGTATCCCTACAAAGCCTAACTCTTCTGCTTCAGGTATTACCCCAATAATATTGCTATTTTTTGTGTGTATTGAAACACCTTTAGAGCCTTTTTTGTTTAAATTTTCAACAATGTCATCATTAAAGTCAATTAAAACAGACTCTACAATATTGATTATATTTTTATCAGTAACTCTTAAACCTCTTATAAATTTTGATTGAATATTAGATTTTTCTAATTCTCTTTTTATTCTTGGTCCGCCACCATGCACAACTATTGTTGAAAGACCTAATTTATTTAATACATATAGATCTGTTATAAAATTGTTAAATACGTTTCTATCAATTAAAACGTTTCCACCGTATTTAATTACAATTAAGTCATTTTTATATTTTTCAATATATTTATTAACTTCACTTAAAGGTGGCCCATTTTTGGGCAATATATTTTTGAGATCCATGAGTTGTTAAATATTTACAATTATTAGGTTGCAGTTTTAATTGTTGTACGCTTCATGATAAAGACTTGTTGTGCCATAGTTAAAATATTATTAATTGTCCAATAAATTACTAATCCAGCAGGAAAGGGAGCTAATATTATTGTTAAGAAAAGTGGAAAGAACATGAATATTTTTGCCTGCATTGGATCTGTAGGCGCTGGGTTAAGTTTCATCTGCACAAACATACTGATACCCATTGCTATTGGCCAAGCTCCAATCATTAAAAATGATGGAACATCATATGGTAGCAACCCAAATAGATTAAATAATGAAGTTGGATCTCTTTCAGATAAATCTTGTATCCAGCCATAAAACGGCATGTGTCTCATTTCGATAGTCACAAATAAAACTTTATATAAAGCAAAAAAAACTGGGATTTGGACTAGAATTGGCAAACATCCTGACATGGGGTTAACTTTTTCTTTCTTATATAGTGCCATCATTGCTTGCTGTAATTTCATCTTATCATTTTTATGAAGCTCTTTAAGTCTTGTCATTTCAGGAGTTAGTGCCTTCATTTTAGCCATACTTCTAAATGAGAAATTTGCTAAAGGGAAAAATGCTAGTCTTATGCAAATAGTAATTGCTATGATTGCTAAGCCATAATTTCCAAGAAGTTTGAAGAAATAATCTATTCCAAAAAATAATGGTTTGGTTATAAAATACAAAAACCCCCAATCAATTGTTAGGTCAAATTTATCTATTTTTAGAGATTCTGCGTAACCATCAATAACATCTACTCTTTTAGCAGCTACGATGATCTGCATTTTATCTTCAATAGATGAATTGCTATTTAACTCGAGAGGCTCAGTTGCCACAAAATTTGCTCTAAATTTATTTTTATAATCAAAAGTAGTTTTGAATTCTTTTCCTTTCGGAGGAATTAATGAAGTTATCCAGTACTTATCTCCAATACCTAGCCATCCTTTTTGAGCAGTTCTTGAAAATTTTTTTTCTTCAATATCATCATAATCTTCCTCAATAAGCTCATCATCAAGTGTTGCAACTAAACCTTCATGAAGTATATAAAAATTTGTTATTTCAGGTGCTTCATTTCTAATAATTTGTCCATATGAATAAAAATCGTATTTGTTATTTGTAGAATTAATTACTCTTTGTTTAACTGTAAATAAGAACTTATCATCAATTGATATTTCTTTTTCAAAAGTAATACCCTGATCATTCGTCCATATTAATTTAATTGGGGACTCTGCAGTTAATTTTTTATTCCCTGATACAGACCAAATTGAATTAGAATTTGGGATTTTAACATTTTTATCAGTTGTTATAAATCCACTCTCTATCAAGTACCCTTCTTTTGCATTTCTTGGTGCTAACAAGTTTACCTTTTCATCACCATTTAAAACTACATTATATTCTTTAAAAGTTAGATCATCTATCGCTGCTCCCTTCAAAGATATTGAACCGATTATACTCTGATTTTCAAACTGAATTCTTTCACTTTCACTTAATGCCTGTTCTCTTGAAATTTCTATAATATTTTCTTTTTGATCTAAGCTAGGAGCATCTGAACTTTGTTCAGTTTTATTTTGTTCAGCAATGCTCTCTGGAGTCACTGGTGGAGGTGCAAAAAAAAGTGTGTAGAGTAAAATTACAGCTGCAGATAAACTTATGGCAGCTATTATATTTCGGGTCTCCATTATTTATTATCCTTTACTTCTTTTTTTACAGGATCAAATCCTTCTCCTCCGCCTAAAAATTTAATTGGATGACATGACAGAATTCTTTTAATACTCTTGAAAAGACCTTTAACAAAACCAAATTCTTTTAAAGCATCAATGCTATATTCAGAACATGTAGGCAAATATCGGCAAGAGTGTCCAAATAAAGGACTAATAAGATATTTGTAACCCTTAATAAGTTTAATTAATAATTTAGTAAATATATTCATTATTTAATTTTTTCTAAGTCTTGAAATAGGGTTTCTTTTATATTTTTGTATTCATTGTTTAACATACTCTCCTTTGCAAGAACAAGGATAGAAAAATCAAAGTTTATTGATATTATTTTAACTGCATCATTAACAATACTTCTTAACCTTCTTTTAATTTTATTTCTTTTAACTGCATTTCCAATTTTTTTTTTAACTGAAAAACTTATATTGAGTTTTTTATTGTCTTTATCAGGCAATTTTCCAAAAAAAATAGTCACATACTTATTAGAAATTTTCTTCTTTTTTAAAAGACTTTTAAATTCTTCATTCTTTGAAAGAGCAAGGATTTTGCTTTTCATTTATTTAAACAGAAACTGTTAGTGACTTTCTTCCTCTAGCTCTTCTTCTGGCTAAAAGTTTTTTACCACCTTTTGTTTTCATCTTTGATCTAAAGCCATGTTTTCTGGCTCTTTTTACATTAGAGGGCTGGTATGTTCTTTTCATAATAAGTGGTTATTTTTTTATTAAATTTCGCCCTTTATAGTAATTAAATATATAAATAGCAAATAGAACATTTTATAAATAGCTTTGTTATTAATGAAAAAATCAAACAAATTTAAATTATTTATAGGTTTAGTTTATTTAATACTAATTAGTTTATTTTTAATTTTTTTCTTCTCTAAATTTAGCATTCAGGAACTTACCTCATATGACTTTATAAGAGAAAATAGATTATATTTTTCTGAATTAAAAAAATCTAATCTAATTCTGATATTTTTTATTTTTTTGGGTTTAACAATTTTATGGGTATTTCCTCTTTTAGGTTTTGGATCACCTGTTGCTTTAATGGGTGGATTTATTTTTGGAAAATGGATAGGTACCATTATTGTTGTACTCGGGTTGAGTGTTGGTGCAACTTTTTTATATATTTTTGGAAATTATTTTTTAAAAGAGTTTATTAAAGAAAAGCTTTCAAATAAATATTACAAACTAGAGACTAAATTTAAAAAATCTGAGTTTATTTATTTACTCATATATCGTTTTATAGGAGGAATACCTTGGCAGATCAGCTGTTTACTTCCAACGCTTTTTAATGTCCGAGTAAGAAATTTTTTCTTTGCAACACTAATAGGCATAGTACCACAAATATTTTTAGCAGTATCTATTGGAAGTGGGTTTGAAAAAATTATTGATCAAAACTCCGAAGTTCCTGGTATTATTGAAATTATCTTTTCACCAGATATTTACATTCCGCTTGTAGCTTTTTTTGGTTTAATCTTAGTTACTATCTTTTTAAGGAAGATATTTTATAAAAATTAGTGGTGCTCCCACCCTGTACTGACCAGGGAACTAGTCATTACCAATGACTTGTTATGCCATTTAACTACAGGAGCAAAGAAACAATTTATATTTTGTGGATAATAATGCATTTTTTTCAAATTATTGCCTTAATTTTTTGACCAATATGATTTATATCTATTTAAGAAAATGTTATGGGAATTCACTACGATTATAAGTCAACCAAAGGCAATAAGCTTATGGAAAAGCAAGCTAAAAGAGAAAAGAAGCTTGCTGAAAAAAAAGCTAAACGTTTAGCTAAGGAAGGTCCAAAACAAGAAGAACCTAAAATAAAAGCTTTAGATCCCAATAAGCCGATATCTTTAGATTTTTTGACAAATCCAAACAAAGAATGAGTTCTAAAGATAAAAACGAGCGTTTAAGTCTTGCTCTTAGAAAAAATTTGAAAAAAAGAAAGATTTTCCAAAAAAAAAATAAGAAAAAAAATAAATAATGTCAGTTCTCTCCGATAAATGGATTAGAAAAATGTCCAAAGAATACAACATGATTTCACCTTTTGAGGAAAAACAAGTAAGAGGCAAGAGTATTTCTTATGGACTTTCTTCTTTTGGCTATGATGCAAGAGTATCAGACGAGTTTAAAATTTTTACAAATGTTAATTCTGAGATTGTTGACCCTAAAAATTTCAAACCAACAAATTTTGTAACTAAAAATGTATCTGAATGTGTTATTCCACCAAATTCATTTGTTTTAGCAAGAACTGTAGAAAAATTTAAAATTCCAAATGATGTATTGGTTATTTGTCTAGGTAAATCAACATATGCAAGATGTGGGATCATTGTAAATGTAACCCCACTAGAGCCTGGGTGGGAAGGATATGTTACACTTGAATTTTCAAACACCACACCTTTACCTGCAAAAATTTATGCAAACGAAGGTGTTGCGCAATTTATTTTCTTAAAAGGAAATGAAAAACCAGAAGTGACTTATGCAGATCGAGATGGAAAGTATATGGGTCAAACTGGGGTAACATTACCTAAAGTTTAAATATGCAAAGACTAGAGGTTCTTGGAGCGAATAAGCTCAAGGGACAAATAAATATTTCAGGATCAAAAAACGCATCACTACCAATTTTGGCAGCAACATTGCTTTCAAAAAATAAAATAACTTTAAAAAATTTACCAAAAGTTAAAGATATAGAGACAATGATTAATTTACTTCAATCATTGGGATCAATTACTAAATTTACTAAACAAAATCTTGTTATAGATAATTCTAAACAAAAAAAAGTTTTTGCATCTTATAATTTAGTAAAAACCATGAGAGCTGGAATATTAGTGCTCGGTCCATTACTTGCTAAGTTTGGCAACGCAAAAGTTTCACTACCAGGTGGTTGTGCAATTGGTACCAGACCTGTTGATATTCATCTTAAAGCTTTATCAAAACTTGGAGTTAAATTTAAGATTTTAAATGGATATGTTCATGCTAATGCTCCAAAAGGACTAATAGGGACAACCATAAGTTTCTCAAAAATATCTGTCGGTGCTACGGAGAATTTAATTATTGCTGCTTGTTTTGCAAAAGGAAAAACTATTTTAAAAAATTGTGCAATTGAACCCGAAATAAAAGATTTAGTTAATTTTCTATTAAAAATGGGTTGCAAAATCAAATGGATTGGTAAACGTTCAATAAAAATCTCTGGAGTAAAACAAATTAAAGAAATTAGTTATTCAGTTATGTTTGACAGGATTGAAGCCGGAACATATTTGATTGCGGCAGCATTGACAGAGGGAAATTTACAAATAAAAAATGTGATACCCAAAATAATCAAAACTGAAATTGATATTTTAAAAAAAATTGGAGCTAAAATAAAAGTTAATCACGATAAGATAAACATTTTAGGCAATAAAAAGATAAAAAATTTAGAAATTAAAACAGCTCCATATCCAGGTTTTCCAACTGATTTACAGGCCCAAATAATGGTTTTGTTATGCAAAGCAAATAAAAAATCAATAATCAGAGAGGATATTTTTGAAAATCGATTTATGCATGTTGCTGAACTAAACCGTATGGGCGCAAAAATTTTAACTAAAGGAAACAAAGCTTTAGTTCAAGGAAATATAAATTTTGCACCTGCTGAATTAATGGCCACAGATTTAAGAGCTTCAGTTTCATTGGTCCTTGCTGCTTTAACAGCTAAGGGAAAATCTGTTATCAATAGAATTTATCATTTAGATAGAGGTTATGAAAATATAGAAAAAAAGTTAAAAAAGGTTGGGGCAAAAATACGTCGAGTATACTAATGGAAAAAAAATATCTAGCAAAAATTATTGCAAACGATCAAGAGGGTTTACAAATGATTTCTGCATGCAGTGCTGGGGCAAAGGTAAGGGTTCTTGATATAAAATATCTTGCATCAAATAAAGTATTTTTGCTGTCAATAGAGCGAACAAAAGTTGAAACTGGTCAAGAGAATAAAAAAATCAATAGTATTTGTAGGTTTGATTTCGTTGATAAAGTAAAATCTAAAAATATAGATCAGTCAAATCAGGAATTAGTTTTAGAATTAATTGGAATTGATTATTTGAAAAATAATACTGACTATGAAATAAGCTTAATTTTTAGTAACAATGCGCACATTGCTTTGACTACAGAAACAATTGAAGTAAGACTAGAAGATCAAAATGAAATTAAAGATTAATGAAAATACTAAATAGCACTGATAAGAATTTTAATAATTCTTTGAATAAATTACTTTTACAGAGAAAAAAAAAGGTTCAATCTAGTTTTATCTCAGTGACCAGTATTGTTAGAGACGTAAAAAAAAATGGTGATAAAGCTTTATTGAAATATGAAAAAAAGTTTAATCAAAACAGAACTATTGTTCCTAAGTCAAATCAAATTAATAATTCAATAAAATCTTTAAATCAAAAAGTAAAAAAAGCAATTGATATTGCTTATGATAGAATTTACAAATTTCATTCTCTTCAAAAATTTAAAAATATTTCTTTTATCGATAAGTTTAAAAATAAACTTGAATACAAATATTTACCAATAGACTCAGTTGCAATATATGTCCCTGGTTCTTCAGCATCTTATCCATCAAGTGTTTTAATGAATGCTGTTCCAGCAATTGTTGCCGGTGTTAAAAGATTAATAATGATTAACCCTGGTTTTAAAGGAAAGCAAAATCCAGCAGTTTTATACGCAGCAAAAAAATGTAAAATAACAGAAATTTATTCTATTGGTGGTCCTTCTGCAGTTGCTGCTGTTGCTTACGGAACAAAAAAAATTAAAAAGGTTGATAAAATTGTTGGTCCTGGAAACGCTTACGTGGCTGCAGCAAAAAAAGAGGTTTTTGGAGATGTGGGCATTGAAGGTATGACAGCTGGTCCCTCTGAGGTAACTATTGTTTGTGATAAATATTCAAATCCTGAATGGGTTGCAAGTGATCTAATAGGTCAAGCAGAACACGATAATCTTGCTCAATGTATTTTAATTTCAAAAGATAAAAAATTATTAGAAAAAGTAAAAATTGAATTAATCAAACAATTAAAAAAAATTCCAAGAGTATCTGTAGCTAGAAAGAGTTTAAATAATAATGGAATTTTGATGTATGTAAATTCAGACAAAAAAATTATTGAGATTGTAAATAAAATTGCACCAGAGCATTTAGAGTTAAATATTCAAAATTATAAATCTTATGTTTCTAAAATTAGAAATGCTGGATCTATATGTTTAGGAAAATATGCTGTAATGGCAATGACAGATTATAATGTTGGTTCTAATCACGTTCTCCCAACAAATGGATCTGCAAAATACTCGAGTGGAATTAGTGTGAATGAATTTTATAAAAGAATTTCTTACATAAACCTATCAAAAAAGGGTATTGAAAGTCTTGGACCATCAGTTATAACACTTGCAAATTACGAAGGGCTGGTTGGACACGCTCAATCAGTAATAAAAAGAATTAGGAGAAAATAAATTTGTCAAAACAAGACTTACTGGAATTTAAAGGTAAAGTGATTGATCTACTTCCAAATGCTATGTTTAGAGTTAAGTTAGAAAATGGACATACGGTTACAGCTCATACAGCAGGTAAGTTAAGAAAAAACAGAATTAGAGTTCTTCAAGGTGATAACGTGACTGTAGAAATGACACCTTATGACCTAACAAAAGGCAGAATAATCTTTAGAGGTTAAAATCCTGCCTCGGTAGCTCAGGAGTAGAGCAGAGCCCTGAAAAGGCTTGTGTCGGAGGTGCGAATCCTTCCCGAGGCACCACCATTTACTTTTCGTCTTGAAATAATTAAAAAAAAAATTAACCTATTTACTATAATAAATAACAAAAGGACTAAGTAATAAGATGAGTACACTAACTGGTAAAATTAAATGGTATAATGGAAAAAAAGGATATGGCTTTATTGAAAGAGACGATAAAGAAAAAGACGCCTTTGTTCATGCCTCTGCTGTAAAAGATGCTGGAATGAGATATCTTAATGAGGGTGATAAACTTGAATTTACATTAGAAGACGGTCCTAAAGGTCCTTCTGCAGTTAATTTAAAGAAAGTAGACTAATTTCTATTTAATATTTTAAGGACGTTTTATCTAATTATACTAGATACACGTCCTTACTAAATTAGCTCTTGCGTTATAGTAGTTTTTGTCTAAAAGACTGCTCATGATTATAAATATTACATTTAGAGAGACCACAAGAAACACTCATAGAAATAGTTTTCATAGCCTATAGGCTATTTATTTATAATATAATTTTAAATCCACAGAAAAATAATATAAAAACAAGGGATGCCTGGGTGGTGTAACGGTTAGCACGAAAGTTTGTGGAACTTTAAGTTTGAGTTCGATTCTCAGCCCGGGTACCAAAAAATGGATAAAGAAAATAAATTAGTACCTGGATTACCTTCAGGTTTTGAAGATCGTTGGAGTAATAAACTTCTTCTTAAAAAGAAGCTAGTAAATGCTATTGAGAAAAATTTTATCAAGTTTGGAGCTGAGGCTCTAGAAACACCTTCGTTCGAAATTAGTGAAAATATAGGATCTTTTTTGGCAGAAGATGACACCAATCCTATGTCTGGTGTATTCTCATTCGAAGATGGAGAGAAAAATATTACTCTTAGATATGATCTGTCTAGTCCACTTGCAAGATTTGTAGCTCAAAACAACCAAGAACTTCCATCAATTTTCAAACGGTATCAAATTCAAAATGTTTTTCGTAACGAAAAAGCTGGTAACGGAAGGTATAGAGAATTTATGCAAGCAGACTTTGATATTGTTGGGAATGTTGATCCAGCTCAGGCAAATGCAGAACTTTGTAATCTAATCTCAAACACATTATCCGACTGTGGTTTGAACAAAGATCAATTTACAATCAATGTAAGCAATAGAAAAATTGTGCAAGGTTTAATTAATGAATTAAAAATATCTGAAGAAAAACAGGTCAAAGTTATTAGAGCTATAGATAAATTGGACAAGCCAGGATTTGGTCTAAAGGGAGTTGAAGACTTATTAAAGAAAGAGAGAAAAGATCAAAGTGGAGCAATTACTAAAGGGGCTGATTTAACTGATCAACAAGCAGCACAAATATTAAATTTTTTAAAAATAAAAGATTTAAAAGAATTAAAACAAACATTAAACAATCAATTATCTCAAGAAGGTATAAGTGAATTAGAAAATGTATTTGAAATACTTGGATATGGATCAAATTTAAATCAAGTTAAAACAAACTTTACGATTGTGAGAGGATTAGCTTATTATTCAGATTTCATTGTTGAAACAAACCTAAATTTCAAAGTCACAAATAATAAAGGTAAGGAAATTGATATTGGCAGTATATGTTCAGGTGGAGCATATGCAAAACTCATATCAAGATTTAGAGGGGTTGATATTCCAGGTACTGGAATAAGTTTTGGAGTTGATAGACTGTTATTTGCTCTAATGCAATTAGATCAAATTAAGGTAGAGGACAAAAAACCCGTTTTAGTATGTGTAATGGATAAAAAATATTTAAAAAATTATTATGAATTAGTTGATCAACTAAGAGATAACAATATTAATGCTGAAATTTTTTTAGATAGTAAAAAAAACCTTGGTAAACAATTAACTTTTGCAAATAAAAGAAATTTATTAGTTGCAATTATTTGTGGTGAAAATGAATTCAAAGAAAACACTGTCACCATAAAAAATCTAAAAGGTATCAAGGGCGAAAATAATCAAACAATACCAAAAGAAGATTTAATCAATGAAGTCAAAAAACTTATCTGAAAAAATCCTTAGATCAGTAAAATCTAGGGGTTTTAAATATATTGAACTACCATCTGTAATAGAAGCAAATCATATTGTTCAAAGATCAGGAGAGAACTTTAGGAAATTCATGTTTTCTTTTACAGATATTAATGGAAAGGAATTATGTTTAAGACCCGACTTAACCATTGCTTCTTGTTTAAGATACTTAGAGGGAAATTTAAAAGGTAAAGAGAAAATTTTTTATAGTGGGCAAGCTTATCGAAAGGTTGAAAGCAAAAAAGATAAAATTATTAGAAATCAAATTGGATTTGAAATTTTAGGGTCTAAAAATGAAAAAAAAGATGATAACGAAATCATAACTGCATCATTAAAAGTACTTCAAAATATTCAATACTCATCTGGAGTATTAACAATTGGAAATATCGAGATATTTAATTTACTTATATCAAAATTAGATGTCCCCAAAAGATGGAAGTTACGTTTATCAAGACATTTTTGGAGAGAAGAGTATTTTAAAGACTTACTAAAAAGGTTAGAGACAAACGCAGATATTGATCCAACAATAGTGGAAGTTGACAAAAAACGATATCTGAATTTACTCAAAGAAAATCCAGAAACTATGATTGCTGGAAGATCTGTTGGCGAAATCTTAAAAAGATTTGATGCGAAGATTAAAGATCCACGACAAGCAAATAGAGGTAAAAAAGTATCTAAAATAATTAATTCTTTTTTAAAGATTAAGTGCCCCATCAATAAAGCTGCAGAGGTATTAAATAATTTTTTTAAAAATAATAGAATTAATTTAGCCGTGGATCAAAAATATTTTCCAATCTCACATAATAAAATTTCTAAACTTAATGTAGTTTTTGATGCATCTTTTGGTAGACATCAAGAATATTATACAGGATTGGTTTTCAAGATAGATATTAAATCTAAATCAAAGAATATTAATATTATCAGTGGTGGGCGTTATGATAAGCTCATATCTGACTTAGGATCAAAAAACCAGGTTGCAGCTGTGGGTGCAGCGCTTAATCTAAATTTCCAATGATAATCTGGCTAGCTTCATATCCAAAAAGTGGAAATACTTGGTTAAGATCATTATTATCTAGCTATTATTTTTCGAGAAACGGGGAATTTAATTTTGAATTACTTAAAAAAATTGATCAATTTCCAAGTGTGAATTATTTTAAGGATGACAAAGATTTATATTTAAAACCTGAAGACACTGCTGAAAAATGGCTAGATAAGCAAGCTGAAATAAATAGAGAAAAAAAATTACGATTATTCAAAACTCATAATGCAATCTGCAAAATAAACGGCAACAGATTCACAGATCCAAAAAATACTTTAGGTGGAATTTATATAGTTAGAGACCCTAGAAATGTTGTTACTTCACTGGCAAACCACTATCAGATAACAACAAATGAGGCTTATGAGTTTATGAAAGATAGTAAAAGAGCAATAATTGAAAAAAAAGGTAATAGATATTTAGGTTTTACGGCTCTATTTTCATGGGATTTGCATATCGATAGCTGGCTAAGTTATAAAAATTTTCCAATTTTAGTTATCCGATATGAAGATTTACAATCTGAAACTTTTCAAACTTTAAAAAAAGTAGTTAGTTTTATTAAAGATATATCAAAAAGTAATGAAAACTTTAATCGATCTAAAGCAAAAGAGGCTATAAAATCTTGTGAATTTAAAAAATTAAAAAAAATGGAAGAAAAAAAAGGGTTTCAGGAAGCGGTATTTAAAAAAGATAAATTAGAAAGAATTAATTTTTTTAATTTAGGTAAAGAAAATAATTATAAAAATTTACTGAATACAAATTTAACAACCCAAATGAACGAACTTTATAAAAACAAATTATTGAAATTTAATTATGAATTATAATATCAATATTGGAATTCCCAGCAAAGGAAGGCTCAGGAAAGATGTTTTAAATATTTTTAAAAAAAATAAACTAAAACTTATCTCAGAGAGAGGAGATAGAGATTTGTTTGGCTCAATAAAAGGAAGACCAAATTTCCAAGTATTTTATTTACATGCTCGTCAAATAATTGAAAGGTTATCAGATAAATCTTTAGACGTTGGCTTTTCTGGTCTAGATTTATTGAAAGAAAGCGAAATTAATATTCAAAAAAATATTAAAATATTTAAAAAATATCCATATGGTTGTGCCTCTTTAGTTGTAGCTATCCCTGATGATTTTATTGATATTTATTCAATGTCTGATTTAGAGGAAGTAGCATTTGATTTTAAAGAAAAAAAAAACAGAAGAATAAGGGTTTCTACTAAATACCCAAATCTTACCCGTGAATTTTTTTATAATAAGGGTGTAACTCAATTTTCAATTGTTAAATCAATTGGATCAACCGAAATAGAGCCTTTTACCGGAGGTTGTGAGCTAATAACAGATATTACTAGCACTGGGGCGACTCTTGCAGCAAATAATTTACGTGTCATAAATGATGGTTATATTTTAAAATCTGAGCTTTGCATGTTCATTAGTAAAACTTCTTTTAAAAATCAGGCAGTAAAAAAATTAGCCAAACTACTTTCTACAAAGTATTAAATCTTTCCAATATATTAAAATAATCTTTATAATATCTATATTTCTAGCAATCGCATATCCTGCAATCACAATAATAAGAGCAAATAATATTTTTAATATAAGAGATAATTCCATTAAGTTACTTTAAATAATTAAATATATTAATCAATTTTTTACTATAAAATAAGAATTAAGAATCATGGATCTAATTTTAATAGTATTACTTGTTTTATTGCTTGGGGGCGTTTTCGCAATTTTATACCTAATTTTAAGGCCAAAACTCAAAGACGAGAATGATAATAAAGAAGCAGAAGAAATAGCTAATTTAAAAACAGAAATAGTTACGCTTAAAGATACCTTGAATAATACTATTAATACCTCTCTTGGTACAATGTCGACTTCGTTTAATAATCTCTCAACTGGGGTAACAAAAGATATGACTGAAGCTTTAACTAAAGTAGATGAAAAAGTCGGAAATTTTAACCAGCAGGTACAATTACTTAATCAAAGCCAGGAGGGTATTACTAAAATTTTAGCTGGAGTTAAAAAGTATGGAACACTTGCTGAATTTAGCTTAGATGCACTAATCAAAGATTTGTTGCCAGCCTCTCAATTCATGACGAATGTAAAAATGAAAGAGGATACAAGTGAAAATGTTGAATTTGCAATTAAACTTCAAGGAGATGTTTTAGTTCCGGTTGATAGTCATTTTCCAGTAGAAAAATTTAAAGCAATTACGGATGGTCATGATGCGGATGACAAAAGAGCTGTTGCCGAAGCAAGAGCGAAATTAGCAACCGCCTTTAAAGTCAAAGCTAAAAGTGTTAATGAAAAATATATTGTTCCTCCAAAAACTACAGACTTTGCAATCGTGTATGCGCCAACTGAAAGTCTTTATAAAGAATTAACTGAATACCAAGATCCAAGTACAAAAGAATTATTAACTCAAGAATTAATGAAAAAATATAAAGTTGTAATCTGTGGACCAAATACTCTATCTGCTTATTTGCAATCCCTTCACATGGGGTTTCAATCATTGAAAGTTCAAAAAGGCGCAACAGAAATTTATAATCATTTAAAAACAATAAGTACAAGATTTAGTAAGCATTTTGACAATATTATTTCTCTTAGAAAAAAATTAGAAGAGGCAATGGCAGTGGTTGATAAGTTTGGTACAGATGCAAGATCAATTACTAGAACACTCGAAAGTATCAAAGATCCAGAACAACTTGAAAAAGCTGTCCAAACTGAAAATGTAGAAAAATTTGTTGATCGTTCAAAACAAGCAAATAATTAATTTCAATTTTTCTCAAATAAAGAATATAAGAAATCACATGCAGTGGAATAAGAAATATGATTATCCAACATCATCAAGAGCTACAGTAGATGGTATAAGAAGATATTTATTGGGAGAGGCCAAATTACCATCAGTGACTAGTATTCTTGATCAAACTCGTTCTGAAGAGGACAAAGCTGCGCTAGCTAATTGGCGTGAGAGAACAG
The DNA here is from genome assembly GCA_014653985.1 of Pelagibacterales bacterium SAG-MED22. Taxonomy (GTDB): domain Bacteria; phylum Pseudomonadota; class Alphaproteobacteria; order Pelagibacterales; family Pelagibacteraceae; genus Pelagibacter. Next base: position 307,301 of record JACWDT010000001.1, read on the forward strand.
GCTATAAAGAGGCTGAGGCAATTACAAAAGCGGCAAGTAGCAGGGGTTCACAGATGCATAACTACTTAGAGTCTTATCTTCTTGGAAGAGAAAATCTCAGTTTTTTCGATGACAACGAACAATATAAATTAATGGCAAAAGAAATAATTGAAAAAGGATTAAATAACAGATTGGAAGAAATTTGGGGAGTTGAATGCACACTTTACTATCCAGATAAGTATGCTGGTACAGCAGATTGTGTTGGAGTTTACGAGGGACGAGAAACGATAATAGATTTTAAACAGAGCAATAAACCAAAAAAATCAGAGTATATCGACTCATGGCTTCTACAAACGAGCGCTTATTCATTGGCTCATAATATTGTGTATAACTCTAATATCACTTCTTGTGTAATTCTAGTTTGCACAGTAGATAAATTATTCCAAGAATTTAAAATTCAAAGTCACGATTTAGTTGTTTATCAGAACTTGTTTTTGGGAAGATTAAAAAAATTTAATGAGCTTTCAAATTTAGATTAAATATTAATATGGATAAAATAGTAATCTACGATACCGAAACAACCAACAGTACTATTTGGGGAAGTATTATTGAGGTTGGTGCAGTGGTTGTAGATAAAAATCTTAAAGAAATTGGAAAGCTAAATATTCGCGGGCGTATGCCTGAAGGAGAAATCCCCAGTGCGAAAGCGCTTTTAGTAAATTCTACAAGTATTGATTTGCTAACTAAAGGCAACTATTCACATTATGATTTTCTAGGAGCTATAGAAAATTTCTTTTCAAAAGCAGCTCCATCTTTGTTCATGGGTTGGAGCAACCTTAATTTTGATCGTCGAATGTTTCATTTTAATTTTTTCAAAGGAAACAGATATCCTTATTTAACTCACTCTTCACCCAATCAAGAGTCTGATGGTCTACATATTGCAAGAGCTGCTCAAACAATAAATTCTAAAACTTTGAAAACTGAATTAACACCTGCAGGAAATGAAAGTTTGGCTTTAGAAGCATTAGCAAGACAACAAGGATTTGATACCACTCAACAACACACTGCTTATCACGATGCTTTTACAAGCTTAAAAATACTTAGAATTATTAAAGATCAACATAAAGATAATTGGGAAAAATTTTTAAGTACTTCAACAAAGAGCAGTGTTGAATCACTTTTAAAAAGTGAGGGAATTTATTCTATTTTTGAGAATGTAAAAGGAAGAAATATGATGTATCTTGTTTGTACACTTCATCCAGAACATTGTTTTCATCCTACTTATGCATCTTGGGGGTATGTTTGGGATTTACGAAGAGATCCTGAACCTTATTTAAATTTGTCAGTTAATGAGCTTAAAACAAATTTAAAAAAAATTAGTCCAAAAGCACTAAGAGTATTAAAAACCAATAAGGCTCCAGTAGTTTTAGACAAAAAATTTGCATTAAAAGAAAAAGCATATTCAGAATTAGATTTAGAAACAATTCTAAAAAGAGCAAAGCTAGTGAGAAGTAGTGAAAATTTTTGCAAAAATATTCAAATTATAAATAGGGAAGCTGCTGAGGAGAAATCTCAAACTCAAACTCAAGAAGATTTGCTTCCAGAAGAAACTTTGTATGAAAAATTTATTCCTAATAAAGATACTGCATTATTTAAAACATGGCATAGTTCATCATGGGAAGATAAACTAAGATTATTAGATAAGTTTCAAGATAAAAGATGTAGTTGGTTTGGTCAAAAAATTATTTACCAAGAAGCACCTCATATTTTACCTCCCGATTTATACAAAAATATTAAGAGTGAAATTGCTAGGAGAATATTGAGTAAAAATAAGGAAAAATGGCAAACAATTGGCATGGCTTACACTGAAATAGATACATTGAGAGATCAAGCATCTAACCGAGATGATCAGGAAGAGTTGAAAAAATTAGATGAAATCAATGAATTCATTATGACCATTGAAAAAAAATATGAAATTGCCTAGTTGACTTTAAGGCTCCAATTTATAGAAAGGATTTATGCTTATAGATTTTAAAGACGAAGATTTTGATAGTAAAATTAAAAATGAAGAGGTATCTGTAATTCAATTTTCAGCATCGTGGTGTGGTCCATGCAAAGCCCTAAAACCAGTGATGGATAAATTGTCAGACGAGTATAAAGATAAAGCAAATTTTTATATTACTGATATTGAAGATGCTGGAATTAATACAGGTTCAGCGGCTGGGATCCGTGGAGTGCCGACAGTAATTATATATAAAAAAGGACAAGAAGTTAGCCGTAAAGTTGGGGGAGTTCCAGAAAGTCACATGAAAGAATTCTTAGACGAAAATATTTAGTTTAGATTTAAAACCTCACCAGCAAGATACAAAGATCCTGTAATCAATATTATATCATTTTCCTTGACTGGAATTGACTTGATAGCATCGATAATACCTTCTTTATATTTAACGTTTTCAAAGCTATTAAGTTTGTTTTTTAATACTTTTCCTTTGATTGAGTTTGGTTGATTAGGGATATCTATAGTGGTCAATGAGGAAATATTTTTAAAATAACTCATATATTCTTTATGATCTTTATTGCCCATCATACCTAGAATAATATGTTTATTACAATTCAAACTTTCCAAATATTCATTTAAAACTTTTGCTCCTAAAGGGTTATGAGATCCGTCAACAAGCAATTTATTATTTTTAACCAATTCTTTAAGTTTACCAGAATTTATTTCTTGAAGTCTTGCGATACTTTTAATTTTAGTAATTCCATCTTTAATGTGTTTTTCACCTACTTTTAATTGGTCAATTGATCTTAAAGTTGCTATTGCAGTTGAAATATTTTCTAATTGAAATTGACCTTTAACTTTTGGAATTGGAAGTTTGATCCCACCATCTTTATCTTCATAATAAATAAACCCATTTTCATTCAATGAATAATTAAAATCTTCATTAAAAAAATATTTTTTTGAGGAATTTTTTGTAATTGAATTTTTTATTTCACTAACAATTTCAGATGAATTTTGCTTTGCAATGATAATATTGGAATTTAATAAAGTTGAGGTTTTTTCAAATATTATTTTTTTAGTTGTTCGTTCGTTCTCAGGTAGCCAATCTAGATGATCCAAACCAATAGAGGTAACAATACTTGCTAAATTATTTTTTAGTATATTTGTTGCGTCAAAACGATGAAACAAACCTGCTTCAATTAAGTTAATATTTTCAGGGTATTTTGAAGCATTATAAAAATAGGCTGCTGTTAATATTTCAAAAAAAGTTATTGGTTCATTGTTATTTGCTTCTTCAATTTCCTCAAAAAGAATTCCAAGATCGTCATCATTTAATTCCTCATTATTAAATACAAATCTTTCATTTATTCTTTTTATATGTGGGCTGGTGTAAATGTTACACTTAATATTTGTCTCTTTTAAAATTGCAAATAAAGCCTGAATAGTTGAATATTTGCCGTTAGTTCCAACAACTGAAATAGTTTTTAATTTGTTTTGTGGATCTCCAAGGGTTTTACAGAGTTTTTTTACTCTATTTAAACTTAGATCTATCTCTTTAGGATGCAACTTTTGTAAGCGATTGACTATCTTCTGTAGTTTCATTTTGTTCAGAAGTTATAACAGAATTTCGCTTTAACAATATTGATAATAGAGTTCCAATTTTAGATGCAAGTTCTTTTCGTTCAACTATTAGGTCAACAAATCCAGTTTTTTCAACATACTCACTTTTTTGAAAACCTTCTGGTAGCTCCTCTTTAACAGTACCTTGGATAACTCTAGCCCCTGCAAATGCAATCAATGCACCAGGTTCTGCAATATTGATATCTCCAAGCATTGCATAAGAGGCAGTTATTCCTCCAGCAGTAGGGTCTGTAATACAAACCAAGTAAGGTAAACCATTTTTTTTTAATTCATTAATCGCTAGAGTAGTCCTCGTCATCTGAGATAATGAAATTAAACTTTCCATCATTCTCATTCCGCCACCAGCGCTAATACATAAAAAAGGAGTTTTATTTTCTATCGCATGTTGAATTCCATATAAAAAAGCTTCACCTTCGGCAGCAGCCATTGAGGCACCTAAAAAATCAAAATCGGAAGCAACTGCAGTAATTTTAACATTATCAATAGTGCCAGATGCAACCATCATTCCACACTCTAAACCAGTTTTTTTTCGTGCACTTTTTAACCTATCTTTGTATGACTTAGAATCAGTCCAATTTAATGGATCATCTTTTGGAATAGGAGTTTTAAATATTTCATAATTGTTTTTACCAAATAAAATATCAAATCTCTGTTTAGGCTTTATTCGGTGGTGCTTGTTACATTCAGGACAAACCCATAAGTTATTTTCTAAATCTTTTTTAAGTATTGGACCTATGCAGCATGAAGTCCAATCACTATTTGCAATGTCTTCTTTTGATACTCTTTCTTTGATAGCTGTTTTGATTTTTTCACCAGCTTTAATTATTTTTGTAATCCAGTTCATTTAATTTTATTTTTTAATCTTCTAACCACATTAGTAACATTTGTGACAGCATTTTGTCTTTTTTTAATGGATTTAGAAATTTCCTTACAAATTGCGCTTCCTACAACCAATCCATCAGCTTTTTTGAGTGATTTAATTGTTTTCTCTGTGATTCCAAATCCAATTACAACATTTTTTGATCTGTTTTGATTTTTAATTTTGAAATAATTTTCTAAAATTTTTTTAGGGGAAACTTTTAATTTTCCTCCTGTAGTTGACAACATACTTATGTAGTAAATCATATCATGAGAGTCTCTGATAATTCTTTTTAATCTTATATTTGATGTAGTTGGAGAGACTAATTGTACAAAGTTAATACCATTTCTTTTACACTTTTTAGAAAAACTTTTATTTTCTGGGTAGGGAAGGTCAACAACAATCAAACCATCTATTTTTGAACTTTTACATTTTTTTAGAAATTGATTTTCATCATATTGATAAATCATATTGTAATAGCCCATTAAAATAATAGGGGTTGTTTTTTTTGATAACTTAAATTCTTTAGCAATTGCAAAAACATCATTTATTTTAATTCCATTTTTAATTGCTCGGTAAGCACTAGTTTGTATTTGACCACCATCTGCAATGGGAGTGTTATGGGGGAAACCTAACTCGCATATATCAGCATGAGTTGATATTGACTTAAGTATATCCAAAGATTTTTTTTTAGTATTATCACCAGCAACCGTATAAGTTAACAATGCTGGCCTTTTAGTATTTCTTGCTTTTTTAAAAGCTTCATTAATTAATGAGACCATTAATTTTTACCCAATCTTTCTTTTAAAATATCTCTATCTTTCTTGGCGTCCCCACAAGAATTTACAATTATAATTGTATCTTTGCTTAGTTTGGGAGCAATTTTAATTGCTTCAGCAAATGCATGGCTAGGCTCTAAACTTGGATTAAGGTTTTCAAACTTGGTTACCATAACGTGTGCATTCAAAGCCTCTTCATCAGTTGCATAAGTGTATCTTGCTCTTTTAGTATCTTTTAAGAAGCAATGAATAGGACTTACACCTGGATAATCTAATCCTGCACTTATAGACTCTGTTTTATTAATTTGACCTTCATTATCTTGGCAAACGTAAGCAGCAGCACCGTGTAAAATTCCAATTTTTGCATTTCTGCTCAATGGAGCTGCATGAAGTTTTGATTTTTTAGGTCCACCTGCCTCAACTCCAATCAGCTCAATTTGTTTTTTGTTAAAATCTATAAATTCACTCCAGAAGCCATAAGCTGAACTTCCACCACCTACACAATTAATTAATTTAATTTTTTTTGGAATTTTTTCAAATTCAGATTTTAATTGTAACTTTAATTCTCTGGATATTTGGGCAGTACTCCACCCACATATTTTAACAAATATATTTGGTCCCACTGTACTACCAACACACATGTGAGTATTATCACAGTTTGATACCCAGTATCTCATGCATTCACTTACGGCATCTACCAAGGTCTGGCTGCCAGAATAAACAGGGACAATCTCAGCCCCATTTTTTTTCATTGCATCACAGTTTGGTTTTTGTCTTTTAATATCTTTAGCACCCATAAATATTTTACATTTCAAGCCAAACTTTTTTGCAGCCATACTTAACATTTTTCCTGCATAACCAGCTCCCGTGTCACCAACAATATATTTTTTACCCATCGCTTTACAAAGAAGTGCATGCACAGTCGCATTATATATTTTATGAGCACCACCGTTAGCTTCAGAGACAACTTTTGCCCAAATTTGAGCACCACCCAGATGACTAGATAAGTTCTCTAATTTTACAAAAGAGGTTGGAGCGCCAATATAATTTTTAAAATAATAGTCCCTCTTTTTAATAAATTTTTTATTTTTTCTTAATTTCTTAAATTCTTCTGTTAAGTCCTCTACAGGTTTTTTTAGAGTTTCAGGAATGAAGCTACCTCCAAATTTTCCTCCCCAAAAACCAAATTGGTCATGTTGATCAATTAATGGAACACCTTTTTTAAGTTTCATTTTTAATTTGTTTTACTTTTTTTAAAAAAATTTCTATTTTGGATAGATCTTTTAATCCAGAAGTTTCTAACCCTCCAGATAAATCTATAAAATCTGCTATTTTTCCATAATTTTCTAAGTCGTCATTGTACTTAATGTTACCAGCAAGCATCAATTTTTTATTAATTTTGATATCCATAATTAGATTGTGATCAAATGCTTCACTTTTTTCATAACCTTTACTATCAAATAAATAAATATCAGTTACCCTATTAAAATCTTGATATTTTTCTAAGTCTGATTTGTCTTTAACAGTAAATGCAGTAATTACTTTTTTATTATATTTTATCTTGATTGAGCTTATTTGTTCAGGGGTGCAATCATACAATTGGTAGTAATCAAAAGGAAGATTTTTAATTTGTTCTAATATTTCTTTATTGGGTTTAACTAATACAGCAACATACTGAGAGTTTTTTTTATTTATACTTAACAACTTTTTTAATTTGTTAAACTCAACATATCTTGGACTTTTTTGATAGTTACAAATGAAACCAATAAACTTAGGTGGATACGGATGATTAACGATAAAGCTTAATGTATTTGGATCAGAAACACCACAGATTTTACAGCCTTTGATCATTGACTTAAATGATCAATCAATTTTTTTACATTATATTTAATATTACCTTTTGTAAGTGATCTGCCCATTACAATCCCTGAAACTTTATTCTTAAAAGCATCTTTAGGTGTCATCACTCTTGCTTGATCGTTTGAATTATGTCCTGGTAGTCTTATACCAGGTGTTATTATCAACAAATTTTTAAATTTTTTTCTAATCATCTTGGACTCTTGTGGTGAGCATACAATCCCATCACAACCTGATTTTCTTATAAGTTCAGCTTGTTTCAAAACTAATTGTTGAACATTTTTGGTATGACCGATCTCTTTTAAAGATTTGTTATTCAAGCTTGTTAAAATTGTAACTCCTAAAACTTTTAAGTTTTTATTAATTTTTTTTGTATGTTTTTTTACGGCTTTTAGCATATCGAGGCCACCATTCGCATGGACTGTAATATACTTACATTTTTTTAAATCTTTTAAACTATCTATTGCTGAGAGAGCGGTTTGTGGAATATCATTTATTTTTAAATCTAACCAAAAATCTCTTTTAAATTTTTCAAGGAACTTTCTTCCATTTTTTGAGTAAAAAAGTTGCAATCCAAATTTTGGTATGATCTTTAATTTATTATTTTTTGTTTGAACAATAATATCTTTAATTTTAATTATCTTTGATGCATCACACGCAACAAATATAATTTTATTCTTCATGATTTAATTTTTTAAACAAGTCTTTGGACATTTTAAAGTGAATAGTTTTTTTTTCAGGAGTATTGACTTTTTCTCCTGTTTTAGGATTTCGTGATATTCTGGCTTTTTGAATATTGGTAGAAAATACTCCAAAACCTCTTAGTTCTACTCTGTCTCCTCTTCTAAGAGCTCTCTTTATCTCGTTTAAAATTATGTTAGTAAACTTTTCTAAGTCTTTTTTTAAGAAATTAGGGTAATTGTTTGAAAGTTGTTTTAAAAGCTTTGATTTTACAATAGCCAATTTAGATCTTCTTAATTTTAATTATCTTCTTCTTTTTTCTTTAAGTCCTCAGATAAAGATGAAAATGGTAGGTTTTTACCTGATCCTTCTGATCCATATTTTTCTAAAGCTTCTTTTTTTTCGATTTCCTCAAGTAATTTAATACTTAATACAACTTTTCTTTTATTAACGTCTAGTTCAGCTATTGCGACATCTAATTTCTCTCCACCTGTCCATCTTGAAGGTCTTGCGTCTGCTGCATTGATAGCAATTGCATTTTTTTTAATTTCAAAGTCCATTTCACAACCTTCAGGTCTTACCATCAAACCTTTGTTGTCAGTTGATATAACTTTTACAGTAATAGTTTGATTCTTAGTTTTATCTTTAAAGAAATTAAAAGGATCTGTTTGAGTTTGTCTTAAGCCAACTCTGATTTTCTGTTCTGAAGATTTTATCTCAAGAACCATTACCTTAATTTTATCACCCTTCTTATATTTAGCTAATTCCTCTTCTCCATTATTTAAGTAAGTTAAGTCATTGCAGTGTAAAAAAGCATCTATATCTAAATCCTCAATTTTAACAAACAATGAGTACTCATTCTTGTTAACAATTTCACCTTCAACAATTGTATTGATAGGAAATTTTTTCTCAAAAGTCTCAAAAGGATTTTCCTGAGTTAATCTATGCGAAATAGCAACTCTTCTTTTATCTTTATCTATTTCAGTAATTACACAGTCTATTTCATCGCCAACTCTGAACATTTTTTTTGCAGAAATATTTTTTTTCGTCCAGCTTAGTTCACTTGAATGTAAGAGAGTAGTCAAGCCTGGCTCTAACTCACAAAATGCTCCAAAGTCCATTAGTTTTACAACTTTAACTTTGTAGATTTTGTTACGTTCATAATTTTCTATATGTTCAAAAGGGTCTGGTGATAATTGTTTTACCGAACAACCAACTTGTAATTTTTCCTTATCAACGCTTATAACTTTTAGATCATGCTTTTCACCAATATTAAATACCTCATCAGGATGGTTCACTCTTGAATAAGATATTTCTTGAAGATGAACCAGTACATCTAGCTCTCCATTAACATTAAAAAAACAACCAAAAGAACTGTAACCTTTTACTTCAGCTCCTTTAATGATGTCACCTACCTTAAATTTTTCAATTATTTTAGCTTTGTCCTCTTTTTTGAATGATGAGATAACTTCTCTTCTTGAAACACAAGCATTACCTCGGATTTTATCAAGCTTTATTAGTGCAAATTTTTGTGGCTCGTTCATCAGGTGACTTATATCCTTCAAAGGTTTGTCTGATATCTGACTACCTGGTAGGAACATGAGTGAACCTGTATCAATATGCTCAACGATACAACCTCCTTTACATTTAGAGGTAATTTTACCCATAATAGGTTCATTTTTTTCGTATGCTTCAACTAATTTATCCCAACCTTTAATTTTTTGTGCTTTAGAAGCAGAAACTAAAACCTCACCATGCTTATCTTCAATTTTCTCTAATAAAACAGATATGGTTTCGCCAATCTTAATTTTCTCAGCTAGGCCCATGCTCTTTAATTCATTGATATCTAAAACAGGTTCAGACTTTAATCCTTCAACAAAAAGAAAAACAAATTTTTCTGTAATTTTGTTTATTTTACCCTCTATAATTTTACCTTCTTCTATTTGGATTTTTGAGAGCTGGCTGTTAAGTAATTTTTCGAATTCTTGAGAGGCTGGATTTGATAAATCTTTATAAATTTCCATTAAGTAATTATTTTCCTGTCTATTATTTTTTTTATTTTTAAAAAACAACGTCTTATACTTAGGTTACTAGTGTTTAGCAAGATGCTATCCTTTGTTTTTTTAAGTGGAGAAACCTTTCGATTTATGTCACTTTTGTCACGGTTTTTAAGACTTTTGAGCACTTCTTGATAAGAAATATTCTTATTTTTGGGTTTTAGCTCCTTATACCTTCTAATCGCTCTAGTCTTTAAATTGGCAGTTATAAATAGTTTTATATCTGCATCTGGTACAATAATTGAACAAATATCCCTTCCATCTAAGCATGATCCAGCGTACTTTTTTGGAGGATTGTAAGCACATTTTAATTGAAAAGCATGAACTAATTTTCTTATTTTTTTATCTTTAGCAATTATAGATGCAATTATTGCAACCTTATCAGAAAGTAATTTTTTATTATGTAATGATGAAATTTTTAAATTATTAATTTTTTTTCTTAAATATTGGTAATTAAATTTCTTTGGTTCTGTAATTTTAATGTTAGCGATATACCTATAAATACGTCCAGTATCAAGTTGGAGCAGATTGTAATGTTTAGAAATTAATTTTGCTTGTGTTCCAGCACCTGCTGCTGCAGGGGAATCTATAGCTATTTTAATTATATTTTTTCTTTTTAACATTTTTTTTTAAATCATTAATTATTTTTAAAAAATTTGGAAATGATGTTTTAATTGAATCTTTGTCATGTATATTCCATTCTCCACCAAAAGAAAGTGCAGCTATTACACTTGTCATAAATACCCTATGATCTTTTAAATAATTTTTAATAATTATTTTTTTTTTAATATTTAAGTTGGGGTTTCCAAATATTTTAATAGAGTCTGTTGTAGTGATAGTTTTAATACCCATTTTAGTTAAGATATTAGTTGCCCATTTAAGCCTAGGACTTTCTTTTTGGTTTAATTCAGCCAAATCCTTAAAATAAGAAACTCCTTTAGCTTTAGCTGCTACTAGAAAAATTATTAGGAATTCATCTATTGCTCCACTATTTAATTTAGATGGACAGTTGATTGGTTTAATTGATCTTGGACTTTTAATTTTTACATCTGCTAATTTTTCACCTTTATAAATTCTTACTCTTTGGAAAACTATTGATATACCCATTTTTTTTAAAATTGTAATTATCCCTGTTCTGGAAGGATTAATATTTACATTTTTAATAATTAAATTTGAATTATAAGACAGAACTGTTAAAACTATAAAAAAAGCACTTGAGCTTATATCTGATGGAATATTATAGTTTATTGGTTTTAATATTTTCGCTTTTTTAACTTTTATCTCATCATAATTTTTTTTTGAATTTACTGTGACCGGCAAATTTAAATTTTTGCATAAAAGTTCTGTGTGATTCCTGGATTTCTTTGCTTTTATTATTGTAGTACCATTTGTCCTCATGCCACCAAAAATTACTGAGGTCTTACACTGAGCTGAACCTTTTTTTTCAAGAAATTTTATTGGACTTAATTTTGAGCTACCAAAAATAGTTAATGGTAAATTTTTATCATTCTTTAATTTAAAATGAGCACCAAATTTGCTTAATGGAATGGTTATTCTGCTAAAGTCCCTCCTGGATAAACTTCTATCACCAATTAATTTGATTGGATATGGAGAATTAATCAATAAACCTAGAATAAGTCTGCCTAAAGTCCCAGAATTTTGAGCGTTAATTTTGATTTTCTTTTTATATTTATATCCATCCAGCCCTCCTCCAAAAATCTTACATTCATTTTTATAGATTTTTGATTTGATACCAAATTTTTTAATTGCATTAATGGCAGCCAATACATCCTCAGAAATTAATAAATTTTTTGCAGTAGATATTCCATTTGCTAAAGAAGAGAGTAAAACCCATCTTATGCTTAAGCTTTTGTCTCCACTTACTGAAATTACTCTATTAAATTTACCTATTTTTCCCTTAAAGATTACTGAATTTGGCATTTAAATTAATTAAATTTAAAATTATCTCCGAAGTAAGCATTTTTTGCATTAATGTTTTTTACTAGGTTTGAAGGGTTGTCTTGAGCAATAACTTTACCATTACTTAAAATCATTGCAATATCCACGCATGCAAGAAGGTCTCTTGCCTGGTGGTCACAAATACATATAGTGATATTGTTCTCCTGTTGAAGATTAACAATTATTTCTTGTAGCATTTTAATTGTTAGTACATCAAGAGCTGCAAAACATTCATCCAAAAGTAGCAATTTAGGCTCACTAAGAAGTGATAAAGCGATAACAAGTTTTTTCTTTTGTCCACCAGATAACAATTTAGCCTTTATGTCTTTTAAATTTTCTAATTCAAATTTAGATAATAAATAATTAATTCTCTCAACTCTTACATTTTCGTTGTCAATTACAACTTCACTTATGGCTTTTAGATTATCTATTAAACTTAAATCATTAAAGTAACCACCGTGCTGGGGTACATAACCAATTTTAAATTTTTTTGTTCTTAAATAGATTGGATACTTAGACACTTCTTCTCCAGAAATAATTATTTTCCCATTTCTTGGGGAAACTAACCCTGTGATAAGATTAAATATTGTAGATTTTCCAACACCATTTGGACCAAGCATTCCAAATATTTGTCCTTCATTGATTTTAAAGTTTATGTTGTCTAAAATTAATCTATTACCGTAGCTTAATGATACATCTTTAAACTCTATTATTGTGTTTTGATTTTTAAAAGATTTTATTCTAAATTTTTTAATTATTGCCATATTATTGTTTACTTCTAAGATTTACTTTTTGGTTTTTGTCAAACATTGATATTTTAGTATCTTTAGTTTCAATATTTATATCAATAATATCTGCTTCCAAAATATTTTCAGGATTTGAGTAAACAACGTTTCTTGATATGATCATATTTCCTCTAGCAATTGAAAAATCTAAATATTCTCCATTAATTTTGTTCTCCAGATAGTTTATTATTACATTTTTTGAAAATATTGTATCGAAATTGTCAGAATTATATTTACCATAATCCGAAATAATTTTGATATTATTTGAGTTAGTAAGTTCTATTGTTGCTGATACATCTGTCAAGAATAATATATTAGAATTATTCTGATCTATTTCTGCAGTTAATGCATTAATAGAATATTTATTACCCTTACTATCTGTTGAAACATAGCTTACATCCTTAATTACATTTGAAAGAGATGATGTAGATAAATTTTTTTCTTCAGTAATTTTAATTGTTGTTTTTTTAGAAAAAAATTTAAAATAAAATAATAGAACACTTAATAAAATTAAGGTTATAAATAGAATAATTTTGAAATTATTTTTTTTAACCATCAGGAAATATTAGATTGTAAAATAGTGTGAACGTGAATGACACCAGTTGTAATTTGGGGTTTTTGTTTACTATTTACAATTAAAGATGTGATTTTTTTGTTATTCATCAACGATAATGCTCTAGCAGCTAACTCATTTTTATCAATGCTTATTGGTCTTTTTGTCATTATTTTTTTAACTGGCAATGAATTAAAATCTAAATTTTTATGGCTAAATCTTCTAATTTGTCCATCTGTTATTATGCCAGTTGTTTTTTTAGCACTATTTCTCACCACTAATATTCCAAGTTTTTTGTTGGTTAGAATTTTCAAAGCTTTATTCATTGTTAAGTTTTCACTTACAAAAGGTATTTTTTTACCTGTAATCATTAAGTCTTCAACAGTTTTTAATTGTGCACCAAGACTACCACCCGGATGTAAATTTTTAAAATCTATTTTGCTAAATTTTTTATGTTTCATAGTAGCTATAGCCAAGGCATCTCCTAAAGCAAGTTGAGAAGTGGTGCTTGAAGTAGGCACAATAACTCCGGCCTCAACAACCTTTGGTATAACGAGCTTTACATCTGAGGCCTTAAAAAGAATTGACTCCTTCTTGGAAACAATACCAATCAATAATATTTTATTTCTTTTTGCATACTGAATTATATTTTTTAATTCACTTGTTTCGCCAGAATTACTTATTAAAATTAAAATATCTTTTTTTGAAATCATACCCAGATCACCATGAGAAGCCTCACTTGCTGATATACTAAAAGATGGTGTTCCAACCGATGCTAATGTTGCAGCTATTTTTGAGGCTATCAGTCCACTCTTGCCAACCCCACATAAAATTACTTTTGATTGACATTTTATTATTTCGTTAACTGCTTTGTTAAATGAATTGTTCAAGCTTTTTCTTAAACTTTGAAGGGCTTTTATTTCTAAATTTATTACGTTTTTTGCTAAGGATATATATTTTTTTTTTGGCATTAATGAGACCAGATATCATCTTTAAAAAGAGCAAGATCAAGATCAACCCTTGTTTTTAAAAATTTTAAACAATCTTTGTATAGCTTTATACGATTTTCTCTTTCAAGTATTTTTTCTAAGTTATCGTGTATTTTATGTAAATAAATAACATCATTTGCACAATATTTTAGTTGGGCAGGCGATAACTGTCCTCCAAAATCTGAACTTTGAAATTGTTTGCTAATATCTATATTTGCAAATTCTTTTATTAATGTTTTTAATGAATGATTATCAGAATATGATCTTGCAAGTTTTGAGGCAATTTTCGTATCAAGAATATTATTTGTTTCAGTTTTTAAATAATACTTAATGTGAGACATATCTGCTCGACCGTAGTGAAAAATTTTACTTACATTTTCATCTTTTAATAGTTTTACTAGATTTGGAGCATTGTAATTATCTCTGTCGAATTGCACAATGTGAGCATCTGAGTTTCCTGAAGATATTTGTATTAAGCAGAGAGGATCTCTTCTGACATTAAGACCCATGAATTCGCCATCAACTGCTATTATATTGCCTAATTTCAAATCATCTGGTAGATCATTTTTGTGAAGATGAATATTATTGCTCATTTTTAAACATATATATATGAAAGCAAAAAATTGTCTAATTTTTGGTGGTAGTGGTCAAATTGGTCGAAACCTCATAAGAAAACTCACTAAGAATAACTTTAGGGTTACTGTGGTAACCAGAAATATTCATCAAAAAAGTTACATTATCAAAACGCAGGCAAATGTTGGCTATTTAAACATTGTTGAAGCTAACATATTTGATGAAAAAAAAATAAGAGAGCTTTTTGAAAAATCTGATATTTGCGTAAACTTGATTGGCATACTATTTGAAAAAAAAAGAGGAAATACATTTAAAAATATTCACACAATTTTTCCGTCATTGTTAGCAAAACTGTCCAAAGAATATAACTTAAAGCATTTTATTCATTTATCAGCCTTAGGCATAAATGAAGCTAAAGATTCAGCTTATGCAAATAGTAAAGTTGAAGGCGAAAATAATATTTTAAAAAACTTTCCTCTTGCAACAATATTAAGACCATCTGTAGTTTATTCTGTAGACGATAATTTCACTACAAATTTTATGCATCTTTTAAATAGACTCCCATTTTTCCCTCTATATTACAGTGGATCAACCAAGTTTTCTCCAATTCATTGTTCGGATTTGACAGATACTATTTATCATGTGATTTCAAATAATATTTATTCGAAAATTATTGAATGTGTGGGGCCGGAAGTTTTTACCTTTAAAGAAATAATAATTAAATTACTAAATTTGATTGGCAAGAAAAGAATTTTATTACCCATGCCTTTACCTGTAGCCGAGATGACTGCAAGAATATTTGAAATTATGCCAAAACCCTTGCTTACAATGGATCAATTAAAACTTTTAAAATATGATAACATTGTATCTGGAAAATATAAAACTAACTCAGATATTGGTGTACCGAGTGTAAGACATTTTGATGAGGAAGTTAAAAAATATTGCTATATGTGGAGAGAGGGTGGACAATTTTCTACAGAAAAATACAATTCTGAAAAAAACTCGGATGTTAACTCAAGTTAAAATCTAAGCTGTTTGGATTTTCTTTTCAATAAATTCAGCAACCTCTTCTTTATCATTCGTTTCTTCTTTTTTACCTTTAGGTTGATAAGCATAAAGAAGGTGCAATTTACAATATGAAAAGTCCTTAAGAGATGATCTGCCACAAAAGTAAAAAGATTTTTCATCTGGATGACCAATAGGCCATTTGCATGAACTTTCGTCTAACTCTTCTAATTGCTTAGGATTTTCTGGCTCAAAGTCTTTTTCAATTATTAAAGACTTGAATTTACTTTTACGACCTCTTCTATTCTTTGTATTTTTTTCTTCCAAAGAATTTTCAAAATTTTGATTTGAAGTAGCCGTTCTAGTTTTAATTTTTGCAGATAAATTTAGTCTGTGAGCTTTACCTATAACGGCATTTCTACTGATTCCACCAATAATCTCTGCGATCTGGCTTGCAGTACTTCCTTTTCCCCAAAGTTCTTTTAATTTTGCTACTTTTTCTTCTGTCCAACTCATATAACTATATCTTGTGTTAAACTTTTGTATGTTAACAATATACTGATATTAAATTTAATTAAACAACCAAAAAATCTTAGTTATCAACAAATATTGGTTCAACTTATTAGATATGTATTTTCAATCATAGCTTGTATCTAATAATTAAAATTTATAAAAACAAATTAAATTTATGACGTATTTAGCAAAAAATTATAATCGAAAAAAAATTTCCTTTAAATATGGTAAAGGAAGTTATTTGTTTTCTACAGATAACAAAAAATATTTAGATTTTGTTCAAGGTATTGCTGTAAATTCGTTGGGTCATGCACACCCTAAGCTTACAAAAACGATTAGCTCCCAAGCAAAAAAATTATGGCATGTTTCAAATGCCTTTCAAATTCCAGAAGGAGAAAAGTTAGCTAGCAAATTGTGCAAAAAAACTTTTGCGGATTATGTGATGTTTCAAAATAGTGGTGCAGAAGCTACAGAGGCTGCAATTAAAGTTGCTAGAAGATATTTCTATTCAATTGGCAAAACTAATAAAAACAAAATATTATGTGTTAGAAATTCCTTTCACGGAAGAACTTTGGCTGCAATTTATGCAAGTGGATCAAAGAAAATGACTGAGGGATTTGGTCCAAAAGTAAGTGGATTTGATCATTTTGACTTTGGAGATCACAAGTCTTTAAAGAAAAAAATTACCAAAAATACAGCAGCTATTATGGTGGAAACGATTATGGGTGAGGGTGGAATTAAAGTAATACCTGATTGGTGTTTAGTGGAATTGAGAAAGCTATGTAATCAAAAAAAAATATTACTAATTTTAGATGAGGTTCAGTGTGGTATAGCAAGATCAGGTGACTTTTTTGCATTCGAAAAATCTAAAGTAAAGCCAGATATTGTGCCTATTGCAAAAGGGATTGGAGGTGGATTTCCTATCGGAGCAGTTTTAATGAATAAGAAAGTTGCTGCTGGGATGACGCCAGGAACGCATGGTTCAACTTTTGGTGGTAATCCATTAGCAATGGCTGTTGGAAATACTGTGATGGATATCGTTTCAAATAAAAGATTTCTGAAAAATGTGAAAAGTATTTCTAAATATTTTTTATTAAAATTAAATAATTTAAAGAATGTTTATCCAAATATAATAAAGAATATAAGAGGCAAAGGACTTTTAATTGGTATTCAGCTACATGCAGATCAAACAAAATTTATAAAAAAACTAATGGATAATAAATTATTAACCATACGTGCAGCAGAAAATGTTGTTAGAATTTTACCCCCACTAAATGTTAAAAAAAATGAAGTTGAGCAAGCTTTGAAAATAATAAATAAAGTTTGCAAAGAATTAAATTAAAATGAAACACTTTATCAATTTAAAAGATATTCCATCTAAAGATCTTAAAAAAATAATAATAGATGCAAAGAGAAGAAAAAAATTGAGAAAAAAACTAAGTACTCTTGAAGTTGATAAAGGAGCTCCTTTGAAGGGAAAGTTGCTTATCCAAATGTTTGAAAAGTCGAGTTTAAGAACTAGATTAAGTTTTTATCTAGCAATTAAACAACTTGGAGGAGGCACTTTAACTCTTAGATCAAACGAGCTTCATCTTGGGCAGGGTGGCGAAAGTATTGCAGATACTGCAAAAATTCTCTCAACATACGGAGATGGATTTATGTTAAGAACTGATAGTGACAAAAAGGTTGAAAATTTTAGAAAATATCTTTCAATCCCAGTAATAAATGGTCTTAGTCCATCATCTCATCCAACACAGGTTTTATCCGATGTATTTACAGTTGAAGAAATAAAGAAAAAACCAATTTCAAAACTGAATATTTGTTGGATTGGAGATTCTAACAATGTTCTAGACAGTCTTATTGCAGCATCAGTTAAATTTTCATTTAAATTGAGTATTGGCTGTCCAACAAAATTTGAACCTGGCATAAAAGTAAGAGGCTGGGTAAAAAAAAATAAAAAAAAAATTTTTATTTATAATGATCCAAAAAAAGCAATTTCAAACGCAGACGTAATTTTTTCAGATAAAGTTATTTCTTTAAATGATAAAGTTAATAAGAAGAAAAAAATAGCTCAATTTAAAAAATTTAAAATTAATAAAAAACTTATGAGTTTTGCAAAAAAGGATTGTATTTTCTTACATTGTCTTCCAAGAGGCAATGAAGTAACTGATGATATTTTTTTAGGAAAAAAATCTCATGTTTGGCAACAAGCTCTAAATAGAGTTCATGTTCAAAAAAGTATTTTATTATACTGTTTTGGAAAACTAAGGTAATGGTAATGGATTATCTGAGTTTTGGTTTAAATATTTAATTACAGAAGCTCTATCTTTTTCTTTTCTTAATCCAGCAAAAGCCATCTTAGTTCCTTTGATCCATTTGGCAGGCTTTATTAAATAACCATTTAGTTCTTCTAAAGTCCACTCTTTATCGTAAGACGCTAATGCTTTAGAATATTTGTAGTCTTCAACTATACCAATTTTTCTTCCAACAACATTATACAAAGCTGGACCAATATTGTTTTTTCCACCTTTGATAATAGAATGACATGCAGCACATTTTTTAAAAACTTTTTCACCATGAGTAAGATCGCCCATAGCCATTAGTGCAGCAATATCAATTTTCTCTTCAACACTATCTTTTGTTGAAGATGAAACTTTTATTGCCTCCTCTACATCTACTGCATAACCTGGAGTTTCTGGTTTTTCTACATGAAAAATAACATCTGATAGTTTTCCAATACCTATCACTAAAAGCGCAACCATTAAAACTGCAGCGACTATTTTATTAATTTCAAAAGAATCCATTTTTTATTAAATAATTTGAACGTATATCACGTTAAATTAAAAAATTATCAAAATTATCTGTATAAATTTGCCTCTATTGGTATTTAATAGCTATAATTAATTAAGTATTTATGAAAACTTTGATCATTATACCATCAAGACTAGGAGCAACCAGATTACCTGGAAAACCTTTGTTAAGGATTAATAATAAATCAATAATTTCACATGTTTTTAAAAGAGCTCAAGATGCTGATATTGGAGATGTAGTAGTAGCTACAGAAAATACGGAAATTGTTGAAGATGTGACTATGAATGGAGGAAGAGCCATATTAACTAGCAATAACCACAAAACTGGGACAGACAGAATATATGAAGCTTTCAAAAAAATGAATTTAAATGATGTTGACTTAATAATGAACTTACAAGGAGATGAGCCAGCAATTAATATAGAAGATATAGTAAGTTTAAAAGACAAAATGATTAACTATCAATCAAAAATGGGGACACTAGCTGCAAAAATCGAAAATGAAAAAGATTTTCAAAATAAAAATATTGTCAAAGTTCAAACAAAATCTACTCTTCAAGAAAACTCTTTTTCTGAAGCAGAAGCATTTTCACGGATATCTAAAAAATTAGACAACATTTATCATCACATTGGTATCTATTGTTATTCTGCCGAAACTCTTGAAAAATTTGTTGAATTAAATCAGACTAAAAACGAAATCGAGCAAAGATTAGAGCAGCTAAGAGCACTAGATAATAGTATTAAGTTAAATGTTGCATTAGCAAAATCTCCTCCAATAGGAGTAGACACTGAAGAAGATTATATGGCCTTAAAAAAAATTATGGAATATAAAGATTAATGAGTAAAATTTATTTTCAAGGTACATTTGGTGCATATTCACACCTCGCAGCTTTATCGGTTGATCCAAATGCTGAAATTATACCCTGTAAAACTTTTGATGAGTGTTTTAGTAAGGCATCATCTGAACCTGAAAATAAAATAATTATTCCTGAGTCAAATAGAATAACAGGGAACATTGGTATTGAGTATTTGATATTTAAACATAGATTAAATATTTATATGGAGCATTTTCAAAAAATTGAACATAATTTGTTAGGTCAACCAGGCTCAAAATTAAAAGATATTAAAGAAGTATACTCTCATGCTCAGGGGCTATCTCAGTGTTCACAATTTATTAAGCAAAATAATTTAATAGAACATATTAGAGCAGATACTGCTGGCTCTGCTGAAATGATTTCAAAAACTAAAAATACTAAGCAAGCTGCGATAGCTTCATCTTTAAGTGCAGAAATTTATGGACTACAGGTAATAAAAAAAAATATTGAAAATGAGAATGGAAACTTAACAAGATTTTTAGTTATGGGTAAAAATATTTCCCAACCCGAGTTTAAAGATAAAAATTATATTACGTCTTTTTTATTTAAACTCAAAAGTAAACCAGCTGCTCTTTATCAATCACTAGGAGGTTTTGCAATTAACGGAGTAAATTTAACTAAACTTCAGAGCTATCCAGAAAAAAATACATTCGATTCTTATTTTTTCTTATGTGACCTTGATGGGCACATTGAAGATAAAAAAGTCCAAAAATCTTTAGAGGAACTAGGTCTTCATTGTGAAGATTTTCACGTCTTAGGTGTTTTTGAAGCAGATAAGTTGAGAGAAAATAAGTAATAATCTTTTCTTGTAGATTAGAAAATATAACTGCTATAATACTTTTGGAGGCTAGAGGTGGATGCTGCTTGAACCCGACCAGATCTTAACGGAAGCAGTCGTAGAGACAGTTATTCAGGTTCTAGTCTCCTAATATATATGAACAATAATTCGAAAGTACTGGCATTAAAATATAGACCGCAAACTTTTGACGATCTAATAGGCCAGGAAGTGGTTGCAGAAACAATAACAAATTCAATTAAAGCAGACAAAATTCCAAATGCATATTTATTCACAGGGATTAGAGGCATTGGAAAAACAACAACAGCAAGAATAGTTGCAAAAGCATTAAATTGTTCAAATGGTATCGAAAAAATATGTAGAGAAAATTTCTGTGAGAATTGTGAGTCTATTATCAACTCAAGCCATATAGATGTCCTTGAAATGGATGCAGCTAGTAAAACTGGTGTAGATGATGTTAGAGATCTTATAGAATTTTCCAGATATGGACCTACTTCAACTAAATATAAAATTTTTATAATTGATGAAGTGCACATGCTTAGCAAACAGGCTTTTAATGCTCTTTTAAAAACATTAGAAGAGCCACCAGAATATCTGAAGTTTATTTTTGCAACTACTGAAATTAAAAAAATACCAATTACAGTTGTATCTAGGTGTCAAAGATTTGATTTATCTAGAATTAAATCATCAGAATTATTTGAGTTTATAAAAAAAATTAAAGATAAAGAAAATGGTAAAGTTACTGACGATGCTTTAAGATTAATAGTAAAAATTTCTGAGGGATCAGTTAGAGATGCATTATCTCTGTTAGATAGGGCTTTATTAAGCTTAGATGAAAATACCGAATTAGATTTGAACTCAGCACAAAAAATATTTGGCTACTTTGATAAATCTCAACTAATAGATTTATTTGAACTTATTTTAAAAGGTGAAGAAACAAAAGTAATAAATATTTATAGAAAAATTTATGATCAAGGAGTTGAACCTAAAGTATTCATAAATGATTTCTTAGAATTGTTGTATTACTTTAAAAATATAAATTCTTTAACACTAGAAAGCACAAATTTTTCTTTAAATGATGAGGAGTTTTCGAAAATAAAAAGTATTTCAAATAAAGTAGAGTCTGATGTGTTAGTGCTGTTCTGGCAATTTGCAATTAGCTCTCTTGAAGAATTAGACATAGTTTCAAATCAACATTTGTCGATTGAGATGTTTCTAATCAGATTGATGCATTTACAGTCTGTGAAATCCCAAAAAAAAATTGAGCCTGAAACTAAAAAAAGAGCAAACAATGAAATTGAAGAAAATATAAGCTCAAATAAAATAATAAATCAAATTAAAAATATTTCCCAAGAAGAAAAAAATAAACCACAAATACAAACTGAAATTAAGGCAGAAAATAAAATACTAATAAATTCTTTTGATGATCTATTATTAATCTGCTCTGAAAAAAAAGAAATCAAATTGAAATATGAATTAGAAAAAAATGTCAATCTAGTAAAATTTGAAAAAAACAGAATAGAGATATCTTTTAACGATAGTTTAGATAAAGATTTCGTTAAAGATTTATCATCAAAACTTTTTGATTGGACTGCTGAGCGATGGATTATTACTTTTAGTAAATCTAAAGGCGAAATGTCTGTAAAAGAAAAACAACTTAACAATAAGAAACTTTTAATTGATGAAGCAAAATCTTCAGAAGCTTATAAAAATATAATAGAAAATTTTCCTGATGCAGAATTAATTGACGTTAAGATAAAAAAGGACGAGGGTCAAAATGACTGATTTTAGTAAGATTTTAGATAAAGCCAAAGAGCTTGAGGCAAAAATGAAAGAAAGCCAGCAGAAAATTAAGGAAATAAAAGTAGAGGGCGTTTCTGGCTCAAATTCTGTAACAATAACTCTTGATGGTGAAGGTGAAATGCAAACAATAAAATTATCCGATGAAATTATGAAAGAGGACAAAGCTATTATTGAAGATTTAATTGTTGCTGCTCATAATAACGCTAAAGCACAGTTAAAATCGAAAACTTCGGAAGAAATTTCAAAAGCTACCGGTGGATTTGGTATTCCAGGCTTTAAATGGCCCTTATAATAGATGCAGAATATTAGTGAGATTGAAGAATTAATAAAATTAATATCTAGGTTGCCTGGCTTAGGTCCAAAATCTGCAAAACGAATTGTTCTTAAACTAATTAATAATCGAGATGAATTAGTGAAACCAATGGCAAACACTTTGGCTCAGATTTACAAAAACGTAATCAGATGCAATTCTTGTGGATCACTAAAGTCTAATTTGAGTGGATGCGTTAATTGTGAGAATACAAAAAATAAGTATTCCAAAATTTGTGTAGTTGAAGACATTGCTGATCAATGGTCAATTGAAAATTCAAACATTTTTCAAGGTTATTTTCATATATTAGGTGGAACTATTTCGTCAGTAGGCCAACGAAAAGAGGATCTTCTAGTAGACTCTTTAGTTGAGAGAGTAAATAAAGAAAAAATTGAGGAGGTAATATTAGCAACAAGTGCAACAGTCGAAGGACAGACAACTGCATATTACATTCAAGATAGTCTAAAAAATTTAGATGTAAAAATTACAAAGTTAGCACAAGGATTACCTGTTGGTGGCGAAATTGAAAGTTTAGATGATGGAACTTTATTTTCGGCTTTTAAAAACCGTTCAAATTTAATTTCTAATTCAGATTAGATTTTTTTTCTAATCTGTTAATATGTAATAATGGTTCAGTGTATCCAGAGGGCTGCTGTTTACCTTTGAATACTAAATCACATGCAGTTTTGAAAGCTATTGAGTTTTCGAAGTCATCACTCATTTTGATATATTTAGAGTCATTCTTATTTTGACCATCAACAATTTTTCCCATCTCTTTCATAATTTCTGTTACTTGAATTTCTGTAGTAATTCCATGATGTATCCAGTTGGCAATATGTTGCGAGGAAATCCTTAAAGTTGCCCTATCTTCCATTAGACCTACATTGTTAATATCTGGAACTTTGGAACAACCTATTCCTTGGTCAACCCATCTCACTACATATCCAAGTAATGTTTGGGCTGAATTACTTATTTCTTTATTTATTTCTTCAACAGACCAATTAGTTCTATCTGCTACTGGTATCGTTAAAAGATCATCAAGTTTTGCTTGATCCCTATTTGAAATTTTTTTCTGTTCATCAAAAATATTTATTTCATGATAATGTAGGGCGTGAAGAGCAGCAGCAGTTGGAGATGGCACCCAAGCACAATTTGCACCAGCTTTTAAATGGCCTGTTTTTTGTTCCATCATATCTTTCATTTTGTCAGGCATAGCCCACATACCTTTACCAATTTGAGCTTTACCAGAAAAACCACATTTTAATCCAATATCCACATTTCTGTTTTCGTAAGCTGTAATCCATTTTGATGATTTCATTTCTCCCTTTTTAATCATAGGTCCTGCCATCATTGATGTATGCATTTCATCACCAGTTCTATCTAAAAATCCCGTATTTATAAAAAATACTCTATTTTTTAAGGACCTAATACACTCTTTCAAATTAGAGGATGTTCTTCTTTCTTCATCCATTATTCCTATTTTGCATGTATATTTTTTTAATCCTAAAACTTCTTCTACTTTTGAAAAAATTAAATCAGTAAATGCTGTTTCTTCTGGTCCATGCATTTTAGGTTTAACAATATATACAGATCCAGTTCGTGAATTATTTTTTTTCTTTAAATCATGAAGTGCTGCAGCTGTTGTTATAAATGCATCTAAAATACCTTCTGGTACTTCATTTCCATCATTTAAAATAATGGATGGGTTTGTCATTAAATGCCCAACATTTCTTACAAGCAGAAGGCTTCTGCCATGCAATTTTAGACCCTTACCATCCCTAGAAATATAACTTCTATTTGGATTTAGTTTTCTCTCATATAATTTTCCATCCTTTTCAAATTTTGATTTTAGGTCTCCACGCATTAAACCTAGCCAATTTCTGTAACAAATAATTTTATCTTCTGAGTCAACTGCCGCTACACTGTCTTCATTATCACAAATAGTTGATACTGCTGACTCTACTATTATATCACTTATACCTGCATGGTCTTGTTGAGCAGCAAACGCTCTAGAATCTTTTAAAATTTCAATATGCAAATTATTATTTCTTAAAATAATTGCAGAAGGATTATCGCTTTCGCCTCTATGACCAATAAATTTATCTTCTTCTATCAAACTAACTAAATCAGCACCTTTAAGAATTTTTAGCTTTCCATCTTTTACGGCAAAGCTTGTTATTTTTTTCCAGCTTAAATCTTTCAATGGAAAATATTTGTCTAAAAAATCTCTGCCATACTTAATAACCATTTCACCTCTTAGTGGATCATATCTCTCTGAAACACTATCTTCTGATTGCTCAATAATATCAGTTCCGTATAGACTATCATATAAACTCATCCATCTAGCATTTGCAGCATTCAAAGCATATCTTGCGTTCATAATTGGCACTACCAGTTGAGGCCCTGCAATTTTTGCTATCTCGTCATCAACATCTTTTGTTTCAATTTGAAAATCAGGTCCTTCATTTTTTAAATAGCCTATTTCAATTAAAAATTTTTTATACTCTTCAAAATTGAATTCCGATCCCTTATTTTTGATATGCCAATCATCAATTTTGTTCTGTAAATCTTTTCTAATGCTTATTAATTCTCTATTTTTAGGTGCTAATTCATTTATAGTTTTTTCGAAACCTGCCCAAAAATTTTCTGGTGATATCTCTGTTTCTTTAAGTAACTCATCCTTAACAAATTGAACAAGGTCACTCGAAACTTTCAAACTTTTAATATTTATGTATTTTTCTTGCATAGCACTTTCGTGACCCCATCTGTATTTTTGCCTGAGAGTTTTGCTCCTTCGGCGGAATTTAATCTCTTTCCAGAGTGTTATGCCTAAATCGGTCCTTTTGCCTGAGAGTTTCCGGGGTGGTTGCTCCTTCGGCGCTAAAAATTGCTTAGTCTCTCCCGATCTTGAATTTCTATCTATTAAAATTATTTAGTCAATTAATAACAATTACCTTTAAAATAATTCATCATTTTATGGCCTTTTTTATAATTTAACTATCCGATATAACTAAATCATGAAAAATTACCTTAATTTTGAAAATGAAATTAAAAATCTTGAAAATGAGATAGAAAAATTAAAGGATCCTTATAATCAAGAAGGACTATCAGAAGTTGATACTCAAAAAATATCTAGCACTCAAGCTGAGTTAGATGAAAAACTAAAAAATATTTACTCAAATTTAGATCCATGGCAAACAACTATGGTTGCAAGACATGAGGACAGACCAAAATCTAAATTTTTTATAGACAATTTATTTGAAGATTTTATTTCATTGTCTGGTGATCGTCACTATGGCGAAGATAAATCAGTTTTAACTGGTTTTGCAAAATTTAAAGGAAATTCAGTTTTAGTTGTTGGACAGGAAAAAGGAGAGGATTTAGATAGCAGAATCGAGAGAAACTTTGGAATGATGAGACCTGAGGGATACAGGAAAACAATTCGATTAATGAATTTGGCAAACAAATTTAATATTCCAATAATTTCCTTTATAGATACTCCAGGTGCGTATCCAGGTGTTGGCGCGGAGGAAAGAGGTCAAGCAGAAGCAATTGCAAAATCAATAGAATGTTGCATGGAACTTAAGGTCCCAACAATCGCAATAATAATTGGTGAGGGTGGTTCTGGAGGAGCAATCGCTCTCGCATCTTCAAATAAAGTTATAATGTTTGAGAATGCAATCTATTCAGTTATATCTCCTGAGGGATGTGCAACTATTCTTTGGAGAGATCCAAAGAAAATGCTCGACGCTGCAAAAGCAATGAAATTATCAGCAAAAGACTTATTGAAATTAAAAGTTATCGACGAAATTATTCCTGAGCCTTTGGGTGGTGCTCATCGAGATAGAGATACGATGCTTGAAAACTTAAAAACTTCTATCACACAAAATTTAGATTACTTCAAAGACTTATCTCCAGAGGAGATAGCAAATGAAAGAAAAAATAAGTTTTTAAAGATTGGAAGGAATGATGGATTTATAAGCACAACTGAAGATTTTAGTTCATTAACTATCAAAAAAAATAAATTTGAAAATATTTTAAAATCAAAAAAAATACAAATTGGTATTGGTATAGGCGTTATTTTGTTAGGTTTGATTTTTTTAATAATTTAAAATTATAATGCACCGTGACAGTGTTTAAATTTTTTACCTGAGCCACAAAAACATGGTTCATTTCTTCCCATTTTTTTGTTTTGATTTTTTTGAGGTAAAATCTCAGTATTATTATCTTCTTTTTTAGTTTGTTCTGTAACAACTTTTAGATTCATCAAGATTGTGACATAGTCTAATTTTAGTTTTTCTAAGAGGTTAGAAAATAAATCAAAAGCTTCTTTTTTATATTCAACTAACGGATCTCTTTGACCGTAAGATCTTAAACCAACAACTTGTCTTAATTGTTCTAAATATTGAATGTGAGATTTCCAATTTAAATCTATGGATTGTAGAAAAATTCTTTTTTCAATTTCTTTTGCATAATCTTCTCCAAGAATCTTAATTCTTTCATTTCTTGTTTCATTAAATTTTGAAAGTATTTTTTCTTTAAGCTCTTCATCTTTAGATACAATTAATTCCTCAAATTCTTTATCTGTGAAACTTTTTCCTAATATTTGCTTAATTCTGTTACTAAATTCTGTGCTCTTAGGATTTGAAAGTTTTTGAATCTTTAGTTTAATTAAGTCCTCAATTATCTCTTTTAAAAATTCATCAGAATAACCAAAAATATCTCCACTACTCATTGCATTTTTTCTTTGAGAAAAAACAACATGTCTTTGATCATTAAGCACATTGTCAAATTTTATTAAGGTTTTTCTAATGTCAAAATTTCTTGCTTCTACTTTCTGCTGCGCTCTCTCTAATGCTTTATTGATCCAAGGGTGATCTATGCTTTCTCCATCTTTAAGCCCTAACTTTTCAAGCATATTATTCATAGACTCAGAACCAAAAATTCTCATTAAGTCATCCTCCAAACTTACATAGAATACTGAGCTCCCTTCATCCCCTTGTCGTCCTGATCTACCTCTTGCTTGATTATCAACTCTTCTAGACTCCATTCTTTCTGTACCAATTACAAACAACCCACCTAAAGACTTTATTTTATCCTTGTTAATTTTGAGCTGATCATCAGGTATAGATCCTTTTTTTCCTCCAAGTTGAATATCAACACCTCGTCCAGAAATACTGGTTGTGATAATTAAAGATTTTTCTTTACCAGCATTAGCTATAATTTCAGCCTCATTTTCATGATTTTTAGCATTAAGAACTACATGTTTAATATTTTTTTTATTCAATAAATTTGAATAAACTTCAGATTTATTAATACTTGATGTAAAAACTAGCATTGGTTGTCCAAGCTCATTACGTTCTATAATTTTATTAACAATTGCATTATTTTTTTCTTCTTCAGTTCTAAATATTAAATCATTAAAATCTTTTCTGATCATTTCTTTGTTAGTGGGTATTACTACAACTGGTAAATCATAAATTTCAAAGAACTCTGCAGACTCAGTTAAAGCAGTACCAGTGCAACCTGCTAGCTTTTTATAAAGTTTAAAATAATTTTGATAGGTGATTGAAGCTAAGGTTTGGTTTTCTGCCTGAACATCAATTTTTTCTTTTGCCTCAAGTGCCTGATGCAAGCCATCTCCAAATCTTCTACCTTCAAGAATTCTACCTGTTAATTCATCAATTATTTTTAAACTTCCATCTTTTACAATATAGTCTTTGCCTTTCTCAAATAAATGATTTGCTCTTAAGGCTTGATTAACATGGTGAACTAAGTGTAAATTTTCTGGATCATAAAAATTGTCATTTTTTAAAATTCCAGCATTTGAAAAAAGTTTTTCAACATTATTTATTCCATCGTTAGTTAAAAGAATACTTTTTTCTTTTTCATCGATTTCAAAATCTTTATTAGTTAAAATTTTAATTAACTTATCAATCGCCAAATACTGAGCTGTCTTATCATCAGCTGATCCAGATATTACCAAAGGCGTTCTTGCTTCATCAATTAAACATGAGTCTATTTCGTCAACAATAGAGAATGAATGTTCTCTTTGAACCATCTCATTTTGTAAAAATTTCATATTATCTCTAAGATAATCAAATCCTAATTCACTATTTGTTGCATAGGTTATGTCACAATTATAATTTTTTTTACGTTCCTCGTCGCTTTGGTCGTTATTTATGAAACCTGAGGTTAACCCAAGAAAATTATAAATTAGTCCCATTTCTATCGAGTCTCTTTTCGCTAAATAATCATTAACAGTTACTATATGAACTCCTTTTTCACTTAGTGCGTTTAAATAAGCTGCTAATGTGATTGTTAAAGTTTTTCCTTCACCTGTTCTCATCTCAGCTATCTTGCCTTCATGAAGAACAACGCCACCAATTAATTGAACATCAAAATGTCTTTCTTTTCGAGTTCTTTTTGAAGCTTCTCTTACAAGTGCAAAAGCTTCAGGCATTATATCATTTAATGATTTTCCAGTCTTAATAAGCTCTTTAAGTTCTAAAGTTTTTTTAGGAAAATCTGCATCATCTAAATTTATAAATTTTTCCTCTAGTGAATTAATTTTTTCAACAATCTTACTGACCCTATCAAGCTCTTTTTGGTTGCTAGATTTAATAAATTTAGAGATTAGATTTAATGGATTAAACATTACTATTTGATTTATTCTTTAAATATTATGTTTAATATATGTATTAAATAAATAATTTAAACAATATGGGAATTAATTTAAACAATTTTCTATCTTCACAATCAAAAAATACCAAAATGATTGATTTTCAAGACCTAGATCATATAGACGGTCTGTCAATTTCAGTACTGAGCGCAAATTTATATAAAAACGACAGAGATGATTTATCTATGTTTTATTTCAGAGATGGTGCAAACCATGCCTCTATTTACACACAGTCTAAAATTATTTCTGAAAATATCAAATGGAACTTAAATCAAAAAACAAAGAAAGTATTTTCTTTAATTGTTAATACTAGAAATGCGAACGCATTTACAGGAAAACAAGGTTATGAAAGTTTAAAAAAATTAGCAGATCTAGTATCAAAAAATTTAACAGAGAAACAAAAACAAGACGAGGAAATACCTAAAAAAATAAATCCAAAAGAAATTTTATTTGGTTGTACAGGCACTATTGGAGAAGAGTTTCCATTTGAAAAAATATCTAATCAAATACCAAATTTAATTAATAAAATTCGTTATACGCAAAATAAATTCATTTGGATGAAAGCAGCACTTGGAATCATGACTACTGATACCAAGCCAAAAATTGCTATGGAGGAGTGCAATATAGGAGGTGAGAAAGTTAAAATTTATGGAATTGCTAAAGGTTCTGGTATGATACATCCTAATATGGCGACAACCTTGGCTTATATTTTTACAGACGCAAGTTTATCCAATAATATTTTAAGTAAATTATTAAAAAAAAATATATTTAACACCTTTAATGCTATTTCATGTGATGGAGATACTAGTACGAACGATATGGTATCTATTTTTGCAACTAATAAAATAAATAATGCACAAGTAAAAAATATAAATGAAAATAAAATTAAAAATTTTGACAGAGCTTTAAATAATGTTTTATTAAATTTAGCTAAAAGAGTTGTTTCTGATGGTGAGGGAGCTTCTAAATTTATCTCTATATATGTTTCTAAATGCAAAAATGAAATAGATGCAAAAAAAATAGCTTTTTCAATAGGAAATTCACCTTTAGTAAAAACAGCAATTGCAGGTGAAGATCCAAACTGGGGAAGAATTATAATGGCAATTGGAAAGGCTGGACCGAAAATT
The DNA here is from genome assembly GCA_014653985.1 of Pelagibacterales bacterium SAG-MED22. GTDB lineage: Bacteria > Pseudomonadota > Alphaproteobacteria > Pelagibacterales > Pelagibacteraceae > Pelagibacter. Next base: position 337,931 of record JACWDT010000001.1, read on the forward strand.
AATTTGAAAAAACTTTGTATAAAATTAGGAAATTTAAAGATAGTACAAGAAGGAAAGCTTTATCAAAATTATAATGAAGAGGTGGCATCTAAATATATGAAAAAAGAAAATATAGAAATTAATGTTGAAGTTTACACAGGGAAAAAAGATTTTACTGTGTACACTATGGACTTAACTAAGAAATATATTGATATTAATGCAGACTACAGAAGCTAAGCAATATTGAAAATTTTTATCTAATTATTACTTATATGTCATGATCAAATATAAGCTTATATGTAAAGATTGCAATATACAATTTGATAGTTGGTTTTCATCATCTAACGAATATGAAAAGTTAAAAAAAAGAAATTTTTTGACTTGTCATAAATGTAACTCATTAAAAGTAGAAAAAACTTTGATGGCTCCACAATTAATAAACAGTAAGTCTAAGTCCGAAACAAAATTAGATTCTTTAAAACATCAAAAAATTAAAAAAACTATTAAAAATTATCAAAAGTTCATTAAAGATAATTTTCAATACGTGGGGGATAATTTTGCTTATGAAGCAAGATTAATCCATTATAATAGTAAAAAAAAATCAAAAGGCATTTATGGAAGTGCCACCAAACAAGATCTTAAAGAGCTTAAAGAAGAAGGAATAGATGCGCAGATGATTCCTTGGATAGAAGATAAAGATAATTAAATTTTTAAAAATTTTGCAATATAATTAACTGAAAGATCATTTGTAATACTCCACTCATCTTTAATTATGTTAAAATGCATTCCATCTAATTTTTTTAAGGACAAATTATTTTTAGATAAAATTTCTTTAAGTTCCTCTGGTTTAACAAATTTCTCCCAGTCATGAGTTCCTATAGGTAACCACCTTAAAACATATTCTGCCCCAACTATAGCGAATACATAAGACTTCAAAGTTTTATTAATTGTTGCTACGAACATTAATCCATTTTTATTTAAAAGCTTAGAGCATGATTTTAAAAAGAAAGAAATATCCTCTACATGCTCGACTATTTCCATGTTGAGTATTACATCAAATTTTTTACTGATTTTTAATCTTTCAGGAGATGAACAAATATAATTAATTTTAAGCTTATCTTTTTTTGCATGGAGTTTTGAAATCTTAATATTCTTTATTGATGCATCAATTCCAGTTACATTAGCACCCAATCTACACATTGGTTCAGAAAGCAGACCCCCACCACAACCGATATCTAAAATATTAATTCCAGACAGAGGCTTATTCGTATTTTTTATTTTGAATTGTCTAATTATATTTTCTTTAATATATTTAATACGTATTGGGTTGAATTTATGTAAAGGTTTAAATTTTCCATGGGGATCCCACCATTCATCCGCCATATTTGAAAATTTTTCTATTTCTATTTTATTTACGCTACTCATGTAAGATAATTAGTTGACATAGCAATTAAGATGTATTTTATCAAATATTAATTAAATAATAATTAATCAGCTGATCATGAAAACTGTAGTATTAAAATTTGGTGGAACTTCTGTAGGTAGTATCGATAGAATAAAAAAAGTATGTAAAATTATAGCTGCCTATAAAAAGAAAAAATGTAATGTAATCGTAATTTCCTCTGCTATGAGTGGCGTTACAAACGACTTAGTTAATAAATCGAAGGCAGTAAGTAATAATTTTGACTTGGCAGAATATGACGCACTATTATCTACTGGTGAACAAGTTTCTTGTGCGCTTATAGCAGGAAGATTAAAACATATTGGATTAAAATCTAGATCTTGGTTGTCCTGGCAGCTGCCAATTGTTACAGAGGGAAATCACTCAGGTGCTCGAATAAATAAAATAAATATTAAGGAATTAAATAAATATATTAAAAATGGTGGCGTTCCAGTTGTGACTGGTTTCCAAGGTATTAATAAAAATTATAGAATAACTACTATTGGTAGAAGCGGATCTGACGCAACAGCAATTATGTTGGCCAAATATATTAAAGCTGATGAATGTATAATATTCACTGATGTAGAAGGGGTTTATACTACTGATCCACGACAGCATAAAAAAGCCAAAAAAATTAAAAAAATTTATTATGATGAGATGTTAGAAATGGCATCATTGGGTTCAAAAGTCATGCAACCAACTTCAATTCAGGACGCAAAGTTGAATAAAATAGATATCAAAGTTCAATCCTCTTTTGCATCCAATTCAGGAACTTTAATTACAAATTCTAAAAAATCATTTAGTGATCAGATAATAACTGGAATCTCATCAACAAAAAATGATGCTAAAATTACAATAGTTGGTGTTAAAGACAGTCCTGGTGTTGCTGCATCAATTTTTAAACCATTATCTAAAAATCTGATTAATGTTGATATGGTTGTTCAAAATATCTCACAAAATGGAAAGAATACCGATTTGACTTTTACAATTAAATCTGAAGACCTTAAAAAAACTGAAAAGCTAATAAAAGAAAACAAAAGTATTTCATATAAAAAATTATCTTTTGACAGAAATGTATCTAAAGTCTCAATAATTGGTGTTGGAATGATTACAACACCAGGAATAACGTATAGAATGTTCCAAGCCTTAGCTTTAAAAAAAATAAATATTTTGGTTATTTCAACATCTGAAATTAAAATTTCAGTTTTAGTATCAGCAAAGCATGTTAAAAAGGCAATTGCATCTTTACATAAAGAATTTAAGTTAGATTAATTAAATGAGTGTTAGACCATTTAGAGATATCAGAAGAAGAAAAACAAAAGTAATAAATGTTGGTGACGTCAAAATTGGTGGTAATAATCCGATTTCTGTTCAATCCATGACCAACACTTTAACAACAGATGTTAAAGCAACAATAAATCAAATTAATGATATTGCCGAGGAAGGAGCTGATATAGTTAGAGTTTCATGTCCAGATACAGAGTCGACTAAAGCTCTTAAAGAAATTATTAAACATGTATCTATACCAGTAGTAGCAGATATTCATTTTCATTATAAAAGAGCAATCGAAGCAGCTGAAAACGGAGCTAAATGTTTAAGGATAAATCCTGGTAATATTGGTGAAGAGTCAAAAATTCATGATGTTCTTAGTGCTGCAAAGAATAATGGTTGTTCGGTTAGAATTGGAGTAAATGCTGGATCATTAGAAAAAGATATATTAGATAAGTTTAAAGAACCATGTCCAGAAGCTCTGGTGGAAAGTGCTTTAAGAAATATAAAAATATTAGAAGACAAAGATTTTTTTAATTTTAAAATAAGCGTTAAGTCTTCAGATGTTTTCTTATCAATTGGTGCTTACAGACAATTATCTAAAGTATGTGATTATCCTCTTCATTTGGGCATTACTGAGGCTGGGAGTTTTGTATCTGGAAGTATAAAGTCTTCAATAGGACTTGGAAGTCTTTTAATGGATGGAATTGGAGACACAATAAGGATTTCTTTATCTGATAATCCAACGAAAGAAGTAACAATAGGAAATGAAATTCTAAAATCATTAAATCTAAGAAATAGAGGTGTTAAAATCATATCTTGCCCCTCTTGCGCAAGACAAGCTTTCCAAGTAATTGATACTGTAAAAATATTAGAAGAAAAACTTTCTCATATAAAAACACCAATAACCTTGTCAATAATAGGATGTGTTGTAAATGGACCTGGAGAAGCAGCTATGACTGACATAGGTATTACTGGAGGTGGAAAAGGTAATAATATGCTTTATTTATCTGGAGTTCAAAACGAAAAGGTTTTGACCAAAGATATTATTGAAAAAGTTGTTGCAGAAGTTGAAAAAAAGGTTTCTGAGCTGGAAAATTAAAAATGATACCCAACAAAACAATTGAAGAACTTATATCAAGGCATACCACATTAGAAAAAGAATTATCATCTGTAACTATAGATAAAAAGTTATTTGCAGAAAAATCAAAAGAATATTCAGATTTAAATGAAATTATTGAAAATGCAAAAAAATATATTTCATTTGATAATGATAAGAAAGAATTAGAAAAAATATTAAACGATAACTCATCAGATGAAGAATTAAAAAATATGGCTGAAACTGAATTAAGTGATTTACAAATACAACACGAGACAAACGAAATAAAATTAAAATTATTTTTACTACCAAAAGATGAAGCAGATAAAAAAAATGCTATTATTGAAATAAGAGCAGGAACCGGGGGTTTAGAAGCAAGTTTATTTGCTTCTGATCTTTTTAAAATGTATGAAAAAGTAAGTAATAAAAAAAAATGGTCCTTAGAACTCATTTCAATTTCAAGAAGTGATGCTGGTGGCTTAAAGGAAGTCATAGCCTCAATTAAAGGTAATAATATTTATTCAACACTTAAATATGAAAGTGGGGTTCATAGAGTACAAAGAGTTCCTGATACTGAAACTCAAGGAAGAGTTCATACATCGGCAGCAACAGTTGCTGTATTACCTGAAGCAGAAGAAGTTGATTTAAAAATAAACGATTCAGATTTAAGAATAGATGTTTTTAGAGCAGGTGGACCTGGAGGGCAATCAGTTAATACAACGGACAGCGCTGTAAGAATAACTCATATTCCTACTGGATTATCTGTCTCCCAGCAGGACGAAAAATCACAACATAAAAATAAAGCAAAAGGAATGAAAATACTGAGAGCACGCTTGTATGAATTAGAGAGATCTAGAATTGATCAAGAAAGATCAAAAGACCGTAAAACTAAAATTGGAACTGGAGATAGGTCAGAACGTATTAGAACTTATAATTTCCCCCAAGGAAGAGTGACAGATCATAGAATAAATTTAACACTACATAGATTAGAAGAATTTTTAGAAGGTGAAGCCTTTGATGAAATGATTGAGTCATTAACTTTACAAGCTCAAGAAGAGAGCTTAAACAATTTAAAATAATGAACATAAGTTCAGCAATTATTCATGGTGCAAAAGTTTTGAAAGATAATTTAATAAAAAATCCATATTTAGACTCCGAAATACTTATGAAGAAGGCTATCGAGAAAGATAGAAAATATATTTTGCTTAATTCTAAAAGAGATCTCGATAAAGAGCATTTAAATACTTTTCAAAAATTGATAAAGAAAAGATCATCTGGAAAGCCAATTGCTTATTTAACAAATAATAAATTCTTTTGGAAATCAGAATTTACTGTATCAGATGATATTTTGATACCTCGACCAGACACAGAATTGGTTATTGAGAGAGTTTTAGATTTAACCGCAAATAAAAAAAAATTGAATATATTAGAAATCGGTGTTGGATCAGGATGTATACTCTTATCAATTTTAAAAGAGAGAGAAAGTTTTTATGGTACAGGAATTGATATAAGCAAAAGTTGTTTAAAAATAAGTAAATTAAACGCAATTAAGCTTAGAGTTAGCTCCAAACTTAAATTATTTAAATCAAATGTTGACAAATTCAATTTAGGCAAATATGATTTAATCATATCTAATCCTCCATATATTAAAAAATTTGATTTAAAATATTTGGAAAAAGATGTTGCTAAGTTTGAACCAAAACTAGCTTTAGATGGCGGATTAGATGGTTTATCAGCAATCAGAAAAGTAATTAATAAATCATCTGAACTGATTAAGAAGAACGGCAAGTTTGTTTTAGAGATCGGTTTTGATCAAAAAAATAAAGTAATTAGTTTATTAAAAAAAAAAGGATTTTATATTAACAGTATTAACAAAGATCTTGCAAATATCGATCGATGTATAGTCTGTACAAAAATATAGTTTTTTAGAAATCATGGTAACATTTAGAAATAATAATAATAGAAGAAATAATTTTAGAAGAAACGACAGAAGCTTCAAATCAAACGGGGACAGACCGAAATTTGGATCAAATTTCTCTAACAATGAAAATTTTAAAAGAAAACCTCCTGGAAGAAACAATCATAATGCGCCAAAATTAATTGAAAAATATAACGATTTAGCGAGAGAAGCTTCTTCAAATGGTGACAAAATTTTATCTGAAAATTACCTTCAACATGCAGATCATTTTACGAGAGTTTTGAATGAAAGAGAAAGTTTTAGAAGAGAGCGATTTTCTGACAATAAAAATGAGGATCAAGCTAATATTTCTGATGAAACCAAGATACAAAATGCAGTAATTTCAAAAAGTAACATAGCTAATGAATCAAAAAAAGATAATGAGGAAGAAAAAGTTACAGAAACTCAAGTCTAAATCTTTAGTTTATACCTATAATTTTTTCAGATTTTAAAACATCTAATTTGATTTTTATAGTCTCAAATACTTTTCTTTCTTTACCCTTTAAAATTTTTCCAGATGGCAATTTAAGTTTTTGAGAATTAACTTTTTTTCCATTAACTATAACTTCGTAGTGTAAATGAGGACCAGTTGATTTACCTGTTGATCCTACATAACCTATAGTTTGACCTTGTTTAACTCTTACACCTGTTTTAATACCACGAGCAAATTTTGACATATGTGCATAAATAGTTTGATAGGTAGAATTATGTCTTATTTTTACACAATTTCCTCCACCACCACACCATCCTGCTTTTTTTACTACTCCGTCTCCTGATGCCATAATAGGAGTTCCCATTGGTGCAGCAAAATCAGTTCCTCTATGCATTTTATTAAACCCATCTATAGGATGTTTTCTCATTCCAAAAGGAGATGAAAGCCTCGCACCATTTATAGGAGTCTTCATTAATGCTTTTTTAACACTTTTTCCATTTTTATCGTAATGACCTTCACTCCCATCCTTATCAAAATAATATAAACTATTATCTTGACCACTAAGTTTTAGATTAGCAAAAAGAATTTCTCCAGTTTCAATTATCTCATTTTTTTCATTTAAGAATATTTCATACATAATTTGAAATTTATCTTGTTTTCTTATATCTCTTTGAAAGTCTACTTGAAATCCATAAATTCTTGCAAACTCAATTATTGTGTTAGCTGGAATATTTTGATCAGTTGCAGCTTTGTAAAGACTTTGTAAGATTATGTTCTCATTATAAACTATTTTTTTATCCAGTTTTATTGATAAAATTTCTTCATTAAATTCATCATTCTCAATATTTCTTTTTAAAAATATTTTTTGAGTATTTGACGTTTGATATATAAATTCACTAATTTTATTACTTGTTTTATCTAAATTAAATTGAATTATTTGTTTTGTATTTAATTTGTTAAGGTTAACTTTATCTTTAAGAGAGTTTTTTATCTTAATGATTTCGCTTTTTTCAATTGAATAGCGTTCTAAAATTTTGTCAAAAGTTTCTCCAGATTTAATTTTATGTTTAATTTTTTTGTATTTAGGTTCAAGGTTATCCACTAAATGATTTAAAGTTTTTTTAAAATAAACATTATCAATAAAATTATTATAAGCTTGGATATTATTATTTTTTTTGAAATTAAAATAACTCATTGAAACAACTGTGATGGTAATTAAAAGAATAAGACTAAAAAGCTGAATATTTTTTCTGATTTTATTTTTTAAATTTTTTAGCATTTGAAAATGAATAGGTTACAATTATTAGTTTAGAGAAACTTAAAAATCAAAAAAAACCCTTAAAAATCTAACATTTTAATCAAATTTTTTGATGTTAAACGCTTGATTTCCTATTATTTTAGCCTATAAGCACTGAACTTTCTCAGTAAAATTATTGTTAACACAATAAATAAGTGAGGATTATTGAGCCTTTTTTGCTCAATTAGCTATTTAAAACGTAAAAATTTAAGAAGAGAAGTGTGGACGGTTAAGGTTACCATAAATTTGTCGTACACACTTCAACATCATATAAATTTTATTCTTAGAATTTATATGGAAGCTAGTGTGCGCCGTTTTTAAACTTGAGAGTTTGATCATGGCTCAGAACGTACGCTGGCGGCACGCCTAACACATGCAAGTCGAACGAAGTAGCAATACTTAGTGGCAGACGGGTGAGTAACATGTAGGTATCTGCCCTTTGGCCTGGAATAACACGAGGAAACTTGTGCTAATACCGGATAAGTCTTCACGGAGAAAGCTTTATGCACCATTGGATGAGCCTGCACTTGATTAGTTTGTTGGTGGGGTAATGGCCTACCAAGACTGTGATCAATAGCTGATTTGAGAGGATGATCAGCCACATTGGGACTGAGACACGGCCCAAACTCCTACGGGAGGCAGCAGTGGGGAATCTTGCACAATGGAGGAAACTCTGATGCAGCGATGCCGCGTGAGTGAAGAAGGCCTTTGGGTTGTAAAGCTCTTTCGTCGGGGAAGAAAATGACTGTACCCGAATAAGAAGGTCCGGCTAACTTCGTGCCAGCAGCCGCGGTAATACGAAGGGACCTAGCGTAGTTCGGAATTACTGGGCTTAAAGAGTTCGTAGGTGGTTGAAAAAGTTGGTGGTGAAATCCCAGAGCTTAACTCTGGAACTGCCATCAAAACTTTTCAGCTAGAGTATGATAGAGGAAAGCAGAATTTCTAGTGTAGAGGTGAAATTCGTAGATATTAGAAAGAATACCAATTGCGAAGGCAGCTTTCTGGATCATTACTGACACTGAGGAACGAAAGCATGGGTAGCGAAGAGGATTAGATACCCTCGTAGTCCATGCCGTAAACGATGTGTGTTAGACGTTGGAAATTTATTTTCAGTGTCGCAGCGAAAGCGATAAACACACCGCCTGGGGAGTACGACCGCAAGGTTAAAACTCAAATGAATTGACGGGGACCCGCACAAGTAGTGGAGCATGTGGTTTAATTCGAAGATACGCGCAGAACCTTACCAACACTTGACATGTTCGTCGCGACTCTAAGAGATTAGAGTTTTCGGTTCGGCCGGACGAAACACAGGTGCTGCATGGCTGTCGTCAGCTCGTGTCGTGAGATGTTGGGTTAAGTCCCGCAACGAGCGCAACCCTCACTTTTAGTTGCCATCATTAAGTTGGGCACTCTGAAAGAACTGCCAGTGATAAGCTGGAGGAAGGTGGGGATGACGTCAAGTCCTCATGGCCCTTACGTGTTGGGCTACACACGTGCTACAATGGTATCTACAACAGGAAGCAAGACTGCGAGGTCAAGCAAATCCTTAAAAGATACCTCAGTTCGGATTGCACTCTGCAACTCGAGTGCATGAAGCTGGAATTACTAGTAATCGTGGATCAGCGTGCCACGGTGAATGCGTTCCCGGGTCTTGTACACACCGCCCGTCACACCATGGGAGTTGGTTCTACCTTAAGGCAAGGCTTAATACCCTTGACCACGGTATAGTCAGCGACTGGGGTGAAGTCGTAACAAGGTAGCCGTAGGGGAACCTGCGGCTGGATTACCTCCTTTCTAAGGATGAGTGAAAGTAAAATTTCATTCTAAATAATATACAGGTAATGTTGACCGTCCTCATTTCTCTTCTTAAAGTAGTGTTTCTCTTGCATGGGGGCCGGTAGCTCAGTTGGTTAGAGCACACCCTTGATAAGGGTGGGGTCGAAAGTTCGAGTCTTTCTCGGCCCACCAATTAAAGATCATGGGGGATTAGCTCAGCTGGGAGAGCGCCTGATTTGCATTCAGGAGGTCAGCGGTTCGATCCCGCTATCCTCCACCAAAACACTTAGTTATAAAAAATTGTAAATAAAAATAATAATTAATATCAATATCTATATCCGAACATTAGTAATGTTATTAGCTAATGTTCAAAATAAAAATTTGATTCAACACAGAATTTTTTTCTGTGCATAAATCAAGCGTTTAAGGGCGTGTAGTGGATGCCTTGGCACTGAAAGCCGATGAAGGACGTGATATACTGCGATAAGTTTCGGGGAGCTGTATGTAAGTTTTGATCCGAAAATTTCCGAATGGGGAAACCCACCACTTTATGTGGTACTTTAAACTGAATACATAGGTTTAAAGAGACAACCTGGAGAACTGAAACATCTAAGTAACCAGAGGAAAAGAAATCAATTGAGATTCCGTTAGTAGTGGCGAGCGAACGCGGACTAGGCCAGTAGTTTTGTTAAAAAAATTTGAATAGTTTGGAAATGCTAACCATAGAGGGTGATAGTCCCGTATGAGTAATGTTTAACAAAATTTTTGAGTAAAGCGGGACACGTGAAATCCTGCTCGAATATAGGGGGACCACCCTCTAAGCCTAAATACTCTTCAGTGACCGATAGTGAACTAGTACCGTGAGGGAAAGGTGAAAAGAACCCCTATTAGGGGAGTGAAATAGAACCTGAAACTGCATGCCTACAATCAGTCGAAGCTCTTTTTAGAGTGACGGCGTACCTTTTGTATAATGGGTCAGTGACTTAATTTATTAAGCAAGCTTAAGCCATCTAGGTGTAGGCGCAGCGAAAGCAAGTCTTAATAGGGCGATTAGTTTAATGAATTAGACCCGAAAACGAATGAGCTTACCATGAGCAGGTTGAAAGTTGGGTAACACCAACCGGAGGACCGAACCAGTTGACGTTGAAAAGTCTTTGGATGACTTGTGGTAAGGGGTGAAAGGCCAACCAAATTCGTAGATAGCTGGTTTTCCGCGAAAACTATTTAGGTAGTGCGATGAATAAATAGATGCTTAGAGGTAGAGCACTAAATGGGCTAGGGGGAAGAGATTCTTACCAAACCTAATAAAACTCCGAATGCTAAGTATTGTTCTTCATCAGACAGACTGTGGGTGCTAAGGTCCATGGTCGAGAGGGAAAGAGCCCAGACCACCAGATAAGGTCCCCAAATTATGATTAAGTGTGAAAGGATGTGGAAATTCCTTAACAGCCGGGAGGTTGGCTTAGAAGCAGCCATCCTTTAAAGATAGCGTAACAGCTCACCGGTCTAATAGAGTTTCTGCGCCGAAGATGTAACGGGGCTAAAATCATATACCGAATCTGTGGGTTTATAAAATTTTCGAATTTTATAAGCGGTAGCGGAACGTTCTGTAAGCCTGCGAAGGGATACCCGTGAGGGATCCTGGAGGTATCAGAAGTGCGAATGCTGACATAAGTAACGATAAAAGAAGTGAAAAACTTCTTCGCCGAAAATCCAAGGGTTTCTGCGCAAGGTTAATCCGCGCAGAGTTAGTCGGCACCTAAGGCGAGGGCGAAAGCCGTAGTCGATGGAAATAAGGTTAATATTCCTTAACCAGATGGTAGTGACGGATCTTGTAAGTTGTTTACTCTTAATGGATTGAGTATGCCGCGAAAAGGTTCCAAGAAATAGCTCCATCATTAGACCGTACCCTAAACCGACACAGGTGGATTAATAGAGTATATTTAGGCGCTTGAGAGAATGATGTTGAAGGAACTCGGCAAAATGCTTCCGTAACTTCGGGATAAGGAAGACCTGTTTTTAGGCAACTAGAGATGGGTGGCACAAGCCAGGGAGAAGCGACTGTTTATCAAAAACACAGGGCTCTGCTAACACGTAAGTGGATGTATAGGGTCTGACGCCTGCCCGGTGCTGGAAGGTTAATGCGGTTGGTGCAAGCTAACTTCTGAAGCCCCAGTAAACGGCGGCCGTAACTATAACGGTCCTAAGGTAGCGAAATTCCTTGTCGGGTAAGTTCCGACCTGCATGAATGGCGTAACGATTTCTCCGCTGTCTCCAACATCAACTCAGTGAAATTGAATTCTCCGTGAAGATGCGGAGTTCGCGTAGTTAGACGGAAAGACCCCGTGCACCTTTACTGCAACTTTACATTGGTATTAGGAAAAACATATTTAGTATAGGAGGGAGACATTGAAGCATAGGCGTCAGCTTTTGTGGAGTCGCCAGTGAAATACCTCTTTTGTTTTTCTTGGTATCTAACTGATTGCCGTCATCCGGCATCAAGACATTGTATGGTGGGTAGTTTGACTGGGGCGGTCGCCTCCCAAATAGTAACGGAGGCGTGCGAAGGTAGGCTCAGAACGGTCAGAAATCGTTCGTAGAGTGCAATGGCATAAGCCTGCCTGACTGTGAGACTGACAAGTCGAGCAGAGACGAAAGTCGGTCATAGTGATCCGGTGGTTCTGAGTGGAAGGGCCATCGCTCAACGGATAAAAGGTACGCCGGGGATAACAGGCTGATACTGCCCAAGAGCTCATATCGACGGCAGTGTTTGGCACCTCGATGTCGGCTCATCACATCCTGGGGCTGGAGCAGGTCCCAAGGGTTTGGCTGTTCGCCAATTAAAGTGGTACGTGAGCTGGGTTCAGAACGTCGTGAGACAGTTCGGTCCCTATCTGCTATGCGTGTAGAAGAATTGAGAGGAGTTGACCCTAGTACGAGAGGACCGGGTTGAACATACCACTGGTGGACCGGTTGTAGCGCCAGCTGCAGTGCCGGGTAGCTAAGTATGGAAGAGATAACTGCTGAAAGCATCTAAGCGGGAAACTCACCTCAAAACTAGTTCTTCCTATAGAGCCGTGGTAGACCACCACGTTGATAGGCTGGATGTGGAAGCGCAGTAATGCGTGCAGCTGACCAGTACTAATAGCTCAATTGGCTTGATTTATGCACTGAAAAAAATTTTTGAATAGGTATTTTTTATAAAAAGATTAAAATCATCACTCATGAAATTCGGAATTACTCAAGGAAGATTGACAGATGAAAAAAAAGGAGTTTTACAAAAATTTCCTAAAAAGTGGGACCAAGAATATTCTATTTTAGAAAATACAAAACTTGATTACATTGAACTATTTCTTGAAAATAAGGTTAATAAAAAAAATCCTATTTGGTCCAAGGAAGGTCAAAGAAAGCTCATCAAAAATCTCGATAAAACCAATATAAATTATCATATCGTTTGTGATAACTTTGTACTTAATAAATCTTTAGATAGTCTAGATTTGATAAAATATTATAAAAAATTATTTAAAAGTATTAGAGAAATTAAATGTAAACTTTTAATTATCCCATTAAATAATAAAAATTTTATTAAAAAAAATTTACCAAAACTTTTAAAGTTTATTACTTTTTTAAATAAAGAGTCAAAAAAAAATAAGGTAGAAATTTCATTTGAAATAAACCAATACTTTGGTGAGTTTAAAAAAATTTTATCTATTAGTAGAATTAAAGATGTCAAAATAACATTTGATACAGGAAATTTTTATTTAAAGAATAAAAATGTTCTTATTAATCTAAAAAACTATTATCCTTTTATAAATCATATACATTTGAAAGACAGAAATAAACTAGGTAAAAATGTTATTTTTGGAAGTGGAGAAATCAATTTTAAAAGTTTATTCAAGTTTTTAAAAAAAAAGAAATACAATAAATTTTTTACATTTGAAACTAATCGTGGAAATATTGCTTTACAAACAGCAAACAATAATTTGAAAATAGTTAGAAATTTAATGTAATTACCAAGTGCTTCGTCCACCGTCACAGATTATAGTGGATCCAGTCATATAAGATGAATAGTCTGAACATAAATAAAGTATAATTCCATCATAATCGTTTATTTTAGCCATTCTTTGTAAAGGTATTAATTTTTTAATTTTTTTTACAAATTTTTTTGGCTGATTATTTGATATTCCGCCTGGGCAAAGAACATTTGATCTAATGTTATGTTCAGCAAGATATGTTGCTAAGTACTTAGAAAAGCCAATTATACCATGTTTAACAACTGAATAGCTAATTGGTTTTTTATCATTTTTCTCATACAAAAATTGATTTGGAGCAATTACACCTAAGTCCGATGAAATATTTATTATATTTCCATTATTTTGTTTAATCATTTTTTTTACAACCTCTTGTGTAACTAATAATGAACCAGTTAATCCAATTTCGATTTCTTTTTCCCATTGTTTTAAAGAAAAGTTTTCAAATCTATTTTTTTTTGATCCTAATTTTGGATTAAATCCAGCATTATTAATTAAACAATCAATTTTTTTAAATTTTTTTGAAATACTATTTACTGTTTTTTTTATTTGATTTTTTTTTGTGATATCAACCTTATAACAATAAACTGTATTAATTGTTTTTTCATTTTTTTTTTTTAATTCATTTATTTTCTTTTGATCATTATCAAAAATAATAGGAATGCCACCTTGTTTTTGAATTATTTTAACCATCCTAGATCCTAGTAATCCAGCACCACCGGTAATTAGAATTATTTTTGATTTTAAACTAAACATCAGTTTTTTTGACTCGTAGCAACTGCTTGGAAATCAGCAACTCTTGTAAATACTGTCTCGCATGGTTTGCCTATCAAGCTATTTTCAATACTTTTATTATTCTTAACAATTTTACTTAATTTTTTAAAAGCGTCTTCAAAAGCATTCAACGATGAGTCGATGTGTTTTTTTTTATGAGAATAGCTAATTGAGTGATATTGAGACCACAAGACTCCTCTAAACATGAGTTCTTGTTGTATTAAACTTTTTGTAATTAAAGGTTTATCATATCTCTTAAATTTTTTTATTGTCATTACCGATCTACATGGATAACCAGCACAAGCTATCATATCTTCTAAATCATACATTTTGGCTAAATTATTCATACCTTTTTTTAAATATCCGCCGACTTTATATAAATGATCAATTACATTTTTTTTTTCTATTTTTTGTATTGTAGCTTTTGCAGCAGCTAATCCAATACAATCTCCACCATAAGTAAATGAAAAAAAAGTTTTCTCTAAAAATTTAATATATTTCTTTCTACCTGTAATTGCAGATAATGGTATTCCATTAGACATTGCTTTTGCCCAGCAAGACAGATCTGGAATAACATCATACATTTTTTGAGCTCCACCAATATCATATCTGAACCCAGTTACTACTTCATCAAAAACTAATAGAGCTCCATTTTTTTTACAAAGCTTTTTAACATCAGTTAAAAAATTATCTTTTTTGTTATAATCTTTCCATTTTGTTGATCCAGATGGTTTTGAAATTGGTCCATTAACTGTTATCGGTTCCATGATAACACATGCAATTTTATTTTTATATTTTGAAAATATTTTTTCCAAACTAGAAATATTATTATAAGCAAATGAGTGAGCTAGTTGATTATTAAATTTTGGAATTCCAGAATTTAAATCAGTTGTTCCAATAAACCAATCGTGCCATCCATGATATCCGCAAAAAGCGATATGATCTCGTTTTGTTATTGCTCTAGAAAGTCTGACTGCAATTGAAGTAGCATCTGCTCCGTTTTTACCAAATCTTACGCCATCAGCATCTGGAATATGTTTTACTAGTAATTCTGCAACATCTATTTCTAATTTATTACTTACGCTAAAAGTAGATCCTAGAGCTAATTGTTTTTTGACCGCATCATTTACATCTCTGTCTGCATAACCCAACAGAAGTGGTTGATTAGCCATGACATAATCAATGAATTTATTACCGTCTACATCCCATACTTCACAACCTTTTCCTTTTGCTAAAAATTTTGGTGAGACGCCATCACTGAAAGCCTTTATTCCCTTACTATACGTTTGAGATCCATAGGGAATAATTTTTAAAGCTTTTTTATAAAGATTATTTGAATTCTTAATATTAATTTTTTTTACTTTTTTCATTAAATTCTAATTTTACTTTATGATATACCCAGTTGGACTTTCGGTATTATCTAATAGATTTACTTTATATTTTTTTTCTTTTAAAAATTCATCAACAGCCTCTGTTTCACCCCATCCTCTACTTCCATATTCATCCAAGATAACGACACCCCCTTTACTAATTTTTGGAAAAAAATTAATTAGAGCTGATTTAGTACCATTATAGGTGTCTAAATCAAGATGAAGCAGAGAAATCTTAAACCCATAGTTTTTTTTAACATAATTTTTGGAAGACTTAACAACATCACCTTTAACAAATTCAAATTTATCTTCATCTATAATTTTTCTAGCTTTCTTTGATAAATCCATTGGATCTATACCTTTGTAATCACTGGTTTTTATATATTTTTTAGCACTTAGTTTTTCTACTTTTTTAAGATTTTTTGGAAATCCAGAAAACATATCAAAACCAACAACCTTTTTTTTTGAGTTTGGAGAAAATATTTTTAAACATTTAAGCCAAAACATAAAGCTTACCCCTTTGAAAACACCACATTCAACAATATCACCAGGAATATTTATTGTTTTTTTAAATAATTCATATCTTGCTAAAATTTTTCTTATTCTTGAAATATCATCACTTAGTAAGAGTTTGTTATAATTATCCCAAATATTATTTTCTTTTTTCATAGATTTACAAATGAGCTCTCAGTTTTTTGGCAATAATTTTTTCTTCTGGTAAAAAAACTTTTTTTCCATCTCCTAAAGCTTTTTCAATCTTTCTCACTGAGCTAACTAATGATCTTAATCCATTAGGTTCTATGGAGGCAGATTGATCTGAGCCATACATAGTTCTATCAAGTGTTATGTGTCTTTCTAAAGATGATATTCCAAATGCAGATGCAGCAATTGAAATTACCAAACCACTTTCATGACCACTATATCCAACATTGCACTTAAATTTATTTTTTAAAACATTTATTGTGTTTAAATTAGCTGTATCATCATTCATAGGATATGTAGAAACACAGTGCATTAATTCAAAAGGACATTTTCTTTTTTTAAAAATTTTTACAGCATCTGCGATATTTCTCATTGTACTCATACCTGTTGAAATAAATGTATGTTTTTTCTCTTTAGCAACAAAATCTAAAAATTTTTTATCGACAATCATTGCTGACGCAATTTTATTAAATTTTAAATTAAATTTGTTTAAAAATTTTTGACTTTCAAAATCCCAGGCAGATGCAAACCATTTGATTTTCTTCTTTTTACAATATTTATCGATCTTTCTGTATTCCTTTAAATTAAATTCAAGACCTTTTTTTTGATCATAAGTTGTATCTCCCCAAGGACTTTCTCGATAAGAACTCAATTGTTCCTTAGAATAAACTTTATCAAGAGTTCTTTTTTGAAATTTAACCGCATCACAACCAGAGTCTTTTGCAACGTCTATTAATTTTTTGCAAATTTTTAAATCCCCATTGTGATTGATTCCAATTTCGGCAATTATAAATATTTTCATTAGACCTTCTTTCTCTCAATAAATTTATACAATTCTTTTCGTGTATCTATTTCAATAATGTTTTTATTTAAAATCAAAGGGACTGTGTTACTATTTAGTAGTTCAGAATTCAATTTGTTTATTTCTCCAGCTTTAAAAGCACACAAGTAGTGATGATGTTCGAATAATTTTATTTTATCTTGTCTTCTGTACACATCATTTTTGATTAATTTTTTTATTTTCTTATTTATTATCCAACAATCATAAGGATGAGTTTTGATAGGAACAAAGCTCATACTACTTAAAAAATTTTTTTTAATTGTAATATATTTAAACCTTTTGAAGTCAGATATCTTTTTATCAGGAATCGTTAGGTATAAAAGCCAAATAATTGTTTTATGGTTTATATCAAATTCTTTTATTACTTCCTCCATAACTGATTTTATTGGTGAATTATCTTGTGAATTTTTTTTTTTTCTTTTGTAAAAAATAAAATTTGCTTTTTTACATTTAGAAGCAAAATACTGATCGTCTGATGCTAAAATAATTTTATTAAACCAATTAATCTTTCGAACGAATTCTTCTGTATATTTAAACAATAATCGATTTTTAAACTTCACTTCTTTGCTATTTTTACGTGCTGGAATAATTGCTATATGATTAATTTTTTCTCTCATAGTTTAAAATAATATTTACTTTTTTAATTTTTATTTTTTAATATGAAAGTAAATTTTATGTACCAATTTATTTAAATTTATCCTTTATTTTTTTAAACTCTTCTTTAGTTAACTCAAAATAATATACATCTTTAAATTCATTTTTTTTCTTAAAGTGTTGTTTGAAATGACCAGAAACTTTCATTCCAAATTCTATATTACTACTTAGTGAGTTATAATTATCACAAAAAACTGGAGTAAAAATTTTATTCATTTTTAGTTTTTCAAAAGCATATTCACAAATTTTATAAAGCATCAATAAACCATATTTTTTTCCTTTGTGGTTTTTAGATCCTAATAAACGTCCATAACCACAGGTTTTATGAATATGATCTATATGATTTATTTTTATATTCCCAATATATTCATTTGTTTCTTTGAGTCTAACTGCAAACATAAGATCTTTATTCTTTTTTAAATCTTTTAAATATTTTATTAATTTTTTTTTTGTATATTTTTTTACAGGATTATTTAATTGTTTTATATTTTGTTCTTCATTTAACCAATCGAGCCATCCTTCTTCTATATGTTTTGATTTAATTTTTTCTAATATAATTAATTTTTTACTTAAGTATTTCATAATTAATAAATTCTAAAAAAGAAATTTATGCTTAACATAGATTATTTTAAAAGTACAAATCTTATTTATTTATAGAAATTTTTAAATCGTATAATTTGAACTTTTAGTTTATGGCTAATTCATTGGAAAATTTATATTAGTAGATTTAAGGATTGAATAATTTCGTATAACATATAATTTTATTTTTAAACAAAACCATTATGAAAAAAAAAAATTTCGTTAAAACTTATTTTGAAAAAAGTGGAAATTTAATCAAGAGCCTTGCTAGTGAAGAAAAAAAAATTCAATACATTATTCAAAATATTAGAAATTGTATTAAAAGAAATAAAAAAATTTTAATTGCTGGAAACGGTGGCTCCAGTTCAGATTCAGATCACTTTGCTGGAGAACTTGTATGCACATATAAAAATAGATTTAGAAGATCTATACCAGCAATCTCTTTATCTAGTAACTCTGCAATAATTACAGCTTGGGCAAATGACTTTAATTTTTCAACTGTTTATGAGAGACAACTTTCATCAATAGGAAGCAATGGGGATCTACTTATACTTCTTTCTACTAGTGGCGGAAATAAAAAAAAAAATCAATCAACTAATTTGATAAATGCTGCAAATAAAGCAAAAAAAATGGGGATTAAAATTATATCTCTATTAGGTAATAAAGGAGGAGATTTAAAAAAAATTTCTGATATTTCTTTAATCATCGATTCAAATCAAACATCACATATTCAAGAAGCCCATATTGCTATTTTGCATTATATATGTGAAGACCTTGAGAATTTTTAAAATTTAATAGGTTTTGAACGAGCTATAAAGTAATTAATAATTATTACTTTTATAAAATGACTATTTCAAAAAAAAATAATAAGGAATGCAATTTGTATATTCCAAGAACTATATATTCTTTATTTTTAATATTATCTAAAGAAAAAGTTAATAGCGAAGATAATTTTGTTATAATAAATAATTATAACCTTGAAAAAATACCTAAAAACCTAATTAAATTATTAAAAAAAAAAAAATTTAAAATTATTTTTATCAATAAGAATTATTCTTATAAAAATACTAAAGTTATAAAAAAGAATAAAATCATAAATTTTTTTGGAATTTATCATTTTTTAAAATTAAACGAAATTTCAAATTTAATAATAAAAACAAACTATTTAGAATTAGGTGCTATTAAGTTTGAAAAATATCAAAAGATAAACATATATTACTCATCAAATTTATTTTATTTCAGTAATTTTTGTAAAAAATTTAATAACGTAAATTTGTATTTTTTAGAACATGGGTCAGGAAATTTTTTATCTTTTGTGTATGAGGATTATAAATACAATAATAGTTATAAATATCGAATAAAAATACTTATGACCTCATTATTTTTTAAATTAAAAGGAATATATATACCAAATAAAAGTTTTTATTTAGGAATATTTTTTAAATTATTTAATATTAAATCACTGACTAATAACAATTATACTATTGAACCTTTAAATTTAAATTTTAAGAAAGGATTTTATCAAATATTAAATTTTTACAAAAAAGAATTAAGTAAAATTAAAAAAAAGGAAGGTGAATATATCTATTTACAACTTCCCCATGCATATGAGTTTAGGGCTTTTAAGGAATTTTTAGAAATTATATCAAAAAAAAATAATTTTAATAACAATTCAATTTTTATTATAAAATTAAAATCTACACATTTCAATAAAAGAAATAAATATAACACTTATCTAAAAAATTTTTTTAAAAAAGAAAAAATAAATTATTATTTTTTGAGTGAGAAATTTAAAATGATACCAGCAGAAATAATTATAGAATATTTTAAAGTTAAAGAAATTTATTCCGCATATTCGACGATATTATTTAGCCCATTTTACTTTTCAAATCGACAAATTAAAATTAATGCTTTTTTTAGTAGTTTAATTAAAAAAAAATATAGAACTCATATAGAGTTAATGCCATTCATTAACAATTTTATTAAAAACAAATTCATCAATAAAAAAGTAAATTATATAAATAATTATTAATTATGCTTAAAATAAGAATTTCTAAAAAATTAAAGTTAAAAATTATTTATCCAAATACTAAATTTAAGGATAATAGAGGAATTTATCTGGAAAGCTTTAATCAAAAAAAATACTCAAATCAATTAAAATCAATAGAGTTTGTAGAAGATGATTTTTCTATAAATAAAAAAAATGTGTTCAAAGGAATTCATGGTGATAATAGAACATGGAAGTTAATTTCATGTGTTTACGGAAAATGTGCAGCATATATTGTTGACTGCAGAAAAAATAGCAAAACTTTTGGAAAATGGGAAAGATTTATAATTTCTGGAGAAAATTATTTTCAAATTCTAATACCTCCAAAATTTGGAAATAGTTTTTTAGTATTAAGTAAAATAGCTGTGTATCATTATAAACAGTCTAAATATTATAGAGGAATGAATAACCAATTTACTTACAAATGGAATGATCCAAAAATAAATTTGAAACTTAATAAAAACAAAATAATTTTATCAAAAAGAGATTCTAAAAATTGAAAAAAAAAAAAAAAATTCTTATTGTTGAAAATTTAATGCATTTTTGGCAAGTAGATGATCTTTTTAAAATCTTCTCTAAAAATTTTGAGTGTCATGTTTTATTGCCAAAAAAGTTCAGATATATATCTAAATTAAAGAGAAATGTAATTACATCAAGTTTAAGATATCTTATGTATCTTCGAGTAATATTGATAGGTAAAAAATATGACTATATTTATCTATGTAGCTCACCTGAGTATCCTGATTATCCAAATAATTTAAAAAGTTTTATAATTTATTTTCAGCAACTTATTTTTTTTTTAATATTAATAGTTTTTTATAAAAAAAAAATTATATGTTATGTTAGAGGATTACATAGGATATTTCCAGATGTTCATAAAAGCTTTTTAATTAAATCTTATATATACCCAAGATATTTATTATTTAGATCACTTAATTATTTTGCATGTGAAAATAAAAATTTAACAAATATTTTTAGAAAAAAATTTAAAAAAAATTTTTTTAAAATAACTACAATCTATACAAGATATTTTGATAAAAGATTATCATATAAAAAAAAAAATAATAAAAACTTTGTTATTGGTGTATTAGGAGGGATAGACTCTTCCAGAAAAAATTATAATTTGCTTTATAAAAGTTTACTTAATTTTAAAAAAGAAATTAAAATAATTTTTCTTGGAAAGTTTGATAAAAATTTGTCTGGTGATGTTATCAAAAATTTTAATACTTTTAGGATTGAATTTAAAAAAAAAACATTAACTGAAAAAGATTTTTTAAATTTTGGAAAAAAATGTGATATTTTAATTTCATTAAATAGGAGAGAAAAACTTTACGGTAGATACAAAGGTACAGGATCCTTCGGTGATGCTATGTATTTGCAGAAACCTTTAATTGCTCCATTGTTTGCGGATCCAATTAATGAATTTAAGGATTTTACCTTCTATTATAAAAATTCAGTAGACTTGAATTCGCTTATAAAAAAAATATTAAAAAAAAATACTATTTTAAAGCCTAATTTTAAGAAATTTGAAATTAGTTATAGTACAAAAAGAATAGTTGATGATCTTAGATTATGATTACAAAGATATTAAATAATTTTTACATAAATTATTAATTATTATCTTTCCAAGGCAACACTATTAGAATTTGAGGATGTAACTTTGAAACCCAGATTAATTAAAAAAGGGATAGCTTTTTTTCCCTTACCTAAAAAAATATTATTGTTTAAAAAAGTATCATCAAAAACAATTAATGCACTTTTATTAACTTTTTCACTTAGATATTTTGTTATTTCTAGATGTATATCAGCAGACATTTCGTTTGTTATTGTAGAGGAATATTCTTTTAAATAAAATTCATCTCTAAATTTATTTTTAATTGGTTTTTCGATATCAAAAGCATCTAAATAAATACAATCGAATTTTATGTCTATATTCTTTAGATAATTTTCACCTTTATCATGTATTAATTTGCAGTATTTATAACTGATTAGTTCTTCTTTTAATCTAACTGTATTTCTAGCATCTGCATCAACTGATATAAAATTAATTTTTTTTTTCTCACAAAATTTTGCGATTATTTCAGTAGAACCTTGTCCGTAAATTTTTTCTCTTGTGCTTCCAATTTCAAGAAAATTTTTATAATTTTTTTGTTTAATCTTCTTTCTAATTAAAAACAAGAATAAATTATGACCGTGTCCTAGGCCAAATTTTGATTGTAATATTATATTTATTTTTTTTAAAAAACTATAAACACCTAAAATTTTCGTAATTTTTACTATAAAATTTTTCATTAAGGTTTTAATTTTTAGTTCTCAATTAAATAAATTCTAAAATTTTCTTAAGTATATAATTCAGTTTAAATAGAATGCTATTTTTATTATATTCCATATAATATGATCTAATCCTAAAAATTTTTAAAATAATAATAAAACTATATTAGTATATCATCATAAAATATTTAAAAAATTTAATTAAAGTTGATTCAACAATTAATTTTAATATATATAATCATATTTTAATGAATAAAATAGCTTTGCCCAATTTTCTTGTTCCAAAGTACAAAACAAAACTTTTAAGATTTGGTAGTAAATTTGATGGAGGTTATTTATTAAATGAAACCGATATTTCAAAAAGTGATACATTAATATCACTTGGTATTCATGAAAATTGGGATTTTGAAAATGAACTTCATGAAAAATATAACTTAAAAAAAATTATTTTATTTGATCCTGAAACCTCATATTTATTGATTTTTACTTATTTAATTAAGTCAATTATAAAATTAAATTTTAGAAATATTATTTTATATTTTAAAAAATTTAATGAATTTAAAATATTGAAATCATATTCAATTTTTTTTAAAAAAAAATTCGATAAAAATTTAATATTAGATTTTATCAATAGTAAAAATATTTTATTAAAAGTTGATATTGAAGGTGATGAATACAAAAATCTGGATTTTATTTTAGATAACCAAGATAGTATAAATTGTCTTGTTATTGAATTTCATGATATTGATAATAACTTTAAACAAATAAAGAAATTTATAGCTAAATTTAAACTAAAATTAATCCATACTCATATTAATACATTCTCAAAAAAAGATAATGTTGCAATAGAACTTACTTTTTCAAAACATGCAAATATTTCAGTGGAAAAATGGACACAATTTTCTTTAGATAAAATAGATTTTCCCAATCATGCTAGACATAAAAATTTTATAATAATCTGACTAATCTATGCACGCACCAATTATAGTATTTACACATAAAAGATTAGATCATTTAAAGAAATTATTAATTTCCTTGAAAAAAAACCCAGAGTGTAAAACTTCAAAAGTTTACTTTTTTATTGATGGTCCTAAAGATAAGAGAAATAAATTAAATACAAAAAAAATTTTTTATTATTTAAAAAGTATCAAATTTTTTAAATCTAAAAAAATCGTATATAGAAAAAAAAATTTAGGAAGTGCAAAATCTATTTTAGAAGGCATTAATTATGTCTCAAAAAAAGAAAAAAATTTTATTGTTTTAGAAGAAGATTTAATTGTATCTGATGAATTTCTTTTTTTTTGCAATAAAACTCTTAAATTATACAAAAATGATCAAAAAATTTGGCATATTAATTGTTGGATTTTTGAAAATTTAGACTTTAGTCAAAAATTTTTTATATCTACCCATATGAGTTGTTGGGGCTGGGCAACTTGGTCAAATAGATGGCTCAAATTAAAAAAAATCAAAAAAAAATCTATTTATTTAGATGTGAAAAGAAATTTTAAGGAGAAATTTGACTATTTGAATACTGGGAGTTATCTGAGTCTTATATTGAATTATAAGGGAAAAATAGATACTTGGGCAGTGTATTGGTATTATACAATTTTTAAAAATAAGGGATATGCAATTACACCATTCAAAACTTTAGTTGTAAACCGTGGTTTTGATTTTAACAGCACTAATACAAAAATAAATTATTTTAGTAAATCTAGAATAATAAAAAAAACAATTAATTATAAAATTCAAAAAATAAAACCTTCAATAAATAATATTCTTTTATCTAAAATTCTAAAGATTTATAATAGTAAAAATCAAATATTAATAATTTTAAACAAATTAAAAGTATTTAAGGAAAGTATATTGAGATAAATAGTTTTTTATTTGGATAATTTATAGATCTTATAAACAATATTATAAAAAATTAATTACTTTCTTTAAACTTGATTTTATATATTTTTTTGTAAAACTTTTGCGTCAACTCTGCACATGTTTTCCATTTAAATTTTTTAGAGAGTTTCAATCCCCTTTTAATAAATTTTTTTCTAATTTTTGGGTTATCTAAATACTTTATTGCATCAATAAAGTTTTGTTTATTTATTTTATTTACCAGCAAAGCTGAGTCCTTAGCGATTTCTTTTATTGACGATTTATTTGAACTTATTACAGGACATCCAGCGCTCATTGCCTCTACTACAGGTAATCCAAAACCCTCGTATGAAGATGGATAAAGTAAACAAAAAGCAATATTATATAGTCTATTTAGTTTTGCTTCGCTGACATTTTCAAAATGATGAAATCTTTTATCTAGTTTTTTATTAACTAAAATCTCTTCTTTTTTTGTTATTGTGTTTCCTCCAACTGCAACAAGAGTAAATTCTTTTAATGAGGATACAACATCCACTGCTAAGTGAAAATTTTTATATGATTTTTTTCTTTCACCAATATAGAGAATAACATTCTTTTTGTAAATTTTTTTGAATTCATTAGCTTTAATTATTTTTTTTAAATTTCTAATTTTATAAAAAGAATTTTCAACACCAAGATAAATTGTTGTAATTTTTTTTTTATTAATTTTAGGATAAAATTTAAGTAGGTCTCTTTTTGTATTATTTGATATGCATATAATTCCATCAGCATTATTAATAGATATTTTTTTTTGTAATGAATGTATAAAACGTCTTATACCTTTTTCATAATATTCATATGTAAAATCAAAAATTGTAACAATTTTGACAACTTCTTTTTGGAATGTTGTCCTTAAATAACTACTATGAAATATACTATTTGACGGTAATTTTTTTTGAAATGGCAGATATCTCAAAATTTGAATAGGAAGGTTTGTTTCTATGGTGGTTTGAATATTTAATTTTTTACGAAAAATGTTATTATTTTTTGTTTCAAAAAAATATACTTTATTTTTTAAAATTTGTTTTATCAATTGTGCCCAGTAATTAGATATACCACCTGCATTTTGAAGAGAAAAAATAATATTATCAAAGATTATTTTTAAATTTTTCATTTATTAAATTTTTTTAATTTTTTTTTTAAAAAATAAAGCAAAGATAAATAACTAAATATAACAGCTATTATTAAATTTGTTTCAGAAACATAATCTTCAAATGCTAAATAAGAACTAACACTTATTGAGAGTGAATAAAAAATTAAAATTTTTTTAAGAGAGAATTCTTTTATCAAGAAGTGATGTAAATGATTTCTATCTGCAGAAAAAGGGTTTTTTTTTTTTATAATTCTTTCAATAAACAATCTAAACATGTCTATTCCAGGAATTAAAAAAAGAATAAAAATATCCTCAGCTGAATTCTGATTTAAAAAATTAACATTGTAAGCTTTTATGGTTGAAAAGCTAATTATAGCTCCTATCAGAAGTGAACCAGAGTTACCTAGAAAATACTTTCCGTTGAATATATTAAAATAAATAAATATAAAAAAAATAAAAACAAATAGATTTAAATCTACTTTCAAAAAATAATTCAAAAAAACACTTAAAATTGTAAATACCAACATAGCCAAACCGTTAATACCGTCAATTAGGTTGATCGCGTTTATAAAAAGTAAAACACAAAGAGAAGATATAAAATAACTATAAACACCAAAATTTAAATTTTTATCAAATGTCTCGAAGTAGACTTTATTTAGTAAGTAATCTTCATCAAAATGAACTAATATAAGATAAAAACTCAAGACGAGTGAGAGTTTTAATATTGGTTTTAAATCAATCAAGTCATCAAAAATACCTATTATAAATACGCATGAAATTATGGAAAAATAAATAATTTTTTCGTTTAAACCATAATTAGGTGAAAAAATTCCAAATATTATATATAATATAAAAATATAATGCCCACCAATTAAATAAGTTGGTTTATTGTGTATTTTTCTTTCAAAATCTGGAACGTCTAAAAAACTTTTTTTAAATATTTTTTTTTTATTATTCTCAACGTAAAAATGAATTGAGAAAAAAATTATTGATAAGATTAAATTTATAACCATAAGATAATATCAAAAAACTCTAATGTATAAATTAAGTTAAACATTGCTATAAATAATGTAATTTAAAAATTTAATTTTGTTAATGCAATTAAAACTATATCAATCGATGAGCCTTTTAATATATCTAAGTTATGAATTATTTAAATTTGAAAAGAATTGAGCAGGTTTTAGCGTTTTTGGTATTAATTTTTCCATTAGTACTTGTTCTAAGAAATTTAGCTATTAATATAAATTTAATATTAATAACTATAATTTCCATATTTTATCTATTAAAAAAACCAAACTACTTATTATTAAAAGATTTTTTAATCAGATATTTACTATTTTTTCTATTAATTATTTTTATTAATTCTTTATTAAATTCTCAAGATTTTCTAACAGCTATTAAATCGTTGGGTAATTTGAGATATCTTTTTTTGACTATTGCAGTTTATGTTACTTTATCAATTATTTCAGAAAAAAGTTTTAATATTTTTATTTATTTAAATTCTCTCTTAATCATTTTTATTAGTTTAGATATTTTATATCAATTTAATTTTAATGAGAATATTTTTGGTTTTTCGCCAGGGATGTGTACAAAGGACGAAAATTGTGTAAGATTTTCAGGCATTTTTGGTTCAGAGCTTATAGGTGGCACATATTTAGTACAAATTGGTCTATTAATTTTAATATTATTAAAAAATAAAAGTCCTGAGGTTATAAAATTTCAACAAATTATTTCTAATATATTAATCATGTTTTTATTAATAGTTGTTTTATTGACTGGTGAAAGAAATGCATTTCTAATTTTTATAATAAGTATATTTCTTTTATATTTTTTTAATAAAAAAATAGTTAGTTTACTTGTGCCAGCTTTTGTTTTTTTTTTAATATTTTTTTTAGTTTTTCAAAATTCATATTCCATCAAAATAAGATATATGGACTTCATAAGTCATATAACTGCATTACCTAATGAAAAAAGTTTTAAAACAAAAATTACAAACACACCTTGGTCTTATCATTACCAAGCAGCCTTTGAATTATTTTTAGAAAAACCTGTCTTAGGGCATGGTTATAAAAGTTTTAGAGTAAAATGTTTAAAAACCAAAATAGATAAAAAATTAGTTGAAAATAGTGTTAAGTACAAAGGTTACAGAGCCTGCTCATCACATCCACATAACTATATGATGGAATTTTTAAGTGAAAACGGACTAATAGGATTTTTATTATATTTTGGACTCATAACATTAATAATATTGAGAGTATCTGGTTTAGTTAGAACTTCTAAAGATCAAAATAGATTGATAGGAATTGGTATAGGAAGCTTGTTGCTTGCGATTTTGTTTCCATTTAAACCATCCGGTTCGTTTTTCACTACTTTTAATTCATCAATCTTATTCTACTTACTTGGATTTTTTATATTTTATACAAGACAAAATAAGTAAATTTTTAGATTTCTTTAAAATTATATATTATGTTGAATTAAATTCTTAGGATTATGTTAAAAAAAGTTTAAAATAAAATTTATATGAAAAAAATTGCATTAATATTTGGAGTAACAGGTCAGGATGGAGCATATTTATCAAGATTACTTTTAAAAAAAAAGTATGAGGTTCATGGAGTCAAAAGGAGAAGTTCATCTTTAAATACAGAAAGAATTGACGATATATATTTAGACCCTCACAAAAAGACTAATTTTTTTTTACATTATGGAGATTTAACTGACTCTCTCTCAGTTTTAAAAATTATTGAAAATGTAAAACCTCATGAAATTTATAATTTAGCTGCACAATCACATGTGGGAGTCTCATTTGATGTACCAGAATATACTAGCAATGTTACTGCATTGGGAACTTTGAGGATATTAGACTCAATACGTAACTTAAAAATGGAGAAAAAAATAAAATATTATCAAGCAGGCACTTCTGAAATGTTTGGAGCTTCCAAACCCCCTCAAAATGAAAAAACTAATTTTTATCCAAGAAGTCCTTATGCAGCAGCAAAACTTTACTCTCATTGGATTACTATCAATTATAGAGAAGCATACAACATATTTGCTTGTAATGGGATATTATTTAATCATGAAAGTCCATTAAGAGGAGAAACATTTGTAACTAGGAAAATAGTTATTGCTTTATGTAAAATATTCCTTGGTAGTTCAGAGAAATTATATTTAGGAAATATATATTCAAAAAGAGATTGGGGACATGCCGAAGATTACGTATTAGCAATGTGGAAAATTCTTCAAAAAAACAAGCCTCAAGATTATGTTATTTCTTCAGACAAACAATATTCAGTTAAATATTTCGTTGATTTAGTATGTAAACTTTTAGGTATAAAACTTGTTTGGAAAGGATCTGGTATAAAAGAAAAGGGCTATTGGAAAAAAAAAAATATTATTTCAATAGATAAAAAGTATTTTAGGCCAACCGAAGTTGAAACATTGTTAGGAAATTCTAAAAAAGCAAGACAAGAATTAAAATGGAAACCTAAACATAACATAAAATCCTTAGCACTAGAAATGATAAATTCCGAACTAAAAAATTTAAAGTTATCTAAAACCTAAATGCTATCAAAAAAAACAAAAATCTTTGTTGCTGGCCATAAAGGTTTAATTGGTTCATCAATAGTAAAAAAATTAATATCAGAAGGATTTAAGAATATTTTAACAGTAGATAAAAAAAAACTAGATTTGAGAGATCAACATAAAGTATTTAATTTTTTTAAATTTAAAAAAATTGATGCTGTTATAAATGCTGCTGGAACTGTTGGTGGAATTTTCGCAAATAATAAATATAAAGCTGATTTTATTTATGATAATTTAACTATCCAAAGCAATATTATTCATGCTTGTTATAAAAATAATATAAAATCTCTAATCTTTTTAGGTTCGAGCAGTATTTATCCAAAAAAAATAAACACACCAATTAAAGAAGAAAATTTGTTAACTGGGTCTCTAGAAAAAACTAACGAACCTTATGCTATAGCCAAAATTGCAGGTATCAAATTATGTGAAAGCTATAACTACCAGTATGGCACTGATTACAAATGCCTAATACCGTGTAATATTTATGGTCAAAACGATAATTACAATGTTAAAGAGTCTCATTTTTTTCCTGCTTTAATTTTAAAATGTATAACAGCAAAGAAAAACAACAAAAAATATATAATTTTATGGGGAACAGGAAAAGCAAGAAGAGAAATAATGCATGCTGATGACTTAGCAGACGCTTGTGTTTTTTTTTTTAAAAAAAAAACAAAAGAAAAAATAATAAATATCGGCTCTAATTTCGATATGAGTATTTTAAATTATACAAAGTTAATATTAAAAGAGATAAATTTTGAGTGTAAAATAATTTTAGATAAGACAAAACCGACAGGTACAATAAGAAAGTTGTTAGACTCCTCAAGAGCAAAAAAATATGGATGGCAACCAAAAATTACTTTGAAAGAAGGCTTGAGAGAAATAATCGATAATTTGGACTTAAAATTAATTAAATAATGTATCAGTTTACTGATTAAAATTTTATAAAAAGTGGTTTTAATAAAAAAAAAAACTTTTCCTTTTGACTTCACAATAATCACAATTGTAAAGAATGATGAAAAAAATATAGAACAAACAATAAAAAGTGTTCTATCTCAAAAAAAAGTAAAAATTCAATATATTGTTCTTGATGGTTACTCTTCAGATAAAACATTAAAAAAAATTAAAAAATATAAAAGTTCAATTAAAGTAATAAGTTACAGAGATAAAAGTTTTTATGATGGATTAAATTATGGTTTAAAATTTGCTAGGGGAAGATTTGTTGGTATTTTAAATTCTGGAGATCTATATTTTGATGAGAATGTTTTAAATTTTGTTAACAAAAAAAAGGTAAATTGTGATTTTTTATTCGGAAATGTATTATATTTTAATAAAAATTTAGATATTATAAGGAAATGGAATTTTAAATTTCAACCTAAGAAAAAAAATTTCTTTTATTATATTTCACATACCTCTTTGTTTATAAGTTTGAATTTAATGCAAGATTATCTAAAAGCCTATAATTTAAAATATAAAATATCTTCTGATACTGAATTAATAATTAGATTAAACTTAATGAAAAATCTTAAATTTAAAAAAATTAATAAATATATTATTTTTATGAGAACAGGTGGTTTAAGTACAAATTTTAAATTTGCTTTAAAAAAAATTTTTGAGGACTTAATAATTTTAAAAACTTTTTTTAAATTCTATTTTTTTATATTTTACTTGAAAAAAATTTTTATTAAGATACCTGGATTATTCTTTATTAAAGAAAAAATTTATTTTAAAAAAAAATTAATACTTACAATTAAAAGTTTATCTAAAATAAAAATAAATTAGTTGAGACTTGATTTATTTATCTTCAAATTTATCTAGTAGAAGAAATTTGTAACTTAAAAATTCATTAAATTTAATTGTATTTAAATTATAATAGGTACAAAGAGCTACATTATACCAACAATTCCTATTCTCATTATAGTAATAGCTAAAATTCTTATCTAAATTAATTTTCTGTAACTCCAAGTCTTCTTGTATGTATTTTGGTATTAATGGTCTAGCACTATAAAACTCATAATGTCTTACAAATTGTTTAGAAAATAAAATTATTACAAAAAAAATTAAAACAAACTTATAAATTATAAAAATTTTATTTTTATTTCCAAAATTCATAAAAATAGAAAAAAATAAAGCAATAAAAATTGCTAAATAAGAGTAACCATATCTATATAAAGGAAATTTTAAAAAAAATATTAAACACCCTATAATTGAAATTACTAATACACATAAAAATTTTTTTTTTAAATTTCCACTTTGATTTTTAAAATCTTTTCGATTGAAATTAAAAATAACCAATATTGTTAGCAAAACTATTAAAGGTAAAATATTTTTTATAATTTTTTTGAAGTGATTATTAGACCACGTCTCAATCCAATTAAAATTTTCTATGTAATTTTTCATGCCATTTTTTTTTTTGTTATAATTAGGCCAATCTTTAGCCCAAGCTTCAGCTGAGACGTTTTCTTTCTTTATGTTCTTTATGTCAATCCAACTAAGATTTTTTAAGCATGTTTGCTCAATCGGATATAAAAAACAACCAGATATTAAAATGTTTTTTATGCACCAAATTATTAAAAAAAAGAAAGGTAAAGAATTGTAAATTTTTTTTAAAAATTTAATATTTTGAAAACTAATAAATATGGGAATTAAACAGAATAAAATTAAAGAAAATTTATTTGCTAATAAAAATACAGATAGTAAAGAAATTTCATTAAATTTTATAAAATTAATTTTTTTGTAGTCTAAAAACTTATATACAATCAAAAATGCAATTAGATGACCTATATCATCGTTTCCAATTTTGCTATATCTATTAATTTTGTATGCAATAAAAATTAAAATTACAGACAAAATAAATTTTGATATGGAAGAATTTTTTTCTTTTAAAGATTTCTTTAATTCATAGAAAAAATATAAAACTAAAAAAATATATATACTTGCTAATGGAATAATAATTCCATCATCTCCAACTAAATAATTAACATTTATTGCTGAAGAGTATTGTAGTATTGATACGTGACTAAATCTAAAGTGTAAATTAGATAATCCAATGATAATTTTTTCTTCATTTAAAATTTTTGAAAAAGGTAAGTGATACATCATCGCATCTGGCCTATTTACAGTATCAAAGATAATAAATATTATTAAAAGTATAGATATTCCAAATATTATTAAAATTTCATCTCTATAAATTTTTTCTTTAAAGAAAAAGAAACTTGTGACAATTAAAAATAAAAAAATTGAATTATTTGTTTTATTTAGAGGAGTAAAAAAATTTAGCAATACTGCTATGAATGATGTAATAATAAAACCATAAATTAGGTATTCAAATATATTAATTTTTTTATGGGGGTAGATGGTATTGCATAAGGTTTTTCCTAATAAAAAGTAACTTAAATTAGAAATAAAAGCTGAAAAAAAAAGACTTATCATTTATGATTCTTACAATTATAATACCTGTTTTTAATGAAGAAAAAACTATTTTACAAATCCTTAAAAAAATTGAAAAGCAAATTTATGTGAAAAAGCAAATAATTATTGTTGATGACTTATCTACAGACTCCTCACGTAAAAAAATTAATAAATTTAAATTTAAAAGTAGTAATAATATATTATTTCATACCAAAAATAATGGTAAAGGGTCCTGTATTAAAACAGCCAAAAAATATATAAAGGGTGATTTTGTTATAATTCAAGATGCTGACTTAGAATACGATCCTAATGATTATAAATTTTTTGTTAATTGTTTTAAAAAAAAAAAATATATGGCAATTTATGGTTCAAGAGTTTTAAAAAAAAAAAGATACAGCAATGTAAATTTTACATCAAATTTCAGAATATTTGCAAATCATTTACTCACTATCTTTTCAAATATTATTAACAAACAACAACTAACAGATGCGCATACTTGTTATAAAGCTGTAAATGCTAAAATCTTTAAAAAAATTTCTTTGAAAGAGAATGGATTTTCTTTTTGTCCAGAATTAACAACCAAATTGTCAAATTTAAATATTCCCATTTTTGAGGTTCCAATAAACTATGAGGGAAGAAGTTTTGAAGAAGGTAAAAAAATTAAATTCTCAGATGGAATATCTGCTATTATTACCATTGTAAAATATAAATTTTTTAATAAATAACACCAAATTTGAAAATTTTAGATTTAAAATAACAGAATTTTTTAAATTTTTATTTACTTTTATAAAAATATTAACTATTAAAAGACCGCCTGGTGATTTTTGCGAAAGTGTCATACCCGATCCCATTCCGAACTCGGTAGTCAAGACTTTCAGCGCCAATGGTACTTTGTCTTAAGACACGGAAGAGTAGGACGTTGCCAGGCTATCTAAAATGAAGAATCTAATAGTTGTAACTGGTGGAGCAGGTTTTGTTGGATCAAATTTAATACAGTTACTTTTAAAGAAAACAAACTACAAGCTTATCAGTTTGGACAATTATTCATCTGGATCAAAAAAAAATCATATAGTTAATAACAGAATTAAATATTTAAGAGGTGACACTTTAAATATAAATAAAATTTTAAAAATTTATAAAAAAAAAATCAAAAGCATTTTCCATTTTGGGGAGTTTGCAAGAATTTACCAAAGTTTTAGTAAGTTTGATTTATGTTATAAATCAAACTCAATTGGTTCAATGGCAGTTTTTAAATTTTGTTTAGATAATAATATTAAACTTATCTATTCAGCAACTTCCGCAAGCTTAGGAAATAAAGGTAATGATAAAAATCTATCTCCATATGCTTTTACAAAATCAAAAAATTTAGAATTATTAAAAAATCTAAAAAAATGGTTCAATTTTAAATTTGAAATAATATTTTTTTATAATGTTTATGGCCCAAGACAAATCAAAGTTGGGGACATGGCAACGGTGATTGGAATATTTGAAAATCAATATATAAATAAAAAATTTTTAACTGTTGTTAAACCAGGCACTCAAACAAGAAGATTCACTCATATTTTAGATACAGTTCAGGTTTGCTTTGAAGCTTTCAAAGCAAATAAGTGCCGATATTATAGTATAAGCAATAAAAACTCTTATTCGATACTAGAGGTTGCAAAAATGTTCAAAAGAGAAATAATTTTTTTAAAACCAAGACCAGGAGAAAGGTATGCATCTGCTTTAACTAAAATCTCATCTAACAACAAAATAATTCATAAATATGGAAAAATACATTTGAAAGATTACATAAGTTCCTTTATTAAGTTCCAATAATTATGAAAATTAAAAGCTCATTAAAATCTATTAAAAAAAGAGATCTAAACTCAAAACTAGTAAGAAGAAGAGGAAGAGTTTATGTCATTAATAAAACTAACCCTAAATTTAAAGCAAGACAGAAATAATTTTTATGGATAATGAAAACCATAAAAGTACATGGAACAATTTTACAAAGTTTGTGTTGTGGGGAACAGTCGCAGTTATAGGTGTTTTAATTTTAATGGCAATATTCTTGCTATAAGATCAATGTATGAAAATCGCTTCTATTTTAGAAAATCAAAAAATTGAAAAAAGAATTGCGATTACTCCTGAGATAGCAAAAAAATATTTATCACTTGGTTTTGAAGTTTCTTTATCAGAAAATTATGGAAGTCATCTAGGGATTAAAGATCAAGAATATAAAATGTTAGGAGTTTCAATTTTAAAAGATGAAAAAGAAATTATAACTAATGCAGATATTATTACTCAATTAAGTTTATTAGATGATGGTAAAAATTCTTTATTAAAAGAAAATCAAACATTTATTGGTGTCTTAAATCCCTATGACAATAAAGATAAAATAAGTAATCTAGTTAAAAAAAAAATTAATACTTTTTCACTCGAATTACTTCCAAGGATAACTAGAGCTCAATCTATGGATATATTATCTTCACAGGCTAATCTTGCTGGTTATAAAGCAGTATTAGAGTCTTTTGCTAACTTTGAGAAAGCAATTCCAATGATGATGACTGCAGCAGGTACAATTCCAGCTGCAAAAGTATTAGTAGTTGGTGCAGGTGTTGCAGGATTACAAGCAATTGCAACAGCAAAACGTATGGGCGCAATTGTGTTTGCAACAGATGTTAGACTTGCTTCAAAAGAACAGGTTGAAAGTTTAGGGGGAAAATTTTTAACAGTTGAAGATGCAGAGAATTTAGAAACCGAGGGAGGTTATGCTAAAGAAGCCTCAGACGATTTTAAAAAGAAGCAAGAAGAACTATTATCAGAAACATTAAAAAAAATAGATATTGTGATTTGTACAGCTTTAATTCCAGGAAAAAAAGCCCCAGTGATTATTAAAGAACCTATGATTGATAATATGAGGTCTGGTTCAATAATTTATGATCTTGCAGCTATTCAAGGTGGTAACACAGCCCATACAAAAGTTGATGAAGTTGTAAATAAAAATGGAGTTAAAATAATGGGGGAGAGCAACATTTTAAATAAACTTCCAACCTCTGCATCAAATTTATACGCAAAAAATGTTTTTAACTTTGTTTCAAATTTATATGATAAAGAAAATAAAAAAATAAACATCAATTTAGATGACGAAATTATTGAGAAAACTTTAATTAAGTAATGGAAATAGATCCTTTTATATTTAGATTAAGTATTTTTATCCTTTCAATTTTTATTGGATATTATGTAGTTTGGAGTGTAACTCCATCACTTCATACTCCTCTGATGTCAGTTACTAATGCAATTTCATCAGTAATAATTGTTGGAGCAATTATTGCAGGATTGGCCGGAAATTCTGATACTATATTTAATACTTCAAGTATCTTTGGATTCTTAGCAATTTCATTAGCTGCAATTAATATTTTTGGTGGCTTCCTAGTAACGCAAAGAATGCTTTCAATGTATAAAAAAAAGAAAAAGGATAAATAATGTTATCACCAAATTTATCAGCCATATTTTATTTAATTTCAGGAGTGTTATTTATTCTAGCTTTAAGAGGACTTTCTTCACCAGAAACATCTAGACAAGGAAATTTCTTTGGAATTATAGGAATGGCCATTGCAGTTACAGTCACATTTTTATTAATTGGTAATTTTTCAAGTGGATTTGTAGTCGTATTAATATTTCTTTTGATAGGAGGATTAATTGGTGCTTTTATTGCTTACAAAATTCCAATGACAGCAATGCCTGAATTAGTCGCTGGTTTTCATAGTTTAGTTGGTCTTGCAGCTGTGTTTGTCGCTATAGCTGCTTTTTTAAATCCAGAAGCTTTTAATTTAGGGTCACCTGGTAATATAAAACTCGGTAGTTTAATTGAGATGTCAATTGGGGCAGCAGTTGGAGCGATAACTTTTTCTGGTTCAATTATTGCTTTTTTAAAACTCCAAGGGATAATGTCAGGTTCCCCTATAACGTTTAAAGGTCAACATCCACTAAATGCCTTAATTTTAATTTCAATAATTGTTGTTACTTATTTACTTTGTTCAACGCAGTCTCCAAATTTATTTTGGATATTACTCGCAATATCTTTTTTAATTGGTTTTTTATTAATAATTCCAATTGGTGGAGCAGATATGCCAGTGGTGATTTCAATGTTAAATTCATACTCAGGCTGGGCTGCGGCTGGTATTGGATTTACTTTAGAAAATACCGCATTAATAATCACTGGTGCATTAGTTGGATCCTCTGGGGCAATTTTATCTTACATAATGTGTAAAGGAATGAATAGATCATTCTTTAATGTAATATTAGGAGGATTTGGTGCAACTGAGCAATCAAGTTTACAACAAAATAAAGAACAAAGACCAGTAAAAAGTGGTAATGCAGATGATGCTGCTTTTTTGATGAAAAATGCATCATCAGTAATAATTGTTCCAGGTTATGGGATGGCTGTTGCACAAGCACAACATGCTTTAAGAGAAATGGTTGATACTTTAAAAAAAAATGACATAAAGGTTTCATACGCAATTCACCCTGTAGCTGGTCGAATGCCAGGACACATGAATGTACTTTTGGCTGAAGCAAATGTTCCTTATGATGAGGTATTTGAATTAGAAGAAATAAATAATGATTTTGCTAATGCAGATGTTGCATTTGTAATAGGTGCTAACGATGTAACTAATCCAGTTGCAAAAACAGATCCACAAAGTCCAATTTATGGAATGCCAGTTTTGGACGTTGAAAAGTGTAAATCTGTTTTATTTGTAAAAAGAAGTTTATCCCCTGGTTATGCTGGAATTGATAATGATTTATTTTATAAAGAAAATACGCTCATGTTATTTGCAGATGCAAAAAAAATGACAGAAGATATTACAAAAAATTTATAGGCAAAATGAAAACAAAAATTTTTTGTGATATTGCAGATATATCCTTAATAAAGAAGTTCAACAAAAAAAAAATAGTTAAAGGCTTCACAACCAATCCAAGCTTAATGAGAAAAGCTGGTGCAAAAAATTATAAATTTTACTCACAACAAATACTAAAATATTGTAAAAATAAGCCGATCTCTTTCGAGGTATTTGCTGACGATCAAAAATCTATGATAGATCAAGGCAAAAAGATAAATAAATGGGGAAAAAATGTTTATGTTAAAGTGCCTGTTGTTAATTCAAAAAATAAGTTCACAGGTGGTGTTATCAAAGAATTAAATAATAAAAATATTAAATTAAACATAACATCAGTTTACACATCAAAACAAACAGAGAAAATTTTAAAAATAATAAATAAAAAAACAAAAGTAATAATTTCAATATTTGTAGGAAGAGCTGCAGATACTGGAAAAAACCCAATCCCAGAAATCATTAAAAGCATTAAATTATCAAAGAAATTTAAAAATGTTGAAATATTATGGGCAAGTGTAAGAGAGCCCTATAATTACCTACAAGCAAAAGAAATAGGCTGTCACATCATAACTATCCCACCAACAATAATAGAAAAAATCGAAAATTTTGGCAAAACTTTTGACCAATTAACAATAGAAACAGTAAAAAATTTTTTAATTGACAGTAAAAAATCGAATTTTAAAATTTGATAAGTTAAAATCTTTTTTTTGATTTTGTTTTGTCAATAAATATTGATAAACAGTTTTGCTGTTTTTTAAAGAAGACAAAAAATATTTTAGCAAAAAAAATAATTGTTTTGGTTAGTCGATTTCTTGATTTAATATTATTCAAATCATTTTCGTAATCAAAAATTATTGTATTTTTATTCGTTGGATCTATAGATTTTACCAATTTATTTACCTCTCTCTCTGTCCATCTATATACATAATTTGGTATACCTGTATCTAAAAGGCCACCTTTTTCTTTATCTTTTTTAACAGATGACACCTCAAATTCTTCTGAAAACTTTATTTTACATGCTAAACGCATAATTAAAGAGTCGTTACCCTCTATGACTAAAACACCTTTTTTGGCAACTCTATACATTTCTGAAATTCCAATATGAGGGACATCAATATGATGCAGAGTAGCATTAGTGATTACATAGTCATATTCAGAATCATTAAACTTTAAATTTCTTACATCAGAATCAAACAAATTTTTACCAACCAACAAATCATAATTGTTTTCAATATTTTTATTGAACTCTTTATGATATGTTATTTTAAAATTTGTATACCCTAATTTTCTTAATATTTTTATTTCCTTTTCTGAACCACTTATTAATAAAATATTAGAATTTTTACTAATATTTTTCAAAAACATTTTTTCGTAAAAAATCCATCTATCCATTATACACTCTTAATAAATTTAATAATTGGTTGCGGGGGACGGATTTGAACCGCCGACCTTCAGGTTATGAGCCTGACGAGCTACCAGACTGCTCCACCCCGCGGTATACTTAAATTCTATTTTTAAGTTTATTTAGCTTCTTAACTCTTTTAATATTCTCTTGAAGAATTCTTTTTTTCTTTTCTGAAGGTTTTTCATAAGTATTTTTTAATTTAATTACCTTAAAAAAACCATCTCTTTGAAGTTTTCTTTTTAAAACTCTTAGAGCTTGTTCAATATTATTATCTTTAACTTCTATTTTAATAACTACCTCCAAAAAAATGATTAAGTATCACTTTTATAATTTTATGTCTATAAAATTTATTCATTATGCAGATGCAAGATTACTTTGTTTTTCTTTTTCCTTCTGTTTCTTCTCTCTTTTTATTCTTCTTTCAGCTTTCTCTATTGCATCTAATAAATCTTTTTGAGAGAATAAGTTTAATGCAACAGGATCTTTTGGATTTAAATTATTATAATTCCAATAGCTTTTGTTTCTGATTGAAGTAACTGAATTTTTTGTTATTCCAACAAGTTTTGCAATTTGAGAGTCCTTGAGTAAATTGTGCTGCCTGATAAGCCACAATGCAGAGTCTGGTTTATCTTGTCTTTTTGAAAGTGGTACGTATTTTTTTATTTTCTTTTCTGAATTTGATATTTCAATGTCGCTACTTTTAATTTGCAATGGCCTGTTTTCATCATTTGAAGATAATTTTATTTCTTCTCTTGATAACTGACCTGATATTATAGGATTGTAAGCTTTAATACCTTTTGCTACTTCACCATCTGCTATTCCTTGAATCTCCACTTCATGTAATTGGCAAAAATCTGCAATTTGCTTAAATGTTAATGTCGTATTTTCAACTAGCCAAACAGCAGTAGCCATTGGCATCAAGGGTGCATTTGACATTTAATTTTTTTTTTCTGATTTGAAATTTTGGAATTTTTTATTAAATTTACTTATTCTACCTTTATCCATTAATTTTTGTTTT
This sequence comes from Pelagibacterales bacterium SAG-MED22, assembly GCA_014653985.1. Classification (GTDB taxonomy): domain Bacteria; phylum Pseudomonadota; class Alphaproteobacteria; order Pelagibacterales; family Pelagibacteraceae; genus Pelagibacter. Next base: position 377,742 of record JACWDT010000001.1, read on the forward strand.
CCACCTGTCCACGCAGAATGGGATTTAGGATCAATTTCTAACTTCAATAAGTCTCCCTCAGCTCCCCATGTGGACTTAGTTTCAAATTGACTACCATCTGTCATTTCTACTTTAATTGTGTGGTAGTTTGGGTGAATATCTTTTTTCATAACGAGACTTATAGCAAAGGAAATTCAGAACACAATTAAAAGTTCTTCAATTCTTTTATCATTTTATCATTAATTCCATCACTTGAAGCTCTGATATTAATACAATTATTGTTGAATTTATTTAGATCATTTACTATCCCACCAGCCTCTAACACCATAAGTGATCCAGCTGCCACATCCCAAAGATTAATATTATTATGAAAGTATCCATCAAATCTTCCAGCGGCTACATAAGCTAAATCTAAAGCTGCACAGCCAGTGTAGCGCATATTAAAATTACTAAATTTTACTCCATCATGATTACTCGAAAACAAACAATCATCTATAACATTCTTTTTTGATACTCTTAATCTTTGGTTATTGAGATAAGATCCTTTATTTTTCTCAGCAAAAAACATTTCGTCTTTGATAGGATCAAAAATTAAACCACTTACTATTTCTTTATTTGACTGTAAAGCAATACAAATTGCAAAATGTGGGATACCATGAAGAAAATTTGTTGTTCCGTCAATTGGATCAATAATCCAAATATTTTCCTCATCCTTATTTTTTATTTTTCCAATCTCTTCAGAAAGGAAAGAGTAATTCTTTTTTGTCTTACTAAGTTCCTCAATAATAATATTTTCAACACGTTTATCTGTTTTAGTAACAAAATCTCTAGGACCCTTTTTAGAAATTTGTAATTTTTCAACTTCTCCAAAATCTCTAATTACTAACTTAGATGCTTTCTCAGCAGCCTTTATCATAACATTAAGATTTGAAGATATTGAAATCATATTTCTAAATTTTTTTTAGGTATTCTAAATTTCTTGTATCAATTATTACCTCGTCTCCTGACTCAATGAATGGAGGTACTTGAATATTTAATCCATTATCAAGAGTTGCAGGTTTGTATGATGACGAAACTGTTTGTCCTTTTAAAGCTGCATCAGTTGTTTCTATTTTACACTTTACTTGGTTAGGAAGTTCAACTGAAATTGGATTTTCATTATAGAAATTTACAGAAACTTCAAGATTTTCTGATAAAAATTTTCCCCGATCTCCAATCACATCTTTTTTAATTTCTATTTGTTCAAAGCTTTTTGGGTTCATAAAAAAATAATAACTTTCATCCTCATAAAGATAATTAAATTTTGTTTCCTCTAGTGAGGCCTTTTCAACAGTTTCACTTGATCTAAATCTTTCATTTAACTTCGTATTTTTTCCCACACTTTTCATTTCAACTTGGGCGAATGCACCACCTTTACCGGGTTTAACATGCTGAGTTTTTAAAACTTGCCATAAATCATTCTTATATTCCAAAAGCATTCCAACTCTTATTTCACCAGCATTAATTTTCATTTTAATCTCTTTATTGCTTCTAAGGGTTTATATTTTTTATTATTCCAAACGTAGCCTGAGATAGCTAAAAAATTTGCATTGTTCAATAACAGATTTTTATAGTTTTCAGAATTAATACCTCCAATAGCTACAATTGGGGTTTTGGTAATTTTTGTAATCTTTTTTAAAATTTTGACATGCGCTATATAATTAGTCTTTTTAGTTCTAGAAGGATAAAAAGCTCCAAACGCTAAATAACTTGCTTTAGCCTTAATAGCTCTCTTTGCTAAGGTTATAGAATTATGGCAGGTAATACCTATAATTTTTTTGCCAATTATCTTCTTAACTTGTTTTATATCCATATCTTTTTGACCTAAATGACAACCATCGGCACCCAATCCTATTGCAAGTATTGGATCATCATTGATTAAAAATTTTACTTTATTTTTTTTACAGATATTTTTAATTTTTTGTCCAATCAAAATTTTATGTTTGAAGGAATACTTTTTGAGCCTTAATTGAAAAAAGCTAATCTTACCTGTTTCTAGTACTTTTTGAAGATCTTTAAAAAATTTTTTATAAATTTTGTTAGGAGAAATAAGATAAATAAATTTTTTTTTATTTACTCTCAAGTTCTCTCACCCATTTACCCTGAGCAGCCAATGTACACATTTTAGCTCTGTGATTGAAAGTTTTTTGAGTTCCTTCTATGTCTTTTATATTTTTAGACCATACTTTAAGAGCACTTTGTTGAAGAGCTCTTCCATATGAGTATGTCATGATAAAATTAGTGTTATTATTTTTATTTATCAAATCTAAATTTTCTGTAGCTTCTAATTCAGATTGACCACCTGATAAAAAAGAAATTCCAGGCACATCACTAGGAACTGAATTTTTGAGACACTGAAGTGTTTTTTTTGAGACATCTTCGCTAGATATTTTTTCTTTTGATCGAGTACCAGATAATATCATATTTGGTTTTAAAATAATTCCTGAAAGATCAACTTTATGTAAGATTAGTTCTTCAAAACATTTTTTTATAACCTCTAATGTTTTGTTCATACAAACATCTGCAGAATGCTCTCCTTCCATTAATATTTCAGGCTCTACTATTGGAACCATACCACTCTCTTGAACTAGTGCGGAGTATCTTGCAAGCGCATGAGCATTACTATTAATTGCTAGCTTAGTTGGATATTCTTTACTAATAGAGTAAACCCCCCTCCATTTTGTAAATCTTGCTCCAAGTTTATAATATTTTTTCAATCTATCTCTGAGGCCATCTAAACCCTCAGTAATTTTTTCTTCAGTGGAGTTTGCTAATTCTTTAGCACCTGTATCAACTTTAATTCCTGGCACAGCGCCTGAATCTGAAATAAGTTCAGGGATTGATTTTCCAAAACTTGAAGTTTGGTTTATCGTTTCATCATAAAGAATAACCCCTCCAATACAATCTTTCATGCATGCAGAAGAGAAAAGAATTTCCCTAAACAATAGTCTATTTTCAGGAGTTGAATTTACATTTACCGCTGTAAGTCTTTTGGTCATAGTGCCATTACTTTCATCTGCAGCAAGTATACCTTTACCGTTAGAAATAATTTTTAGTGCGATTTTATTTAGTTCTGACATTTATTGATTTAATGCGGTTATACCAGGAAGCTTTTTACCTTCAAGGTATTCTAAAAAGGCTCCACCTGCAGTTGAAACAAAGTTAAAACCATCAACAGCCTTTATACTGTTTAATAATGAGACTGTATCTCCTCCACCAACAACTGAAAAAATTTTGTTTAATTTATTATTTTTAATTATTGTTTTTGCTATTTCAATGCTGCCGTTTGCAAAATTAGGGTTTTCAAAATACCCAGCAGGTCCATTCCACAATATGGTCTTACTTGAACTAATAATATTTGTTATTTTATCAATAGTTTTTGGGCCAATGTCTAAAATCATTTCATCACTCAAAATTTCATTTAATTCCCTTTTTTTGTATGATCCATTTAAGTCTTTAGATACAAGCACATCTTCTGGATAACTTATTTCACATTTTTCTTTTTTCGAAAGTGAAATAATTTCTTCAATGATTGAGTCACAATTTTTTTCTTTAATAGATTTTCCAATATTGTGACCAAAGTACTCAATAAAATTATTTACCATAGCTCCGACAATAATAATATTATCAAATTTAGGTATTAAATTTTTAATAATATCAATTTTGGTCGAAATTTTGGATCCTCCAATTATACATGATATTGGTTTCGTAATTTCAGATGTAATTTTGGTAAGGGCATTAATTTCTAAATCTATTTGTAATCCAGAAAATGACGGCAGGAATTTAGAAATTTTAACAATTGAGGCATGTGAACGATGAGAACAAGAGAAAGCATCATTAACATAAATGTCACCAAAACTTGCTAGGTGCTCTGCAAACTTATTATCATTTTTTTCTTCTTCTGCATAATACCTAATATTTTCTAACATTAAGATTTCCTCATCAAAATTATCGAAAAAATCCTTATTTTTAATTTCATTTATATTTTGTGTAATTAATTTCACATTTAAACCTAATTGTTCCTCTAAATTTTCACAAATTGGTTTTAATGAAAGTTCTTTTAAAGTCTTACCTCTTGGTCTACCCACATGTGATAAAATAATAATTTTAGCTTTTTGTCTGTTAAGAAATTTTAAAGTAGGTAGAATTTTGTCTATTCTAGTTGTGTCAGTTATTTCCCCTTTAACTATGGGAACGTTTAGGTCTAATCTTAGTAATATTTTTTTATCACGAAGATTTGTTTCGTTTTTAATACTTCTCATCAAGGGATTTTGTGCAAATTTTCAGCTATATCACACATTCTGTTAGAAAAACCCCATTCGTTGTCATACCAAGCCGAAATTTTACCCATATTTGCTCCAACTACACTTGTTAAAGACGCATCAACAATTGCAGAGGCTGAATGATGATTGAAATCAACAGAAACTAATTTTTCATACGTTACTTCTAAAATTCTTTTTAATTCTCTTTTTGAAGCTAATTCAAATTCATAATTTATATTTTTTATATTAATTTCTTTTTTCGTACAAAAAACTAATTCTACAAGAGAAACATTTGGTGTAGGTACTCTCATCGCCACACCTTCTAATTTTCCTTTCAAACTTGGAATTATTTCACCTATTGCTTTTGATGCTCCAGTTGATGTAGGAACAATTGACTGACTTGCAGATCGAGCTCTTCTTGGATCTTTATGAGAATTGTCCAAAATTCTTTGGTCACTGGTAAATGAATGAATAGTAGTCATAAAACCTTTTTCAATTTCAAATTTTTTGTGAATTACATCTACAACTGGTGCCAAACAATTCGTAGTACATGAAGCAGCTGAGATTATTTTATCTTTTTTAGATAAGGTGTTTTCGTTAACACCAAAAACTATTGTTTTGTCTGCATTTTTGCATGGAGCAGATACAATTACTTTTTTTGCACCATTTTTAATATGAGCTTCAAGTTTTTCTCTTGAGTTAAATTTACCTGTACATTCTAAAACATAGTCAACATCATACTTCTTCCAATCAATTTTTTTGATCTTGGGCTCTTGAGAAAATGAAATTTTTTGTTTATTTATTATTAAATTATTTTCATCAAATTTAATATCAGAATTAAATTTTCCGTGGATAGAATCATATCTAATTAATTTACCTGTAGCTTCTGAACTTGATCTGTTATTAATATGCTGAATCTTTAAATTTTTATTTCGACTTTCAAAAATTGATCTGACAATCATACGACCAATTCTACCCATTCCATTAATTCCTATTTTGATTGCCATATTTAGTTTCCTATCATTTTTTTGGTTTTACTGGCAATATTTGAAGCTGTTAGCCCAAAGTGTTTAAAAATATCTTTGTAGGGTGCACTCTTGCCAAATTCATTGATTCCAAATGTTAGACCTGAACTCCCTACATATTTTTTCCAACAATCACTGGATCCAGCTTCTATTGAAATTTTAAATTTAGTTTCATTTAAAATTTTACTTTTATATAACTTTGATTGTAAATCGAAAAGCTCCATAGATGGCATTGATATAACCTTACAGTATATTTTATCTTTGGCTAATTTATGACCAGTTTCGATTGCTAAATTGACCTCTGAACCGCTTGCAAATATTGTTAAATTAATTTTATTATTAGTTCTCAAAACTTCATAGGCTCCCAAAGAACATTTATTTATATTTGTAAATGATTTTCTTATGGGATTTAGGCCCTGTCTTGTTAAAGATAAAATACTTGGTGTTTTAGAACTTTTTAAAGCATGCTCCCAACATTCAATTGTTTCAACTCTGTCTGCTGGCCTAAAAACATTTAAATTTGGAATTGATCGCAAACCTAAGAGCTGCTCAATTGGCTGATGAGTTGGCCCATCCTCTCCAAGTCCTATAGAGTCATGCGTCATTACATATATCACTCTTTTTTTCATTAACGCAGATAACCTAATTGAAGGTTTGCAATAATCAGAAAATATTAAAAAAGTTCCACCATATGGAATTAAATTACCATAGAGTGCAATACCATTCATTATCCCACTCATTGCATGCTCTCTTACTCCGTAGTGAATATAATCTCCACTAAAATCTCCAGGCTTAATTATTTTTTGATATTTTGTTTTTGTGTTGTTAGATCCTGCTAAATCAGCAGAGCCACCAATTAAGTTATGATTTTGGCTTGTTAATGCATTAAGCGTCAACTCAGAGCATTTTCTAGTAGCTAAATTTTTAGGCTCCAAAATTGCATTTCTTTTTTCTCTTCTCAATATACTTTTTGAATTATTTTTTATTATATTTTTAAATTTTGTTTTATTTTTGTTAAATATCCTAATCCATTTTTTTTCTTGAGTTTCGCCTCTTTGTCCAATTTTTCTCCACTCTTTCAAAAAATTATTCGGAATATTAAAAGGTTTATTGTTCCAATTTAGGGCTTTTCTAACAAGTTCAATTTCCTCTAAACCTAGGGGACTTCCATGGGAAGACGCTTTGCCTGATTTATTTGGTGAGCCATATCCAATTTTAGTTTTACAAGAAATAACAGTTGGTTTTTTTGCTTTTTGAACATTTCTTAATGCTTTAAAAATTTCTTTTTCATTATGTCCATTTATTAAAATATAATCCCAACCATAACCTTCAAATCTTTTTTTAAAATTATCCGAAACAGCTAGATCTGTTGGACCATCAATTGAAATTGAATTGTTATCAAAAAGCATTACTAAATTTTTAAGCTTTAAATGTCCCGCTAAACTCATTGCCTCATGACTTATTCCTTCCATTAAACACCCATCTCCAGCCAAAACATAAGTTTTGTGATTAATTAAATCATTTCCTAATTTTTTTTTTAAAATTTCCTCTGCGATTGCAAATCCCACTGCGTTTGCAATTCCTTGTCCAAGAGGTCCTGTTGTTGTTTCTATACCTGAATTTGGATGGTATTCAGGATGACCGGCACATATCGAGTTTAGCTGTCTGAAATTTTTTATATTACTTAATGAAATACTCTTATATCCAGTTAAAAACAGTAAAGAGTATAAAAGCATTGATCCATGACCTGCAGACAAAACGAATCTATCTCTATTCATCCAATTTGGACTTTTAGGATTAAATCTTAAAAAATTCTTAAAAAGTACCGTTACAACATCCGCCATACCCATTGGCATACCTGGGTGTCCAGAATTAGCTTTTTGAACCGCATCTATTGATAAAAATCTGATGCAATTTGCTAAATCATTATGTAGTTTATTCAAAATTATCCTGACTAGACTAAGAAGAATCTATTTAATACTATATCTATATATATGAATTCTATAAACGAAAAAGAAAAAAAATTAATTTCTGTTTTAGATGAATTAAAAAATTTAGACCTAACTAATCCAAAGTTACAAAATAATATTGAAAATTTAAGTAACCAAAAAAATCAATTAGAAATTGAAAAAAATGAGTTAGAAATTAAATATAAAGAACTACTAGAGGAGCATGGCTTGCTATCGAAGGAATTAGAGGAAATTAAAAATAAAGAAAAACAGGAAGAAAGAAAACAAATCGAATTTTCTGAAAAAATTGATGAATTAAATCAAGAAACAGATACTTTGTTGGAAGAAATTGATAAATGGGAAATGTAACTATTAAATTTAATAATAAAGAATTCATATTGTCCTGTGAGGATGGACAAGAAGAACATTTAGAAAAATTACTAATCCAAATTAGCCAAAAGTTTAATAATTTAAAAAATGATTTAGGCAATCTAGGTGAAAATAAACTTCTGTTAATTACAGCAGTGAAAATAATGGATGAGTATTATGAGACAAAAAATAAAGTTGAGCGAAGAAAAAATGAATTCAAAGATTTGTCAAATAAATTTAAAGAACTTAAATCCTTAATTTATGAATATCGAGATAAGAAAGAAGATGAGATAAAAAAGCTTAATTTAAATCATGAAGATTTTAAAATTGAGATTGAAAATAATCAAAAAAAATATGAGCAGTTAATTGATGAAGCAGCTGACCGAATATCAAATTTTGTCAAAAAGGCAAAAATAGATAATCTATCCCAATAAATTTGTGATAAAATCAAAGTTAAGAGATAAAGTATTAAAATTAAGAAAAAGTAAGTCAAAAACATCAATTAATATAAATCCTAGTAATATTTATTCATATCTTAAAAAAAAAAATTATAATTTAAAAATTATAGGTGGATACTATCCATCAAACTATGAAATTAACGATTTAAAAATTTTAAATTATTTTTTTAAAAAAGGCTCTACAATTTCACTCCCAAAAATTAAAAAAAAAAGTCAAATGGAATTTTATAAATGGTATGAAAATGATCCTTTGTTAATAAATAAATATGGCATCCCAGAACCAGAGACCACCAATAGAGTTTACCCTGATATCTTATTTGTTCCTTTGGTGGCATTTGATAAAAAATTAAATAGATTAGGTTATGGGGGTGGTTTTTATGACCGATACATTCAAAAGATATCAAAGATTAAAAAAGTAGTAAAAATTGGTCTTGCTTTTTCTTTTCAAAAATTAAAGATCATACCAGTTAACAAACATGATAAGAAATTAGATATAATTATAACTGAGAAAAAGATTATTTAATGAAAATATTATTTTTGGGCGATGTTGTAGGTATGGCTGGTTGTTTAAAGTTGACTAACAATCTCTTAAGTGAAATTAAATCAAAAAATGTCGATTTTGTAATTGCTAATGGTGAAAATGCTGCTTCTCAAGGGGTGGGACTAACGAAGGAAATATGTAAAGATTTTTTTAATTGTGGAGTAAATGTTATCACAACTGGAAACCATGTTTGGGACCAAAAAGAAATTATGGAGTATATTGAGAAGGAAGAAAGATTATTACGTCCTAAAAATCTTTTTGAACCCGCACCGGGAAAAGGATTTAATATTTATAAAACAAATAACAATATAAAAATTGGTGTTTTGAATTTGATGGGAAATGTATTTATGAAAAAGTGTGAAGATGTTTTTCAAGCTTCAAAAAAATTTTTAAGTGAGAATAAATTAAAAGAAGATTATGACATACTTGTTGTTGATTTTCATGGTGAAATAACAAGTGAAAAAAACGCTATTGGTCATTTTTTTGATGGTAAAGCTTCGCTTGTAGTAGGAACTCACACTCATATACCAACTAATGATGCAAGAATTTTAAATAATGGTACAGGATATCAAACAGACGCTGGTATGTGTGGCGACTATGATTCAGTTATTGGCATGAATAAAGAAAATTCATTAAATAGATTTTTAAAAAAAAACTCCACTAAACATTTTCCAGCTATTGGTGAGGCTACTTTGAGTGGTGTTATAGTTGAATGTAATATAGAAACTGGCTTAGCAAATAACATTCAGAGCTATATATATGGAAATCTTCTAAAAAATTAAATAAAACATATGGCAGGACATTCTCACTGGGCTGGAATAAAGCATAAAAAAGGAAAAGCTGATAAACAGCGTTCAAAAATTTTTTCAAAATTATCAAAAGAAATTACAGTTGCCGCAAAACTTGGTGATAAAGATCCCACAATGAATCCTAGGTTGCGATCTGCTATTCAGGCTGCTAGATCTGCGAATATGCCTAAGGACAATATTGAGAGAGCAATTGATAAATCTTCAACAGTAACTGGATCAAATTTTGAGAATTTAAGATATGAGGGATTTGGCCCTGATAAAATTGCTGTCATAGTGGAGACGCTAACAGATAATAAAAATAGAACAGCCTCCAACATAAGAACAATTTTTCAAAAAAATGGAGGGAGTTTAGGATCTCAGGGATCTGCCTCTCATAATTTTAAACAACTGGGAGTCATTAAGATTGATAAAAAAGAAATCTCTGAGGACAGTATATTGGAATTAGCTATTGATGCTGGAGCTGATGAATGTATATCTCATAGCGATTTTCATGAAATTCATTGTCCTATTAGTGAAATTTATAATGTCAAAAAAAATTTAGAAAAAACAATATCAAATTTTATTTCAACAGAGATAGAATGGATACCTCTAAATAGTGTAGATATTCAGAATGAAAAAAAAGATGAGGTAACAGAATTTTTAGACAGTTTAGAAGATGATGACGATGTACAAAATATTTTTTCAAATGTAAATTTAGAGGTTAATTGATGCTAATAATAGGGATTGATCCAGGAATATCAGGGTCAATTTGTTTCTTTCAAGATGGAGCAATAAAAGATGTGTTAGAGATGCCGACCATGATTGAGGGTAAAAAGAATAAAAAGCAAGTAAATGGATCTCAGATTTTTAATGAAATTTCACAGAAAATAAAAAATATAGATAAAAAAAATATAAAAGTGGTTATAGAGCATGTTACAGCAATGCCAGGTCAAGGGGTTACCAGTATGTTCAATTTTGGTCAATCTTTTGGAATACTCAAAGGAATTTGTAGTGCTATGCAGCTTTCAGTCTACTTTGTTCGACCTGCAAAGTGGAAAAGATATTTTAATTTAATTAATTCTGAAAAAGATGCAAGTAGAACAAGAGCAATTGAAATTTTTCCTTATTATTCATCACATCTATCAAGAAAAAAGGATTCTAATAAGGCAGATGCTATTCTAATAGCTAGTTATTTCTTTGAGACATATAAAGAAGAGTAATAAGAGAGTAATTCAAGTCAAATTCATGACACATTTAAGTGTGAAGAGTAATTATGGAAGCAGACATAGCAGCAAAGGCTGTAGAATTAGGTACCAACACAGATTTTTCTTTATTTAGCTTATTTCTTAGAGCTGACATAATTGTAAAATCAGTTATGATTATTTTAATACTTTGCTCAGTATATTCTTGGGCGGTAATTATAGAAAAATTTAGGTTATTTAAAAAAATAAATAAATCTTCTGAAGAATTTGAGGAAAAATTTTGGAATTCTAAGTCTGCTGAAAATTTATATAATAGTTTACCAACCAAACTTGAAGATCCTATGGCGATAGTTTTTCAAAATGCAATGGATGGGTTATTAAAGAAAAAAACAAGAAACAACTTAAGTGAGAGGATGAGTGCACTTTTAGAAAATGGTATCGAGAGACAAATGGCAAAAATTGATAAAGGCTTTACTTTTTTAGCTACAGTTGGTTCTACAGCACCTTTTATAGGTTTATTCGGAACTGTTTGGGGAATTATGAATTCTTTTCAATCAATAGCAATTTCAAGAAATACTAGTCTTGCCATAGTAGCACCAGGAATTGCGGAAGCATTATTTGCAACTGCATTAGGTTTATTAGCAGCAATACCTGCAGTTGTCGCCTATAATAAATTTAATAACGACTCCAAAAAATATTCTGAAAAATTAGAAAATTTTTCGAAAAGGTTTCTAACTATAATTTAAATGGCATTTAAATTAAATCGTTCTTCAAAAGAACCCATGAGTGAAATTAATGTTACGCCATTTGTTGATGTAATGTTAGTATTATTGATTATATTTATGGTAACAGCACCTTTGTTAACCGTCGGTGTTCAAGTCGACTTACCAGAAAGCTCTGCAGATTCACTTCCTGAGGAAACAGAACCGCTAACATTATCAATAAATGCAAAAGGGGAGATATTTATTCAAGAGTCTAAAGTCGAATACAATAATATTATTGCAAAAGTCTTGGCAGTTTCAAAAAATAGAACGGACACAAGAATTTATGTCAGAGGTGACAAAACTATAAATTATGGAAGAGTACTTGAAATAATGGGACTTCTTTCTGGATCAGGTTTTACAAAGGTAGCGTTAATATCAGAGCCTTATAAACAGAGGTAACTAAATTGAATAGAAGTATACTTATCTCTTCTGTTTTTCATGCATTGTTAATTATTATTACAGCAATGAGCCTCCCTTTTTTATCAAAGAAACCCCTAGATATTCCCCCAATTGTATCAGTAGAATTAATTCAGATAGCTGAAAAAACAAATGTTCCTTTTGCCCCAAAAGCAAAAAAAATTATAGAGAAAGTTAAGGAAAAAGAAAAGCTTGTGTCTGAACAAGCTCCACCAAAAAAAGTTAAAAAAACAAAAACTAAAACTGTAGTCTCTCCAGATCAAAATAATAAAAAAATTGAAAATCAAACTCCTGAGGCAATCCCTCTTCCTGATAAAACTGTAAAAAAAATTAAAACAAAAGAAGAAAAAAAGCAAAATCCAGAAAAAGTTGATAAAGAGGTGAAACAGGTTTCAGAGTTTGAAAAAAAAGATTTATTTGATCCAAATAATATTGCTGCATTAATTGATAAATCAAAAGAAGAAACTGCTGAGGTAATTAAAAAAAACAATGATATTACCCAAGATCAAGAGAGAAATATTGAGAATACAGGATTAACTTTAAGCGAAGAAGATGCTCTTAAAGCACAAATTTTTGGATGTTGGAGTATTCCATTAGGTTTACCTTATAACGAAAACTTATTAGTAAGAATTAAATTAAAATTAAAGCCAGATGGATCTGTAACAAAAACTGAAATTTTAGATCACGCAAGGATGAATAAACCAGGACAAGGATTTTATAAAGTTTTAGCAGAAAGTGCTTTAAGAGCTGTGAAATTATGTCAGCCATTAAGAGTTCCAACAACTGGATATGAAAGATGGAAAGAATTACAGTTAAATTTTGATGCAAGGGAGATGTTAGAAGGCTAATATAAACAACAATATGATAAAAAAAATTATTACATTATTTTTAATTCTAATTCCCGTGAATTCGTACGCATTAATCGAGGTTGATATTACGCGTGGTAATCTTGACCCTCTTCCAGTAGCAGTTTCACCTTTATCCATTGACGAAATATCAAGAAAAAGTTTTGAAAGAGTTCTAAAGAAAAAAAATATTGGAGAAGAAATTTCAAGTATTGTGGAATATAATTTGAGTGCATCAGGATTATTCAATCCTTTAAGTAAAGATGCTTTTTTACAAGCTCCTGATATTGCTAATCTTAAACCAAGATTTGAAGATTGGAATTTAATCAAAGCACAAGCGCTAATAACAGGTAAAGTAAATTATGTAGATGACAAGTTGAGAGTTGAGTTTAGATTATGGGATGTACTTGCAGCTAAAGAAATGATGGCTTTAGCATTTACTACAGTTCCAAGTAATTGGCGAAGGGTAGGTCATATCATTTCTGACAAAGTTTATGAGAGATTGACTGGGGAAAAAGGATATTTTGATACTAGAATTATTTATGTTGCTGAGGAAGGCCCTAAGACACAAAGAATAAAAAAATTAGCAATAATGGATCAAGATGGCTTCAATAATAAATTTTTAACTTTAGGTAATGAACTAGTCCTTACTCCAAGATTTAATCCAACAAGTCAAATGGTTACTTACTTATCTTACTTTAAAAATCTTCCAAGAGTTTATTTATTAGACATTGAGACTGGGACACAAGAGGTTGTAGGAGATTTTCCTGGCATGACTTTTGCACCAAGATTTTCCCCGGATGGAAAAAAAATTATTATGAGTTTTGCAAAAGATGGGAAATCCGATATTTACACGATGGACTTAGAGAACAGAATTGTAGAGAGGATTACAAATCATCCATCTATCGATACCTCGCCATCTTACTCACCTGATGGAAAATATATAACATTTAATTCTGATAGAAGTGGTTATCAGCAGATTTATTTAATGAAGAGTGATGGAAGTGATGTAAAAAGAATTTCATTTGGAAATGGACTTTATGGAACTCCAGTATGGTCACCTAGAGGAGATTTAATTGCATTCACCAAGTTACACAAAGGCAAATTTTATATCGGTGTTATGAGAACAGATGGAAAAGGTGAGAGGTTGTTAACAGAAAATTACTATCAAGAAGCTCCTTCATGGTCACCAAATGGAAGAGTTTTAATTTTTTATAGAGAAACAAAGACTAACGACAAAGGCGAAGGGTTTACCGCAAAGTTGTGGTCTATTGATTTAACTGGTTACAATGAGCGTCAAATAAGGACGCCTACTGATGCATCTGACCCATCATGGTCATCTTTATTAAGTAATTAATATAAATTTAACCTTATAAATATTGAAATTTCTTGATTTTTAGACTTGAAACCTCTAATTAGTTGTGAAAAAGTAATAGTTTGAAATTAGCAGCAAGGAGCAATTTAATGATATTAAGCAAAATTTTTAAAAACACACTTATTGTATTAACCGCATGTCTAGTTTTATCAGCATGTGCAACTAAAAAAGAAATTGCATCTGATATAAAAGGTTCAATGCAAGGTGATGTGTATACGGGAACAGATACAGTTGAATATCTAGCTGAAGGAGTTCCTGACAGAGTTTTCTTTGCAACAAACGAGTCAATTTTAACTACTGCCTCTAGAGAAACTTTAAGAGCACAAGCGGCATGGATGAGAAAAAATTCAAGTATTAATGTAGTACTTGAAGGTCATGCAGATGAAAGAGGAACTAGAGAATACAACTTAGCCCTTGGCGAAAGAAGAGCTAACGCAGCTAAAGACTATTTAATGACTTATGGAATATCTTCTGACAGAATTACAGTATTAAGTTATGGTAAAGAAAGACCAGTTGACTCTGGTTCAAACCCATTGTCTTGGTCAAAAAACAGAAGATCAGTTACTGTTAAAGCAAATTAAAAATTTAAATCTAAAGACCCCAACTACATCATTGGTATTGGGGTCTTTTTTTTGCCATTTTTATAATCATAAAGTAAATTGCTGATGAAATTAATATTAAAATTAATTGTATTTAAGATTATTTTTGTTTTTAATTTTTTCATTATTAGTAATTCCTTTGCAGATAATCACAATATCTATGAAACTTTAGAAATTATTAAAAATGATCTAAAAACTCTTGAGAGGGCTGTTTACTCTGGATCAATTGAGATAGAAAATACATCGACTAGTAGCTCAGACTTAGAAATAGATCCGAATTCAGAAGATGTTCTCACAAGACATTTACTTAAATTGTCTGAAATCGAAGGTCAGTTTAGAGAATTAACAAATAATTTTGAAGAAATAAATTTTAAACTAGACAAACTTTCTAATCGATTATCAAAGATCCAAACTGACAATCAAGTAAGATTTCAAGACATAGAGTCATCACTTAGCTCAGGAATATTAAGTGATAGTTCATCTAAATTAAGTTCAAAACCTAAAATAGATGAAAATAAAATTCTTCCAGGAAGTTCTCAGCCCCAAGATCTTGGTTCAATATCATATAAAGATACAGAAACTTCTGATACGTCTCAGCAAATTCAATCAGTTGAAACTACTGCGTCAATTGTAACTGAAAATTTTCAATCAGAGGATAAAATATTACCCCAAGATGTTTCGCCAGAAAAACAGTATGAATTTGCAACCAGTTTTTTAAAAGTTGGAGACTACAGTACAGCTGAGAGAGCTTTTAGAGAATTTGTTCTTTCTAATACAGAGCATGAATTAGCAGGAAGTGCGCAGTATTGGTATGCAGAAACATTTAGAATAAGACAATTATATACAGATGCTGCATCAGCTTATTTAGAAGGATATCAAAAATATCCAAAAGGTAAGAAGGCACCAATAAATTTATTAAAATTAGGTGTATCAATGGTACAAATTGGAGAAAAAGATCAGGGATGTAAAATGATTACTGGTGTGGAGCTTCAATATCCTAACGCTAATCAATCAGTAATACAAAAAGCAAAATATGAGTCCAAAAAATTTGAATGTATCAAACAAGACTCATAAAAATTTACTTAATAAATTAAGAGATAAAAAAATATTTCAAATTTATAGAAAATTTGAAAATATTCTTAAACAGAATCAAGATTTTATTGTGGGGGTTTCTGGCGGTCCAGATAGCTTGGCTTTATGTTTCTTATCTAAAATTTATTCAATTAAAAAATCGTGTAACGCATATTATTATATAGTTGATCATAGACTAAGAAAAAATTCATCCACTGAAGCACAATTGGTAAAAAAACTATTAAAAAAATATAATATAAAGTCAGATATTTTAAGGTGGAATGGAAAAAAACCTATTAGCAATATCCAGTCTTTAGCTAGAAATAAAAGATATAGTCTTTTGATTAATCAAGCTAAAAAAATTAATATCAAAACTATTTTAACAGGCCATCATATTGACGACTTGTATGAAAATTTTTTTATAAGAATTTCAAGAGGAAGTGGACTTAACGGCTTAGTTTCTTTTAGTGAAAAAACTCTTAGAGACAAAATAAATATAGTTAGACCACTTATAAGTTTTGAAAAAAATCATTTAAATTATGTTACTACAAATGTTTTTAAATCTTATATTGAGGATCCCTCTAATGAGGATGATAAATTTAAAAGAGTAAGGATAAGAAAGTTAATAAAACATCTCCAGAACGATGGTCTTGATAAGAACAAATTTCTGTTAACAATTAAAAATTTAAAAGATTCTAATGAAACTATAAAATTTTATGTTGCAAAAAATTTAACAGATAATTCATATATTTATAAAGATAAAAGCAAAATTATTTTAAATAAAGAATTTTTTAACCAACCTCATGAAGTAATTTTTAGATCGTTTACAGAAATAATCAAATTTGTTGGGAACAAATATTACTCTGTTAGAGGAAAGAAAGTTGATACCATTATAAATAAATTAAAAGCGGAAGCCAGAATCTCTCTTAAACTTACACTTGGAAATTGTATAATTCATAAAGTCAACCAGTCAATTTTAGTTCTAAAAGAGCATTAAATATAATATTTTAATTGATATTTTGTCACTTGTTTAATTGATAATAATTCTTATTTTATATCTATGAATTTAAAAAATCTTGCGATGTGGGGAATAATAGTTTTTTTAACTATAGGCCTATACAATATGTTTAAAAGTCCTCAATCAAATCCCAGGGGGGGAAATCAAATAATTTTTTCAGATTTTTTAACATCAGTTGATAATGGAGAAGTTGTAAAGGTTGAGATACAAGGTAAAAATATTAAGGGCGTTTACTCTAATGGTAATTCATTCTCTACTTATTCTCCTAACGATCCGAATTTAATTGAAAAATTATCTGAAAAAGGGGTGAGCATTTCAGCTGCTCCTTTAGAAGAAAAAATGCCATCTTTATTTGGTGTATTACTATCATGGTTCCCTATGCTGTTATTGATTGCTGTCTGGATTTTTTTTATGAGACAGATGCAAGGTGGAAGAGGCGGAGCAATGGGATTTGGAAAGTCAAAAGCAAAAATGATGAATGAGCTTAAAGGAAAAGTTACATTTAACGATGTTGCAGGGGTAGAAGAGGCTAAAGAAGAAGTTGAGGAGATTGTAGAATTTTTAAAAGATCCAAAAAAATTCAGTAGACTTGGAGGCAAAATTCCAAGAGGTGCATTATTAGTTGGACCTCCTGGTACAGGAAAAACACTTTTAGCTCGAGCGATTGCAGGTGAAGCAGCAGTTCCATTTTTTACTATTTCAGGTTCAGATTTTGTTGAGATGTTTGTTGGTGTTGGTGCATCAAGAGTAAGAGATATGTTTGAGCAGGGAAAGAAAAACTCTCCGTGTATAATTTTTATTGACGAGATTGATGCTGTTGGAAGAAGTCGTGGTGCAGGTCTTGGAGGGGGCAACGACGAGAGAGAGCAAACATTAAACCAATTATTAGTTGAAATGGATGGTTTCGATACTAACGAAGGAGTTATTATAATTGCTGCAACTAACAGACCTGATGTTTTAGATCCAGCATTATTAAGACCAGGTAGATTTGATAGACAAGTAGTTGTCTCTAATCCTGACATAATTGGAAGAGAAAAAATTCTTAAAGTTCATGTAAGGAAAATTAAGATGGCACCAGATGTCAATTTAAGAACAGTTGCAAGAGGCACACCAGGTTTTTCAGGTGCAGATCTAGCAAATCTTGTTAACGAGGCAGCTTTATTAGCTGCTAGAAAAAATAAACGTATTGTTACTTTGGTAGAATTTGAGGATGCAAAAGACAAAGTAATGATGGGATCTGAAAGAAGATCAATGGTAATGACTGAAGAGGAGAAAACTTTAACAGCTTATCATGAGGCCGGACATGCAATTGTAACTATTAATGAAAGTGCAGCATATCCAATCCATAAAGCTACAATTATCCCAAGAGGAAGAGCTCTTGGTATGGTTATGCAATTACCTGAAAGAGATGAATTATCACAAACACGTGAGCAGCTACATGCCCAACTTGCTATTGCAATGGGCGGAAGGGTTGCTGAAGAAATAATATTTGGTGAAGATAAAGTTACTACTGGAGCATCGAGTGACATCGAACAAGCAACTAAAAGAGCAAGAGCAATGGTCATGAGAGCTGGATTAAGCAAGGAACTTGGACCAGTCGCATATGGTGAGAACGAGGAAGAAGTTTTCTTGGGTAGGTCAGTTGCAAGACAACAAAATATGTCAGAGGAAACGGCGCAAAAAGTTGATTCTGAAATAAGAAAAATAGTTGATAAAGGTTATGAAAGAGCAAGAAAAGTACTTACTGAAAAAATTGATGATTTGCACAAGTTAGCTAAAGCACTCTTAACCTATGAAACTCTTTCGGGGGATGAAATAGAAAATTTGATAAATAAAAATATCTATCCAAAAGATAAAGAAGATATTAAGGTTGAGGATAACGATAAGGGTTCCGCACTAAGTTCATTAGGACTTAAACCAAAGATAGTTCACTAAACTTATAGATGACAAGATATTACACGAGAGTGTGTAATTTCTACTATGGCTCTAAGTCTAAAAATCTTGTAGAAAAAAATAAGTCACTACCACTTCATGGTATTAAAGAAATTTCTTTTGATCAAATTGAAATAATTACAAGAAAATCTAAAAAAATAGTATTTATCAATCAAATTAATAAATTATCACATTCATTAAAAAAAAAAATTAATACTGATTTAAAGAATATTACTTCAAAAAAAAAAAATTTTAGTAATTTTAAATTTAATTTAATTCCTAATTTTCTAGGAGTGTTAAATTTGACACCTGACAGTTTTTCAGATGGAGGAAAATTTAATAAAAAAGATAAAGCACTTAAACAAGCTATAAATTTATTTAGCTCAGGGGTAAACTTAATTGATATTGGGGGAGAGTCTACTAGACCAGGATCTAAACCTACAAATGAAAAGTTGGAATGGAGTAGAATTAATAAAATTTTAAAACTATTGAGTAAAAAAATACCAATATCCTTAGATACAAGGAAATCAAATATAATGAAAAAAGGAATTCAACTTGGAGTAAAGTTAATCAATGATGTATCTGGTTTGGAGTATGACCCAGAAACTGCAAATGTCTTAAAGTTTAGTAATACACCATTTGTATTGCAGCATTCCCAAGGCCGTCCCGAGGATATGCAAAATAATCCTTCTTATAAAAATGAATTGTTAGATATTTATGATTTCTTTGAAAAAAAACTAAAATTTTTAAGATCAATTGGAATAAATCATAATAAAATAATTATTGATCCAGGTATAGGTTTTGGAAAAAATTTGAAACATAATATGAATTTAATTAAGAACATTTCTATTTTTCATTCACTTGGTTTTCCTATACTTGTGGGAAACTCAAGAAAAAGGTTTATAAAAGAAATATCTAAAAATAATGATAGTAAATTGAGAATTGGAGGCACAGTAGCATCCTCAATTTATATGGTGACCCAAGGAGTTCAAATTTTAAGAGTACACGATGTTAATGAAATTATGCAGGGTATAAAAGTTTACAAAGAGATAACTAAAAATTAATGCCAAAAAAATACTTTGGAACTGATGGAATTAGAGGTGCGATAAATAGCAAAAATATAAATGGAGATATGTTTTTTAAGTTTGGTCTAGCATCAGGAACCTTTTTTAGATCACAAAAAAAAAACAAACAAGTTGCTATAATTGCCAAAGATACAAGACTATCAGGCTATATGCTCGAACCAGCTTTGGTATCAGGATTAACATCAGCTGGTATGCACGTTTACACTTTGGGACCTCTACCAACAAATGGTTTAGCGATGCTTACTAAAACCATGAAAGCTAATATGGGGATTATGATAACTGCATCACACAATCCACATTATGACAATGGATTAAAATTATTTGGTCCAGATGGAATGAAACTATCTGACAAAATTGAAAAGAAAATTGAACATTTAATAGATCAAAATATTGAAAAAAATTTATCTGAACCTGAAAAATTAGGAAGGGTAAAAAGATTAGAAACAGGAACTAGAGATTATATTAAAATTTTAAAAAAAAACTTTTCTGAGGAGTTTAATTTAAGAGGACTTAGGATTGTTATAGACTGTGCAAATGGAGCAGGTTATAAAGCAGGTCCTGAATTATTAAAATCATTAGGAGCAAAAGTAATAGCTGTTGGAGTGGAGCCTAATGGCATGAATATTAACAAACATTGTGGGTCAGTCTATCCACAGAATATTAAAAGAGCAGTAAAAAAATATAAAGCTCATATTGGTATTTCATTAGATGGTGATGCTGATCGAGTCATATTGTGTGATGAAAAAAGTAATATAATTGATGGCGATCAAATTATTGCTGCTTTGGCCTCAAGATGGAAAAATAAAAAAATGTTAAAAGGAGGTGTAGTTGGCACCTTAATGTCCAACTATGGTTTAGAGCAATACTTTAAAACTCTTAATATTAATTTTATTAGGGCAAATGTTGGCGACAGGTATGTGAAAGAAAAAATGCAAAAACATAAATTTAATTTAGGGGGTGAACAGTCAGGGCATATTATTCTTGGAAAATTTGCAACCACTGGAGATGGTTTGTTAGTTGCCTTAGAGTCTTTATTTGCGTTGAGAAAAGGAAAAAAAGCTAGTGTATTTTTTTCAAAATTTAAAAAAATTCCACAAATATTAAAAAATGTAGATGTAAAAGATAAAAATATAATAAATCAATCAGATATAAAAAATTCTATTAAAATTGCAGAAAAATTAATCAAAGGACACGGGAGAATTTTAGTTAGGAAATCAGGAACAGAGTCAAAGATAAGAGTGATGGGTGAAAGTGAAAATGTAGACCTATTAGCAAAGTGTATAAACATAATTACAAAAAAAATTAAATAAATTGAAGACAAAATCAAAAGTACTAATTATTGCTGGATCTGACTCTTCTGGTGGTGCAGGAATACAGGCAGATATAAAAACTGTTACTGCATTAGGTTCATATGCGATGACCGCTATTACAGCTGTAACTGTTCAAAATACTACTGGTGTCAAATCAATTGTTCCAATTAATCCAAAAGAAATTTATAACCAAGTTATATTTTCCTCAAATGATATTAGGCCAGATGCTGTCAAGATTGGAATGTTGCATTCAGTAAAAGTTATCAGATCTGTAATTAAGTCATTAGATAAAATTAAAGTTAGAAATATTGTTTTAGATCCGGTCATGGTTGCAAAGGGGGGAGCAAAATTAATTGATAATAAGGCAATAAATTTACTTAAATCCTCCTTATTAAATAAAGTATTGATGATAACTCCAAATATTCCTGAGGCAGAAATTTTAACCAATACCAAAATAAAAACTAAACAGGATATGATTGTTGTTGCGCAAAAGTTAATTCAGCTAGGGGTAAAAAATGTTCTTATTAAAGGTGGTCATTTAAAAGGAGAATTTGTTCATGACATTTATGTAAACAACAAAGATATCAAAATTTTTAATAGCAAAAAAGTTAAAACAAAAAATACCCACGGAACTGGTTGTACTTTATCCAGTGCTGTAGCAACATTTTTATCGTGTGGAAAACCAGTAAAGAAATCTTGTGAGCTTGCAATTAAGTATGTAAGTTTAGCTATTAAATCTAATCCTAATTATGGTAACGGTCACGGTCCTATAAATCATCTTAACTCTATGAGTATAAATAAAAAATTTAAATAATGAAAAATATAGTAGTCGTTGGATCGCAATGGGGAGATGAAGGAAAGGGTAAGATAGTTGATTGGCTATCTGAGCAGGCTGACGTTGTGATAAGATTCCAAGGAGGACACAATGCTGGACATACGCTTGTTATTGATGGTGTAACTTATAAATTAAGATTACTACCCTCAGGAATAGTAAGAAAAAATAAGATTTCAATTATTGGTAATGGAGTAGTTGTTGATCCCTGGGCACTACTAGATGAAGTAGAAGAAATAAAATTAAAAGGAGTAGATGTTAATGTTGATAATTTTATTATTTCAGAGTCTGCAAACTTAATTTTACCATTTCATAGAGAAATGGATGAAATAAGAGAAGACGCAGCTGGAAAAGGAAAAATTGGGACCACAAGACGAGGAATTGGACCAGCTTATGAGG
Source organism: Pelagibacterales bacterium SAG-MED22 (assembly GCA_014653985.1). GTDB lineage: Bacteria > Pseudomonadota > Alphaproteobacteria > Pelagibacterales > Pelagibacteraceae > Pelagibacter. The sequence continues at coordinate 400,001 of JACWDT010000001.1, forward strand.
ATAAAGTTGGTAGAAGATCTATAAGAGTAATGGATTTAAGATCTGAAAAAAATTTAGATCATAGGTTAGAATCAGTTTTGATACACCACAATGCTATTAGAAAAGGTTTAGGAAAAAAAATTTATGAAAAAGAACAATTAAAAGCAGAGCTATTAAAAATTGCTCCCAAAATACTAAAATTTTCTCAACCTGTATGGCTTAAAATTGATCAATTTAAAAAACAAAAAAAGAAAATTTTATTTGAAGGAGCTCAAGGAATTTTATTAGATGTAGATCATGGAACCTATCCTTATGTCACCTCATCTAATACTGTAGCCTCAAGCGCTGCAACAGGAACTGGTTGTGGACCAAATTCAATTAATTATGTACTAGGAATAACCAAAGCATACACCACTCGTGTAGGGGAAGGACCTTTTCCAACAGAGTTAAAAGATGATATAGGAGAATTATTGGGCACTAGAGGAAAAGAATTTGGAACTGTTACTAGCAGAAAAAGAAGATGTGGTTGGTTCGATGGTGTTCTGGTAAGACAAACTATTAAAATTTCTGGGATTGATGGAATTGCACTTACTAAATTAGACGTATTAGATGAATTGGATGAAATTAAAATGTGCATACATTATGAGTTAGATGGAAAAAAAATAGATTATTTACCAGCAGCTGTTGAGGATCAGTTAAAAATAAAACCGATATTCAAAACTTTCCCTGGATGGAAAGCTTCAACAAATGGAATACAAAATATAGATGCTTTACCAGAAAATGCGAAAAAATATATTTTTGCAATTGAGGATTTTATTGGTGCAAAGATTTCAAGTATATCTACTAGTCCTGAGAGAGAAGATACAATATTAGTTGAAAACCCTTTTGATATTTAATTAGCTGGCAATAAATTTTTAGATTTTGCTAAAAGAAGCATATGCTTTTGAAGTTTTTCGAAAGCCTTATTTTCAATTTGTCTTACTCTTTCTCGGCTAATTTTATATTTCTGACTTAAATCTTCTAATGTTGTTGGATTATCATTCAGTCTTCTTGAGTGTAAAATTTCTCTTTCTCTATCGTTCAAGACTTTAATAGAATCTTTTAATAAATCTTTTCTTTGCTCCATTTCCTCATGGTGAGCAAACTTTAGATCATGGTCTAATTCTTTATCAACTAACCAGTCTTGCCACTCATCTCCATCTTCACCAACTTGAGCATTTAGAGAAAACTCTTTACCTGATAATCTTCTATTCATTGATATAACTTCTTCTTTACTTACGTCAAGCTTGTTGGCAATATGATCAACATGTTCATCTCTTAAATCTCCTTCTTGTTGAGGAGCAATTTGATTTTTGATTTTTTTCAAATTAAAAAATAATTTTTTTTGGGCTGTTGTGGTTCCAATTTTTACTAAGCTCCAAGATCTTAATATATACTCTTGAATTGAAGCTTTGATCCACCACATAGCATATGTTGCTAACCTAAAACCTTTTTCAGGTTCAAATTTCTTAACAGCTTGCATCAATCCAACGTTACCTTCAGAAATCATTTCGTTAACTGGTAAACCATAGCCTTTATATCCCATTGCAATTTTAGCAACTAATCTAAGATGGCTCGTAACTAATTTTTCAGCAGACTTAATATTTCCTGTAGTTTTCCAATTTTTGGCCAACATATACTCTTCCTCAGCAGCGAGCATTGGAAATTTTTTAATTTGATCCAAGTATGCTGACAAACCTCCTTCATTAGATAGAGAGGGTAAATTATTACTGACAGTTGTATTCATAGCAGAATTTATTTAGTTAATTTAAAATAATTTTCAATGTTTTATTTATTAGTGTTTCTAAGCATTTCTAAAATAATATTTAGCTCATATGGCAAATTTGAGGAAAAATGCATTTTTTTATTATTTTTTGGATGTATGAAACCAATAGTTTTAGCATGTAAAAATTGTCTTGGTAAATTAGATATTAAATTTTGAATTTTTAAATCTATATTTTTTAGTTTTTTATATCTTTTTTTATATTTATCATCACCAACTATACTGTTTCCCTTATAATTCATATGGACCCTAATTTGATGGGTACGACCTGTCTCTAGTTTGCACTCTACTAAACTTAATGTGGGTGTCTTTTCATTTTCGAAAATTTCAAGAGTTTTATAATTGGTAATTGCTTTCTTTCCCTTGGATCGACTAACTTCCATTAGCTGCCTATTTCTTGAACTACGTGTTAGGAATGTAGATATTTGTCCTTTTGATGGTCTTAACTTCCCCCATATTAATAGCTGGTACTCTCTTAAAATAGTATGTTCGCTAAATTGTTTTGATAAATTTTCATGGGCTTGATTGTTTTTAGCAATTACTACTAATCCTGATGTATTTTTGTCAATTCGATGAACAATTCCTGGTCTTAATTCGTCACCAATATTAGATAAGGAATCTTTATCATAATGCATTAAAGCATTAACTATTGTTTGATCATAGTTGCCTGCTCCAGGGTGCATAATTATACCAGCTGGCTTGTTGATAACCATTAAGTCATCATCCTCATGTATAATATCTAATTTGTAATCAAATGGTTTTAACGATGCTGACTTTGGTTTTGGTATTTCAAGAACAACCTGATCTCCAGCATTAACTTTTTTAGACGGATTATTTATAATGATATTGTTTAATTTGAGTTTATCTTTTAATATTAAATTTTTGATTCTAGTTCTACTAATTAACCTTTCTCTTTGGTTGATCAAAATATCAACTCTTGAATTTTTTTCCTCCTGTTGAACAATAAAATTAATGTTTTTTTCCATAAAATATAATATTAATACTATATGCGCTTGTAGCTCAACTGGATAGAGCGCCTGACTTCGGATCAGGAGGTTCTGGGTTCGACTCCTAGCAGGCGCACCAATTATTCTCCTATATTTATCAAAGTTCCTTTGTCACGAGCTTTATCAAACGAGTAATAAAAAATTGATATTGCAAGAATAATATAAAAAATATTAAGATAAAGTGCATTAAAGATATTTTCATAATTTACTTGACCGTTTACTAAAATATTTCTTGTCTCTTCAAATATGTAGACAAGTGGTAGAGCATAAGCAATAGATTGAAAGATACCTGGCAAAATTTCAACAGGGTAATAAATGCAACCAAACGGGGCTAACAAAAACATTGTAGACCATGCTATGTTTTCAAATGAGGGTCCAAATCTAAGTAATCCAGCAGAGACAAATAAGCCAAGAGTAATCCCAAAAATATATAAACTTAAAAAAAGAAAAGCTAAAGGCATTCCTAATTCCAATAAAGAAATTCCAAACAGAGGAGAAGTAAGCAATATAGCTGGGACCAGTCCTATCAAGGCTCTTATTAAAGCAGTGACAACTAAAGAAATAATAATTTCACTAATTTTCATTGGAGCAATGAAAAGGTTAGTGAAATTTCTACTCCATATTTCCTCTAAAAATAACATATTGAAACCAATACTTGTTCTAAACAAAAAATCGTAGAGAATTGCACATGATAGAATTACACCTACAGCACCACTATAGTAAGTACTGTGCTCTGCAAAAAAATTTGAAATAAATCCCCATAAAGTTATTTGAATTGAGGGCCAATATATTAAGTCAAGGACTCTTGGAAATGATCTAGTGATTAAGTAAAAATGTCTTAAAAAAAGTCCATAAATTCTTGTAAAATTCATCTTTTATTTCTCGCTATTTCCAAAAACACCTCTTCTAAATTTTTTCTCCCATGTTTCAATATTAAATCATTAGGCGTTCCTCTATCTACGATAATTCCATCTTTCATCATTAAAACAGAACCACACAATCTTTTAACTTCATCCATATTATGTGAAGCAAGTAAAACTGAAATTTTTTTTTCTTTTTTATAATTTTCTAAAAATGTTCTTACAAAATCTCCTGTTTCAGGATCCAATGAAGCTGTTGGCTCATCTAGTAGCAGTACTGTAGGGTCATTTATTAATGCTTTTGCCAAACTGACTCTATTTTTTTGTCCTGACGAAAGTTCTCCTGTTATTTTATCTAAAAGATCAGATAGTCTAAGTCTATCTGAAAGATAATTAATTCGATTTTCTAAATCGTCAACGTTATATAATTTTCCATAAACAATTAAATTTTGCTTAACTTTCAATTTTTTAGGAAGCTCTATATAAGGGGATATAAAATTCATTCTATGTAGAAGAGATATTTTATTTGTCTCGATATTTTTTCCATTAATTAAAACTTCACCTTTAGTAGGTTTTAATAACCCTAATATCATTCCAATTGTGGTTGTCTTTCCACATCCATTAGGTCCCAACAAGCCAACAATTTCATTTTCACCAATTTTAAAATTTACATTACTGACAGCATTCTTTGATTTATATTTTTTAGAGAGATTTATTACTTCAATTGAATTTTTCATTTAATATTTTGAAGCTCTCTCTAGCCGATCATTAATTGTTTGTCCTATTCCAATATTAGGAATTTTTTCGACAGCAATTTTTTTGTATCCTTTATTTTTAATTTTTCTTATGAGAGGATATAAATTTCTTGCAGCTTTGATCAAATTATTATTTTTACTAAGAAAGAAATAATTTTTAGAATTTATTTTTCTTTTTTTTATTAATACAAATGCTTCTCCTTTATTTGGTTTCTTTACATTCATCCTTAAAGGTATTCCAGGAGAATAATGAAGAGAAAACAAACCTGGTGAAATCTTGTTTTTAGATTTATTCTTAATTAATATTTGTTTTTTTATTATCTTTTTAATTTTTGAAACACTTAAACCTCCAAGTCTTAATATTGATGCATTATCAGTAAGGTTAATAATTGTAGATTCTACCCCAATTGAACATCTTCCCCCTTTAAGTATATATTTTAATTTTTTTCCAAATTCTTCTTTTACATCAGAGGGCTGTACAGAGCTTAGTTTTGAAGAAATATTTGCACTTGGTGCAGCTAAGGGATAACTTAAAACTTTAAGTAATCTTCGCAGCAGTGGATGTTTGGGAAATCTAATAGCAACTGTATTTTTATTATTGGTTGCAAATTTTGATATTTTTGAATTTTTTTTTAATTTTAAAATATATGTAATTGGTCCAGGTGAAAATTTATTGTATAGTTTTTTAAAATCCTCATTAATTATACAATCGTGTTCGAGAGCCTTAACATTATAGTAGTGAATAATTAAAGGGTTGTTGGAAGGTCTTTTCTTTAATTTGAATATTTTTTTTACTGAGGTGTCAGAATAAGCATTCCCAGCTAATCCATAAACTGTTTCTGTTGGTACTGCTATACATTCTTTGCTGTCTAAATATTTTTTTGCTTTTTTGATATTTGATTGATTAGATTTCATGTAATAATTACTAATATATGAATGAAAAAAATTTACCACTTGATTATCAACACAGCTCTTTGGAGGAGCTCACTGAAAAAGCAAATAGCATAATTGAGTCGCTAGAGAATGAAAAAAATTTAAATAATTCTGTTGATAGATATCAAGAGTTATTAAAATTAAATAATCTTATCGAAAAAAAATTTCAAAAAAGTCTTAAATCTATAGGTGAAACGACAAATAATAAAATCAAGGAAATTGTAAAAAAAAAATGAAAAATGAAGTAAATAAAATTGCAAAAGATACAAATTATTTTTTAAAAAAATTTATTAATAATCAAAATAGTTCTCATCTTATCAATGCAATGAAATATGGTTTATTTCCTGGAGGAAAGAAAATTAGATCAAAAATACTAATAGACTTTGGTTTGTTATTTTCAATTAGTTACAAAACTTTAATACAGATTGGTGCAGCAGTAGAATGTATACACGCCTACTCCCTTATTCATGACGATTTACCTTGTATGGATAATGATAAAATTAGGCGAGGAAAAGCATCTACTCATGTAAAATATGGAGAGTCTACAGCTGTACTAGCTGGGAATTCATTGTTAACTATGGCATTTGAAATTTTATCTAACAAAAATTTAGATTTACCTGAAAAAACTAAAGTTAATTTAATAAAAAAATTGTCTGAATGCTCAGGTCATCTTGGTATTGCTGGTGGGCAATATCTAGATTTAAATTATGAGAAAAAAAAAGTTTCAAGAAATAAAATTATTGAAATGGAAATAAAAAAAACAGGAATGTTATTTAGTTTTTGTTGTGTGGCCCCAGCAATAATCAAGAATAAAAAAAATTTAGAGCTCAGGTTTTTTGAAAATATTGGATCAGATATAGGCTTACTATTTCAAATTTCTGATGACTTTATTGACCATAAAGGAAATTCAAAAATAGCTGGAAAAAAAACAGGAAAAGATCAAAAAAAAGGAAAAGCAACACTTATTAGTTTACTTGGTTATAATAATGCGCTTAAATATTGTAATAATTTAATTATAAATATTAACAAAAAATTACAAAAATACGGTTCTAATTCAAAAAAAATAATACAGACTTTGGAATACATTTTAAATAGAGATAGATGATAAACAAAAGCATATTTTTAAAAGATATAAATTTCCCTTCTGATTTAAGAAAAATTTCTGAAAAGGATTTACCAAAAGTTGCAAAAGAAGTCAGAGATGAAATGATTGATGCTGTATCTCAAACAGGCGGTCATTTGGGTGCGGGTTTAGGTGTTGTAGAACTAACCGTTGCCCTTCATTATGTATTTGATACACCAAATGACAAACTAATTTGGGATGTAGGACATCAATCCTATCCACATAAAATTTTAACAGGAAGAAAAGATAAAATTAGAACTTTGAGACAAGGTAATGGATTATCGGGTTTTACAAAAAGAACTGAAAGTGAATATGATCCTTTCGGTGCAGCTCATAGTTCAACATCAATTTCTTCTGCGCTAGGTATAGCTGAGGCAAATAAATTAGAAAATAAATCCTCAAACGTAATAGCAGTAATAGGAGACGGTGCTATCAGTGCTGGTATGGCTTATGAGGCAATGAATAATGCAGGTGCCTCTAAAACCAAAATGATTGTTATTTTAAACGACAACGATATGTCAATCGCAAAACCTGTTGGAGCGATGAGAACATATCTTGCAAAATTATTGACTGGAAAAATATATTTTAGCTTTAGAGAAACTATAAAATTAATTACTTCTGCATTTTCAAAGAGGTTTAGTGCAAAAGCAGGGAAAGCAGAAGATTTTTTAAGATCTGCATTCACTGGTGGCACTATGTTTAATTCATTAGGTTTTTATTATGTGGGACCGATTGACGGGCATGATTTATCAACTCTCATTCCAATTTTAAAAAATGCTAGAGACTCAAATCATGAGGGTCCAATTATGATTCATATTAAAACACAAAAAGGTAAAGGATATAGTTACGCAGAAAAAGCTAAAGATCATTATCACGGAGTTTCAAAATTTAATGTTGATACTGGCGAACAAAATAAAAGTGGTTCTAATTTACCTTCATATACAAAAGTATTTGCAAATACTCTTGTCAAACATGCCAAAAAAGATAGTAAAATTGTTGGAATAACAGCAGCCATGCCTGGTGGAACAGGAATGGATATTTTTGGTAAAGAGTTTCCAAAAAGAATGTTTGATGTTGGTATAGCTGAGCAACATGCAGTCACATTTGCTGCTGGAATGGCAACAGAGGGATATAAGCCTTATGCTGCAATATACTCAACATTTTTACAAAGAGCATACGATCAAGTTGTTCATGATGTTGCTATTCAAAGCTTACCAGTGAGATTTGCAATTGATAGAGCTGGATTAGTTGGTGCTGATGGATCAACACACGCTGGTTCATTTGATATTACTTATTTATCAACTTTACCAAATTTTATTGTGATGGCTGCGAGTGACGAAGCCGAATTGGTTAAAATGATAAATACCTCAGTAGGTATTAATGATAGACCAAGTGCAATTAGATATCCAAGAGGAGTAGGTGTTGGGGTTGAACTTCCATCAATAGAGGAAAAAGTTGAAATTGGAAAAGGAAGAATAATTCAAAATGGTAGTCAAGTATGCCTGTTAAACTTGGGTACAAGATTACAAGAATGTAAATTAGCGGCAGAAAATTTAAAACAAAAAGGAGTTTCAACTACTATTGTTGATGCAAGGTTTGCCAAACCCTTAGACGAAGAGTTAATTATTAAATGTGCTAGAGAGCATGAAATTTTAATCTCTATTGAAGAAGGGTCAATTGGCGGATTTGGTTCACATGTTAAAAACTTACTTGCAGAGAAAGGGATATTTGACAAAGGTCTAAAATTTAGATCAATGAATCTACCAGACAAATTTATTGAACAAAATACTCCAGAAAAAATGTATGAAATTGCTGGTTTAAACGCTTCTCAAATTTCAGAGAAAATTATAGATATTTTATTTAACAAAAATTCAATCAAAGTTGTAAAAAATTAAATTGTTTTAATGACATTGTGCCTTGTTCATCAGATAGTGATCCAATAAAACACAATTCATCATTGCCTCACCAACAGGTACAGCTCTTATGCCAACACATGGATCGTGTCTCCCTGTTACAGATATGGTTGTATTTTTTCCAAATTTATCAATTGTTTTTCTTGTTGTTAAGATTGATGATGTTGGTTTTACTGCAAATGAAGCAATAATTTCTTGTCCAGTTGAAATACCACCCAAAATTCCACCAGCATTATTTGAATTAAACTTAAGTTTTTTACCTTTTTGTGAAATTTCATCTGAGTTTTGCTCACCACTTAGTTGTGCAGAGTTCATTCCTACGCCAATATTAACTCCTTTCACAGCATTAATGCTCATAAAACTAGATGCAATATCAGAGTCTAGTTTTGAGTAAATAGGTGCGCCCAATCCTACTGGAATTCCTCTCGCTCTAATTTCAATCACTGCACCGCATGAAGATCCAGATTTTCTTACCCCTAATAAATATTTTTCCCAAAGTTTTATCATTGATTTATCAGGACAAAAAAACGGATTTTTTGTAATTATTTTGTCATTCCATTTGTCAGTATCACACCCTAGTATGCCTAATTGAGTGACAGCACCAATAACTTTAAATTTTTTACCTAATTTTTTCTGTAAAACCAACTTTGCTATTGCACCAGCTGCAACCCTTGATGCAGTTTCTCTTGCTGAAGATCTTCCACCACCTCTATAATCTCTAATTCCATATTTTTTGAAATAAGTAAAGTCAGCGTGCCCAGGTCTAAATTTATCTTTAATATTTCCATAATCCTTTGATCTCATATCTTTATTATAAATAATTAAAGATATTGGTGTACCAGTGGTTCTTCCATCAAAAACTCCAGACAATATTTGTACTTTATCGTCTTCTTTTCTTTGAGTTGTAAATTTTGATTGTCCTGGTTTTCTCTTATCCAGTTCTTTTTGTATATCTTTTTCACTCAAATTAATATTTGGGGGACATCCATCAACGATACAACCAATTGCAGGACCATGAGATTCACCCCAAGTAGAGAAACGAAATAGCTTTCCAAATGTATTAAATGACATTATTTATATTATATAGATTATTTTGTTTAAATTATGAATCAAAAAAACTCACTTGGGCTTAATAATTGTTTTATGGATGTAGATGATCCAATTCATTTATTTGATACTTGGATGGAAGAAGCAAAAAAAACTGAGCCAAACGACCCAAACGCAGTAGCGCTAGCAACATCTAACAAAAATAACATCCCATCTGTAAGGATGGTCTTGTTAAAAGACTTTAATCAAAATGGATTTGTATTTTATACAAATTTGGACAGTCAAAAAGGACATGAACTTAAAGAAAATCCAAACGTAGCAATGTGCTTTCATTGGAAAAGTTTGCTAAGACAAATTAGAATTAATGGCACTGTTTCATCAGTGCCCAATGAGGTTGCAGATGAATATTATAATTCAAGAAGTTATGAAAGCAGAATAGGAGCATGGGCATCTAAACAGAGTAAAGAACTTAAAAATAGAGATCAACTAGATAAATCTATAGAAGAATATAAAAAAAAATACGCAGATAAGAATAATGTTCCACGACCAAATTATTGGTCAGGATGGAACTTGTCTCCTTCAAGTATTGAATTCTGGCTGGATGGAGATAATAGAATTCACGAAAGATTAAAATATATAAAAAATTCTAAAGGACAATGGATCAGATCTCTTTTGAGTCCTTAAAAGCTTCTAGATAAACTAAATGTTGTCAGATTTTTTAAAATTTCTTTTTCTTTACTATCTTTAAATACACTCAATGAATTTGAAGCAAGATTAATATAATGTTGTGCTTTCTGGTAGCACTCATTTATAATTTTATGCTTACTTATTAAAGCAATTGTTTTATCTAAATCATCTTTATCTCTAGTGTCTTTACTAAACATATTAATTAAGTTATTTTTTTCTTCGATTTCAAGTTTCTGGTAAAGTAAAATTATTGGAAGTGTAATTTTTCCTTCAAAAAAATCTTGTCCTATTTTTTTTCCAAATAATTTAAGCTCAGCGTTATAATCAAGTGTGTCATCAGCAATTTGGAAAGTAAGTCCAAGGTTTCTACCATAAAATTGAAGTGCATCTTTTTCTTTTTTATTACTATCAGATAAAATTGCACCAACCTTTGTAGCTGCTGCAAATAGCTCAGCAGTTTTTGCAGAAATAATTTTTAGGTAAGTCTCTTCGAGCATGTCGACTTCACCCTTATGTTGAAGCTGCAAAACTTCTCCTTGAGCTATTTTTGATGAGGTAGATGATAATAATTTTAGAACTTCTATATTGCCATCTTCAACCATCATCTCAAAACATCTACTTAGTAAATAGTCACCTACTAAAACTGATGAATGATTATTCCAAACTTTATTTAAAGTTTCTTTTCCTCTTCTAACCAAACCTTCATCTATAACGTCATCATGCATTAAAGTTGCACTATGAATTAATTCAACACATGCAGCTAAATTCACGTCTCTTGAACCTTTTGTATAACCACATAATTTTGCAGTTCCTAAAGTTAGTAGAGCTCTCAACCTCTTACCACCAGTTTTCATATGATAGCTAGTCATTTTTTGAACTAGCTCTACATCGCTAATTAATTTAGTTTTAATTTTTTCCTCAGTTAAAATAAGCTTTTCTTCAAGAGAGTCCTTTAACTGAAAATAAGAATTATTTATCTGATTTTTAAGCTGTACGACTGTTCCCATATTAAATTTAAACTAGTATAATTAACTTTTATTTATTACTTATCAATTGACGCACCTTATTCTTCAATTATAAGTAGTCTTTATATTCAACTAATAATTCTATAAGAAATATTTATGTTCTCTTTTTTTAAAAAGAAAAAAATAGTAGCTCATCTAAAGCTGAGTGGTGTGATTGGAAATGCAGGAAAATTTAAACAGGGTATAGACTTTGCTGGGCAGGAGGAGATAATTAAAAAAGCTTTTTCATTGAAAAAAGCCAAATGTGTTGCAATTACCATAAATTCACCAGGGGGATCACCTGTTCAATCTCACTTAATTTATAGTTTTATTAGACAGCAAGCTAAAAAAAATAATAAGCATGTAATAGTATTTGCAGAGGATGTTGCTGCATCTGGAGGCTATCTTATAGCATGTGCTGGGGACGAAATTTATGCAAATTCAAGTTCTATTATCGGATCTATTGGAGTTATTTATTCATCATTTGGTTTTACAGAATTAATAAAAAAAATTGGTGTTGAGAGAAGAGTTCATACTGCTGGTAAAAATAAAAGTACTCTCGATCCCTTTCTTGAAGAAAAGAATGAAGATATAGAAAGACTTAAAAATATTCAATTAGACTTACATAAAGATTTTATTGATGTTGTTGAAAAAAGTAGAGGCACTAAGTTAAAAAAATCTGATATCGAACTATTTTCTGGTGAATTTTGGTCAGGAAGTAAATCAAAGACTTTAGGATTAATAGATGGAATAGGAAACGCCCACGAAATTTTGAAAGAAAAGTATGGAGATGATGTAACAATTAAAAAATTTGAAAAGACCAAAGGATGGTTAAGTCAAAAACTTTCTTCCTCTAATCAAGTAGATCAATTTGCAAATATTTTAGATGAGAGGTCAATCTGGCAAAGATATGGTTTCTAAAAATAAAAATAAAACAAAACAAAAACAAAAATTTCAAACCTTTCAAGAAACTATTTTAAATCTTCAAAAATTTTGGAGCAAACAAGGATGTATTATTCTTCAGCCATACGATATGGAAGTTGGAGCTGGCACGTTCCATCCTGCTACAACTCTTAGATCGTTGGGTACTCAACCATGGAAAACTGCTTATGTTCAGCCATCAAGAAGACCCACCGATGGTAGATATGGTGAAAATCCTAATAGACTTCAACATTATTATCAATTTCAAGTTTTGATTAAACCTTCTCCTGAAAACATAAAAAGGCTATATCTAAATAGTCTTACTACAATTGGAATACATCACAATGATCATGATATTAGATTCGTTGAAGATGACTGGGAAAGTCCTACATTAGGTGCAGCTGGGTTAGGTTGGGAGGTTTGGTGTGATGGAATGGAGATTACTCAATTCACTTACTTTCAACAGATGGCGGGCTATGAATGTAAACCAGTTTCAGTAGAAATTACATATGGTTTAGAGAGAATCTGTATGTTTACCCAACAAAAAAAAAATGTCTACGATTTATTGTGGAATGATGAGAATATAAAATACAGAGAAGTTTTTCACCAAGCTGAAAAAGAGTTTTCTGCTTATAATTTTGAGCATGCTAATGTTGAACAATTATTTAAAATGTTTGATATGCATGAGTCAGAAGCAAAATCATTAGTTGAAAAAAAAGTTTCATTACCTGCATATGATCAATGTTTAAAAGCAAGCCACGTGTTTAATGTTTTAGATGCGAGGGGAGCAATAAGTGTTGCGCAAAGAGCAGGTTATATTGGAAGAATTCGTGACATCACTAAGTCTGCTGCTGGGATTTGGATAGATAGTCAAAATTAAAAATGTCTGAGTTTTTTTTAGAACTATTTAGCGAGGAAATACCTGCGGGTCTTCAAAAAAATTTAAGGGAAAACTTATTGAAATCTTTCAACGATTTCTTTAAAGAAAAATTTATTTCATTTAAAAGAAGTTCTTCCTATTCAACCCCAAATAGATTGGTAATATTATTTGAAGGGCTTCAAAAACAAACAACTTTGAATTCTGAGGAAATAAAAGGTCCCAGTACAAAAGCCCCAGATCTAGCTATAGAGGGTTTTATACGATCAAATCAAATTCTAAAACAAAATCTTTATGAAAAAGAAACAGAAAAAGGTAACTTTTTCTTCTTTAAAACAAAATCAAAAAAACTTTATACCCACGAGTTGTTAGAAGAGTTTGTTCCAAAAATATTAAATAAAATTCAATGGAAAAAATCAATGCGTTGGGGGAATTTTGGTTTAAATTGGGGTAGACCACTAAAGTCTATTTTGGCAATATTTAATAAAAAAACACTAATATTTAAGTTTCATCATATTCAGTCATCTAATTTAACTTTTGTAGATAAAGATTTTGAAGAAAAGAAAATAAAAATTTCTGATTTTAAGAAATATAAAAATTTCTTTAAAAAGAAACAAATAATAATCGACCATACTGTAAGAAAAAAAATTATTGAAAAAAAATTTGATTTACTTTTAAAAAAAAAAAATATTGTTATAGAACAAAATCCAAAACTATTGGAAGAGGTTGTTGATTTAATAGATCAGCCCAATGTTCTTGTTTGTCAGTTCGATAAAAAGTTTTTAAAAATACCCAAAGAGATTTTAATAATCACCATGCAATACCATCAAAAGTATTTTCCTACTTTTGATAATAAGGGTAATATTACTAACGAATTTTTAGTTATTTCAAACAAAAAAGATCTAAAAGGTTTAATAAAGCTAGGTAATGAGAGAGTAGTAGAAGCAAGACTTTCCGATGCAAAATTCTTTTGGCAAAAAGATAAATCTCAAAATTTAGTAAAACAAGTCTCAAATTTAAAATCTATGAATTATTTTAAAGGTTTGGGAAGTTATTTTGATAAAGTTCAAAGAATGAGAAAGCTTGGAGGAATACTTTCAGATGAACTATTAATAAGCAAAGAAAAAGTAGAATTATCAGCCTCAATCTCTAAAGTTGATTTATTATCTGAACTGGTGGGTGAATTTCCTGAGCTTCAAGGGATAATGGGTGGTTATTTTTCTGAGGCACAAGGTTTTGACAAGGATGTAGCGCTATCAATAAGTGAACAATATTTACCCTCAGGATCTGGGTCTAAGATTCCCAAAAAGCCTTTTAGTATAGCACTAGCTCTATCAGACAAAATAGATACCCTTGTAGGTTTTTTTGGAATTAACCAAAAGCCAACAAGTTCTAAAGACCCATTTGCACTTAGAAGACTAACTTTAGGAGTAATTAGAATAATTGTCGAAAACAAAAATCATATTAAAATAAGAGATTTGATTAACTATTCAGCTTCACTCTATATAGATCAAGGCTTTAAATTTGAAAATAAACTTCTTCAAAAAGAACTTTCTGAATTTTTAATGGACCGACTAAAATTCTATATGAAGGAAGAAAATATTCGAAATGATATTATTCAAGCATCTATCAATTCACATAATTTAGATCAACTTGTAGTAATTTTTGAAAAGGCAAAGTATTTAGACAAAATAATTTCTAAATCAAATGGACACGAATTAATATCAAGTTACAAAAGAGCCTCAAATATCTTGGAAAGTGAGTTGAAAGTACAGAATTTTGATCTTTCAAATACAACTGACCCTGGTATTTTTAAAACGGATTTTGAAAAAAATTTGTTTAAAAAAATAAATGATTTAAGAAAATATTTTTCTTCAATTAATAAAGATGAAGTTTATTCTGAAACTTTAGATAACTTATTAGATGCCAAAAAAGTAATTAACGATTTTTTTGACAATGTTATAGTTAATGATGTTGATCCTGGTATTCGAAAAAATAGACTAGAACTTATTCAAATCTTATGTAAAACTTTCAACAACTATGTTAATTTTTCTTTAGTAGACTCCCAAAAATGAAAAAGCTAATTTTAAATTTTAAATCAAAAGACAGCAAAAAAATTAAAATCCCCAAAAATTTTTTGGGTGGAAAAGGCGCCAATCTTTCAGAAATGGGTCGAATGGGATTACCAGTTCCACCTGGATTTACTATTTCTACAAAAGTATGTGATTTATTCTATAAAGATAAAAAAAAACTTAATAAAAATATAATCACATCAATTAAAAAAGAATTAAAGGCTGTTGAAAAAGAAGTTTCAAAAAAATTTGGTGATTTAAAAAATCCATTACTACTCTCAGTCAGATCTGGAGCGAGAGTTTCTATGCCTGGCATGATGGATACAATTTTAAATTTAGGATTAAACGATAAAACTGTCAAAGCCCTGGCATCAAAAACCCTTAATGGTAGATTTGCCAAAGATAGTTACAGAAGGTTTATTCAAATGTATGGCAATGTAGTAATGGGAGTTGAAGGGTATCATTTTGAGGAATTAATCGAGAATTACAAACTTACAAAGGGTGTTTTGTTAGACACTGATTTAGATGAAAATGACTGGGATGGTTTAATAGAAGATTTTAAAAGAACAGTTAAGGAAAAAGCAAATAAAGATTTTCCACAAGATGTTCATGAACAGCTGTTAGGAGCAATCAGTGCAGTATTTTTGTCTTGGGATAGTAAGAGAGCAAAAATCTATAGAAAATTAAATCACATACCTGCAGAGTGGGGTACAGCGGTTAATGTACAATCAATGGTTTTTGGAAACATGGGAGACGACTGTGCAACTGGTGTTGTTTTTACAAGAAATCCATCAGACGGTGAAAACGAAATTTATGGAGAATATTTAATTAATGCACAAGGAGAGGATGTTGTGGCTGGAACGAGAACTCCGCAATATATAACTAAAAAAGCTAGACAAAAAGCTAAAGTTAAAGCTCCATCAATGGAAGAGTCCATGCCTAAAGTTTATAAACAACTTTATAAGATCCTTAAAAAATTAGAAAAACACTACAAAGATATGCAGGATGTAGAGTTCACAGTTGAGAATAAAAAGCTGTGGATGCTTCAAACACGTTCTGGAAAAAGAACTGCAAAATCTGCAGTTAAAATTGCAGTTGATATGGTTAAAGAAAAATTAATCTTAAAAAAAGAAGCTATATTAAGAATTGATCCACACTCACTTGATACACTTCTCCATCCAACTCTAGATGAAAAAAGCACGATAAATGTAATTGCAAATGGCTTGCCTGCATCACCAGGTGCTGCCAGTGGTAAAGTTGTATTCACATCTGATGAAGCAGAAAGGCTAACATCCATGATGCAGGACACAATATTAGTTAGAGTAGAAACCTCTCCTGAAGATATACAAGGAATGCATGCTGCTAAAGGAATACTAACTGCAAGAGGTGGAATGACAAGTCATGCAGCAGTTGTAGCAAGAGGAATGGGAAGGCCTTGTGTTTCTGGATCGAGTGAAATTGACATCAATTATGAAAATAAGTCATTTAAAACATCATTAATGGAAATTAAAGAGGGAGATATAATAACAATAGACGGCTCAACAGGAAGAATAATCGAAGGCAGTGTTGCTACTGTAAAGCCAGAAATGTCTGGTGATTTTTCAAAATTAATGTCGTGGGCTGATAGCTACAGAAAATTAAAGATTAGAACAAATTCAGAAACCCCAAAAGATACTAAAACTGCAAAAGATTTTGGCGCCGAAGGTATTGGACTTTGCAGAACTGAGCACATGTTTTTTGATGAAGAGAGAATTTTATCTGTTAGGGAAATGATTCTTTCTAAAACCAAAGATGATAGAGCTAAAGCTTTAGATAAACTCTTACCACATCAAAAAAAAGACTTTACTGAAATTTTTAAGATTATGAATGGCTTACCAGTTACAGTAAGATTGTTGGATCCTCCACTACATGAATTTTTACCAAGAACAAATAAAGAAATTAGCGAATTAGCAGAAATTGTTAATCTTACGGTCAAAGAAGTTGAAACAAGGATTGAGGAACTTCATGAACAAAATCCAATGCTAGGTCACAGAGGTTGCAGATTAGCTATATCATTTCCTGAAATATATGAGATGCAATGTAGAGCAATTTTCGAAGCATTATGTGAGCTTAAAAAAAATAAAATTAAGTCAGCTTTTCCTGAAATAATGATACCTCTCGTTTCTACAGAGGCTGAAATTAAAATAATGAAACACTTAGTCAAAAGAATAGCAAGCGTGGTTCAAAAAGAAAATAAATTAAAAATAGACTTTATGGTCGGAACAATGATTGAGCTTCCAAGAGCAGCTATAAAGGCAAAAGAAATAGCAAAACATGCAGATTTCTTTAGTTTTGGAACAAATGATTTAACTCAAACTACTTTTGGAATAAGTAGAGATGATAGTGGAAAATTTTTAAACGATTACTTAGAAAATAAAATATTTTCTATTGATCCTTTCGTATCAATTGATGAAGGGGTTTCAGATTTAGTTGAGATTGCTGTTGCAAGAGGTAAGAGCCAAAATAAAAATATCAAATTAGGGATATGTGGAGAGCACGGAGGTGATCCCAAAAGTATTTCTTTTTGTGCAAAAGTAGGACTTAATTATGTTTCTTGTTCCCCTTATAGAGTTCCAGTCGCTAGACTAGCTGCAGCACAAGCAGAGTTAAAAAAATAATTATTTTAATTAGGGGGCGTTCTGTTGCCAGGTGCCCCAAACTTTGTTTCTAGAATCCTTATATTTCAGCAATTAGCAATAATTAAATTACGTAAATTTTGCAATAATTCCGAATAGATTCCGAGTCAAAATTGACTCGTAATTTAATTTTTAAGTTGGTAACATTATTAATGAGAAAATTACTTTTAGTAATAATTTTTTTAGGTCTTAATGGCTGCATGACTGCACAAGAAGCAGCTATGAAATATGACTCTCAGCCTGCATCTAAACTTTGCTATGACTATTTTAATTTACCTGATTATAATATTTGGCAACCTGATAGAAGAGCATCAATTATAAGAAGAAATCTTGATTGTTCTCCATACATGGCAAAAGCTTTAAGAGACAAAAGGGTTACAGAAGGATTAATAAGCTTAGGTCAAGCATTAAGCACTCCAACTCCAACTACTAGCACCGGATATTCAACCTCAACAGGTTTTACAAAAGTTTGTTATTATAATGGTGTTGGCGGGCAATCTGCAATTACTGTGCCTTCAACGTCAATATGTCCATTAACTCATACTCATAACATTTCTGGTTTTACTAAAATATGTAGTTATCCTAATGCAATGGGTGGACCGAAAGCATTAACAGTAAGCTCAACTTCTATTTGTCCATTAACATATCCAAGATAAAAATTTAAAATTTTAATTCCGAACACATTCCGAATCCCTTAGTTGTATTTTTCAAATGACGTTGATACTGCAAACTAAATTAACAAATGAGAAGGGGCGTTCTGTTGCCAGGTGCCCCGAACCCCGTTTGCTTAATTAACTAAGTTAATTAGGCAGCAAGTGCGTAACTTTCGTTAGCAATTATAAATTAGCCCGTCACGGTGGAACAATCCCGAACGAAAGAATAGCCTTTAGACATTCGTCGAATCTAGTTCACCCCCATAAGTTGTAATGGTGGAGGTGGTGGGTACTGCCCCCACGTCCGCAATGGTTATTACGAAATTCGTTTATCGTCGTAGTTGGAAAACCAACATTATTAATATAAAAGGAATTACAACAGATTCAATAACAATCATGAAACTTACAAAAGAACAAGCAATAGAAATAAAAAATCAACAATCTCAAAGCAATCAAACTAAAAGAGTTACAGTACCAGAACTTGAAAATATACTATACGAGGCGATTCCTGCATTAGATCATGGTTTTGTAAGAGTAGTTGATTATATGGGGGATGATACTTCAATTGTTCAATCAGCAAGAGTCTCTTATGGAAAAGGAACTAAGCAAGTTTCAACTGATAAAGGTTTAATCAAATATTTAATGAGACATTGGCATAGTACTCCATTTGAAATGTGCGAAATAAAATACCATATAAAGTTACCAATATTTATTGCTCGACAGTGGATTAGACACAGAACTGCTAATGTTAATGAATATTCTGCGAGATATTCTATTTTAGATAAAGAATTTTATTTACCTACACAAGAAAACTTAGCAGCTCAATCTACCAGTAATAGACAAGGTAGAGGTGATCTATTGGAAGGCAAACAAGCAGAAGAAGTTTTAGAACTTTTAAAAAGTGATGCTGAGAGAACTTACGACAATTATGAAACAATGCTTAATGAAAGATTTGATGGTTCAACTATTGATGAAAATAAAAAAGGCTTAGCAAGAGAACTAGCAAGAATGAATTTGACCTTAAATACCTATACTCAATGGTATTGGAAAACTGATCTTTTAAACCTAATGAATTTTTTAAGATTAAGAGCTGATATTCATGCACAATATGAAATAAGAGTTTACGCTGATATAATGCTGGATACTGTGAAAAAATGGGCTCCTATAACTTATGAAGCTTTTATGGATTATAGAGTTGGAGGTACAGAAGTTTCAGCTAAAGGAAAATTAATTATTCAAAAACTTATTAAACGTGAAAATATTGACGTAGATAACTCAGGACTCTCAAAAAGAGAGTGGAATGAGCTAATGATTGCTTTTGATCTTAAAGATAAGTTGATTTAATTTTATTAGCAAAATCTAAATATATTTTTGAAATTTCATGATCTGGATTTGCTTCTACTAAAGGTTTTCCTTCATCTGAAGCTTTACCTACATCAGAATTAATTGGTATTTCACCTAAAAATTCTTTTTCAAATTCTTCTGCAGTTTTTTTAACACCACCTTCGCCAAATATTTTATATTTTTTACCATCATCTCCAATAAAAAAACTCATATTATCTACTAAACCTAAGATTTTTACTCCGAGTTTATCAAACATTTTAATACCTCTTTTGACATCTAAAAGAGCGACCTCTTGTGGGGTAGAAACTATAATCGCACCATCCATTTTTATTTCTTGTGAAAAAGTTAATTGTGTATCTCCTGTGCCAGGTGGCATATCAACAATTATAAAATCTAATTCTTTCCAATTAACTTTTTGAGTAAAAGTTTTAATAGCACTTGTAACCATTGGACCACGCCATATCATGGGTGTTTGTTGGTCAGCTAAGAAACCAATGGACATACATTGAATATTATACTTAACAATAGGTTCTAATTTTTGGCCATCACTTTTAGGTTTTTCACTAATATTGAACATTTTTGGAATTGAGGGACCATAAATGTCTGCATCTAATAATCCAACCTTACATCCAACTTGTTTTAAGGCTAAAGCTAAATTTGTAGCAAAAGTAGATTTTCCAACACCACCTTTTGCGCTTGAAATTGCTATTGTAAATTTTGTTCCTAATATTGGATTTTTTGTGAATTTTTTAGGCTCAAGCTTCTGTTTCATTGCGGCACTAAGTTCGGGCTTTTTATCTGACATACAACTATCATTACTTGTTTTTTATAATAAAGACACTATATACTTCGTCATATGTCAGATGATTTTAGAGGTAGGGGTGGAAGCCCATGGGGATCACCTCCAGGTGGCGGAAATAATAATGGATCAGGTAGAGGCCCAACACCTCCGAACATTGATGAAATCATAAAAGAGATTCAAGATAAAATTAAAAAATTTTTACCTGGTGGAAAATCATCAGGTGGTAAATCTATCGGATTAATATTATTAGTTTTAGCCTTTATTTGGTTAGCAAGTGGACTTTATAGAGTTTTACCTGACGAACAAGGTGTTGTTTTAAGATTTGGTAAGTTTATTAAAACTACCCAACCAGGATTAAATTATCATATACCTTTCCCAGTAGAAAGTGTGCTTACTCCTAAAGTTACAAAAGTTAACAGAATAGATATAGGTTTTAGATCTGAAAGAGACAGTGGTTTTTCTACTGGTGGAGGAGTTGCAGATGTTCCACAAGAAAGTTTAATGTTAACTGGAGATGAAAACATTGTTAACATAGATTTTTCTGTATTCTGGGTAATTAAAGATGCAGGAAATTTTTTATTTAAAATTCAAGACCCAGAGGGAACGGTTAAAGCAGCTGCAGAGACAGCTATGAGAGAGGTTATTGCAAAAAGTGATATTCAACCAATTTTAACTGAAGGTAGATCTAAAATTGAGGTAGAAACACAAGAAATTATCCAAAATATTTTAGATGACTATGAGAGTGGAATTCAAATTACGCAGGTCCAAACCCAAAAAGCCGATCCACCAGATCAAGTAATTGATGCATTTAGAGATGTACAAGCTGCAAGAGCAGATATGGAAAGATCTAAAAATGAAGCTGAAGCTTATGCTAACGATGTAATACCAAGAGCTAGAGGGGAAGGTCAAAAGATCTTACAAGCTGCTGAAGCATATAAAAAAGAAGTTGTAGCAAAAGCAGAGGGTGAAGCGAGTAGATTTATATCAATATATAATGAATATAAAAACGCAAAAGTAGTAACTCAGGAGAGAATGTACTTAGAAACGATGGAAAAAGTATTAGCAGATATTGACAAAGTGATAATAGAAAAAAATGCAGGTTCAGGAGTAGTGCCTTACTTACCACTTCCTGAATTAAAAAAGAAAGCGACTAATTAAATGAAAGCTGGAAAAATTTTAGGCGGATTAATTATTGCAATTGGTGTTTTAGCTTTTTTGTCAGTAATTATTGTAAAAGAAGTTAATCAGGCAATCATTCTTCAATTTGGAGATCCAAAAAGAATAATTACTAAACCTGGTTTAAACTTTAAAATTCCATTTATTCAAAACGTGGTTTACCTTGATAAAAGAATATTAAATTTAGACACACCTCCCGAAGAAGTAATTGCTTCAGACCAAAAGCGTTTAATTGTTGATGCGTTTGCAAGATTTAAAATTGTTGATCCACTACAGTTCTATATTTCAGTTGGAGATGAGAGGGTAGCACGATCAAGATTATCAACAATTATAAACTCGAGAATTAGAAATGTTTTAGGTCAAGAAGAATTACAAACTTTACTGTCTCAAGATAGATCAAAACAAATGGCTTTAATTAAAGAAGGTGTAAATAACGAAGCTAAAAATTTTGGAATTACTATTGTTGATGTAAGAATTAAAAGAGCCGACCTTCCACAAGCAAATAGTGATGCAATTTATAGAAGAATGCAAACGGAGCGGGAAAGAGAAGCAAAAGAATTTAGAGCAAAAGGTGCAGAGATGGCAGTTACCATCACTTCAACTGCAGATAAAGAAGTCACAGTTATTTTAGCAGAATCACAAAAACAGTCAGAGATTATGAAAGGGGAAGGTGATGGTTTAAGAAATAAAATTTTTGCTGATGCCTTTGGTCAAGATCCTGAATTTTTTGCATTTTACAGAGCAATGCAGGCTTACGAAAAGGCATTAATTGGAGGGGAAACTTCTTTGATTTTATCGCCTGACAGTGAGTTCTTCAAATTTTTTGGAAACATAAAACCTGAAATCCAACAATAATTTTTTAAATGAATGAGCTAGTCATAGCTTTTGGCTTATTCTTATTCGTTGAAGGAATTTTATATGCCATATTTCCAGCAAAAATGAAAAATATGTTAAAAAAATTAGAACTTGTGAAAGATAGTCAGTTGAGATCTGGAGGACTTATCTTTGCAATTATAGGATTTATAATTATTTATTATATAAAAAGTTAAAATGAAAAAATTCAAAATTATCTTTATAACTATAATTTTATCTCTTAGTTCTTTAACTCAATCTTACTCAAAGCCTATCCCCGAGTCTTTTGCTGATCTCGCTGAAAAATTGATGCCATCTGTTGTAAATATTTCAACATCAACAACTGTAGTTACAAAATCTAATCCACTACCATTTCAATTACCTCCAGGATCACCCTTTGGAGATATGTTTAAAGAGTTTGGAGATCCTCAAGAAAGACAATCAGCTGCATTAGGTTCAGGATTTATAATTGATGAAAAAGGGATAGTTATAACCAACAATCATGTAATACAAGATGCTGATGACATAATTGTTAGAGTAAATGGTGATCAAGAATTTAAGGCAAAAGTTTTAGGAGCAGACCCACTAATGGATATAGCTGTTTTGCAATTAGAAACTAATGAAAAGTTTATACCGGTTGCTTTTGGTGACTCAGATAAAGCTAGAATAGGGGATTGGGTGATTGCTATTGGAAATCCATTTGGTTTAGGGGGCACAGTTACAGCTGGAATTATTTCAGCAAGAAACAGATCAATTGGACTATCTAGATATGAAGATTTTATTCAGACGGATGCCTCAATTAATTCAGGAAATTCTGGTGGACCCTTATTTGATATGGAGGGAAATGTTATAGGAATTAATACTGCTATTTTAGGTCGAAACGGTTCAATTGGTATTGGATTTTCAATTCCATCGAACAGTGCTCAAATTGTAATTAATCAACTAATAGAATTTGGAGAAACTAAAAGAGGATGGCTGGGCGTAAGAATACAAGATGTCACAAAAGAAATTGCAGAGGTTGAAAAATTAGACAAACCAAGAGGCGCCTTAGTTGCAAGTGTAGCTGAAAATAGTCCATCAGAAAAAGCTGGAATAAAAGCTGGTGATATTATTTTAGAATTTAATGGTGAAAGAATTAATCAAATGAAAGAACTACCAGCGATTGTTGCGCGAACACAAGTTGGTAAAAATGTTGAAGTTAAAATATGGAGAGATAAAAAAGAAATTATAAAAAATGTTTTACTTGGAAGACTTGAAACATCAGAAGATTTTAAAGTTAGTGAAAAACAAAAAACAATAGATACCACTGATCAAATTCAAGATTTAAAAATTACTGTCAGATCTCTTAACAAAGAAGATATAAAAAATCGTAAACTGCCAAATCAAACTACTGGACTTGTGATCACAAGCATTCAAAATAATAGTCCTTTAGCTGGATCAATTGAGGTGAATAGTATTATTGTCGAGGCTCAAAAAGAAAGAATTAAGACTATTGACGATTTAATACAAATTACTAAGCAAGTTTTAAACTCAAATCAAAAAACAATATTGCTTGCAATTTATAATAATCAAAATCAAAGAAGATATATTGGAATTAAGCTTGACTAATCATGGATTTTAAATCCAAGATTATATTAATTTCTGGACCAACTGCTTCAGGTAAATCAAGTTTTGCTATTAAGCTTGCCAAAAAAGTAAATGGAGAAATTATAAATGCAGATAGCATGCAAGTTTATAAGCAATTAAAGGTTCTTTCAGCAAGACCAGATCAAAAAAAATATCAAAAAATAAGACATCATCTATATGGCTTTCAAGATGTTAAAAAAAATTTTTCAACCGGGAATTGGTTGAAATTAGTTTATAAAAAAATCGAAGAAATAAAAAAAAGAAAAAAAACGCCAATCCTTGTAGGAGGTACGGGTTTATATTTTAAGGCATTAACTGATGGACTGGTTAAAATTCCAAGCACACCCATAAAGATTAGAAATCAAATAAGACTAATGCATTCAAAAGTAGGTCAAGATAAGTTTTATAATAAACTTTTAAAACTTGACCCAGATTCTAAAAATAAAATTAATCCAACTGATCCGCACAGATCCATAAGAGCTTATGAAGTAAAATTATATACCAAGAAATCAATTCATGAATGGTACAAAAATACTAAGTCTAATTTTCAAAAAAGTGATTTTTATAAAATTTATATTGATTTTCCTCGTTTGGAATTGATTGAGAAAATTATTCTCAGATCTAAGGAAATGATTAAAAATGGAGCAATTAAAGAAGTAAAAAATTTTATTAAATTAAAGGTCAAAAAAGACAAAAGTGTTAATAAGGCAATTGGTATCAATGAAATCAGACAATACTTAAATAATGAAAAAGAATTGGAAGATATTATTGAAAATATATCAATAAAAACTAGGCAATACGCTAAAAGACAAAGCACATGGGCAAGAGGTAACATGAATACTTGGCTCAAATTAAAACCGAAAGAGTTAAATAATTTTTTAAAAAAAATTTAAATATCTCAATCAAAACTTGACCAATCAGCACAACTTCAGCTAGATTGCGAAATGCCAAAATTATATACAGGTGCAGAAATTGTTTTTAAATGCCTTGAAGATCAAAAGGTAGAACATATTTTTGGATATCCTGGTGGAGCAGTTTTACCAATTTATGATGAACTTAAAAATCATACTTCAATTAAACATATATTGGTGAGACACGAACAAGGTGCTGGTCATGCAGCTGAGGGATATGCAAGATCCTCAGGTAAGCCTGGAGTTGTTTTAGTTACGTCTGGACCTGGCGCTACCAATGTTGTTACCGCATTAACAGATGCATATATGGACTCGGTTCCATTGGTTTGTATTTCTGGTCAAGTTCCAACCCATTTAATAGGAACTGATGCATTTCAAGAATGTGATACCACCGGTATTACTAGGCCCTGCACAAAACATAATTGGTTAGTAAAAGATATAAATGATTTATCAGAAATAATGCATGAAGCATTTAAAGTTGCAACTACAGGAAGACCAGGCCCTGTTTTAGTTGATATTCCAAAAGATATTCAATTTGCAAAAACTAAATATATAAAACCCAAAAAAGATAAAAAATTAAATGGAAAATCAAATAATAAATTTTCTCAAAAACAAATAGATCAATTAATTGATTTATTAAAAAATGCAAAAAAACCAGTTATTTATAGTGGTGGTGGAGTAATTAATTCAGGACCAAAGGCAAGTGATGCATTAAGAGAGTTTGTCGAATTAACAGGATTCCCAATCACCTCTACACTTCAAGGTTTAGGTGCATATCCTGGTGATGATAATCAATTCCTTGGAATGTTAGGCATGCATGGAACTTATGAAGCAAACAATGCTATGCATGATTGTGATCTTTTAATAAACATTGGTGCAAGATTTGATGATCGTATTACAGGAAAAATAGATGAATTTTCACCAAACTCAAAAAAAGTTCATATTGATATAGATCCTTCGTCTATAAATAAAATTATAAAAGTTGATCTTGCTATAGTAGGTGATGTTACGAAAGTAATTGGTAAAGTAAATAAAACAATATTGAAGAAAAAAAATGGCCACAGTAAATCTAATAAATCAAATATTGCTAAATGGTGGGAACAAATACAAAAATGGAGAGGCAAAGACTCCCTTAATTTTGTTAACAGTAATCATAGCATCAAGCCTCAACATGCAGTTCAAAGGCTGTATGAGTTAACAAAAGATAAAGATACCTATGTAACAACTGAAGTTGGTCAACATCAAATGTGGGCAGCACAACATTACAAATTTAATAAACCAAATAGATGGATGACATCTGGAGGCTTAGGTACAATGGGTTATGGATTACCAGCAGCAGTAGGTGTGCAAATTGCTCACCCTGAAAAGTTAGTAGTTGATATTGCTGGTGAGGCCTCTGTATTAATGACAATGCAAGAAATGTCCACTGCAGTTCAATATAACTTACCAATTAAAATTTTTATTTTGAATAATCAGTACATGGGAATGGTTAGACAATGGCAAGAGCTTTTACATGAAAAAAACTACTCAGAGAGTTATTCTGAAGCACTTCCTGATTTTTTAAAAATGGCTGACGCTTATGGCTGTAAAGGAATTAAAGCAGAAAACCCTTCTGAGTTAGATGAAAAAATTCAAGAAATGATAGATTATAAAGGTCCAGTTATTTTTGATTGTCATGTTGATCCTAATGAAAATTGTTTCCCAATGATACCTTCAGGGAAACCTCACAATCAAATGATATTAGGACCAAATGATCAGGAAGAGAACAAAATCAAGGGTAAAGGCAAAGCCTTAGTTTAATTATAATGCCAAAATCAAAATCAGCTTATAGCGTTCCAACTAAAAAAGAGAAATCCGATACATATATATTTGTAGTTTGGGTTGATAATGAGTCTGGAGTACTTGCAAGAGTTGTTGGACTATTTTCTGGTCGAGGATACAATATTGAGTCTTTAGCAGTAGCAGAAGTAGATGCAGTTAAAAATATTTCTAGAATTACAATTGTTACCACAGGAACGCCCCAGGTAATTGATCAAATCAAACTTCAATTAGCTAAATTAGTGCCTGTGCATAAAGTTGCTGAATTTAAAAGAGAGGATAAAAATGTCATATTTAAAGAAATGGCATTATTTAAAATTACTGGAAAAAAAAAGAAAATGGAAAAATGTTTAAATGCTTGTAAAAAATTTGATTTAGTTATTTTAGATGAAACTAAAACATCTAAAGTTATTCAAATTACAGCACTTAGAAGAGAAATTGACAAAATTAGTAAAAAATTAAAACCTTGGGGACTCATTAGCGCTTCTAGAACCGGGGCTGTTGCGATGACAAGGGGCGCTAAAATATTTAATTAATTATAAAGGAGATAGAATATGAAAATGTTTTACGAAAAAGATGCAGATGTAGATTTAATTAAAAATAAAAAAATTGCAATTTTTGGTTATGGTAGTCAAGGACATGCTCATGCATTAAATCTTAAAGATAGTGGTGTTAAAGATATTGTGGTTGCACTAAGAGATGGCTCATCAAGTGTAGGAAAAGCTGAGTCAAAAGGATTAAAGGTTATGAATTTATCTGATGCAGCTGCTTGGGCAGATGTAGTAATGATTTTAACTCCAGATGAATTACAGGCAGAAATTTATAAAAATCATATAGAGCAAAGGGTAAAAGAAGGAACCAGTATTGCATTTGCTCATGGATTAAATGTTCACTATGATTTAATCAAAGCAAGAAAAGATTTAGATGTATTTATGGTTGCTCCTAAAGGACCTGGTCATTTAGTTAGAAGTGAATATGAAAAAGGCGGAGGTGTACCTTGTTTATTTGCAGTACATCAAAATGGATCAGGTAAAGCAAGAGATCTAGCATTATCATATGCATCAGCTGTTGGCGGTGGAAGATCTGGAATTATTGAAACCACTTTCAAAGACGAAGTTGAAACAGATTTATTTGGTGAGCAAACAGTTCTTTGTGGAGGATTGGTAGAATTAATAAAAAACGGTTATGAGACTTTGGTTGAAGGAGGTTATGAGCCTGAGATGGCATATTTTGAAACTGTGCATGAAGTAAAACTAATTGTTGATTTGATTTATGAAGGTGGGATTGCAAACATGAATTACTCAATTTCAAATACAGCTGAATATGGTGAATATCAATCTGGACCAAGAATTATAAATAAAGAAGAAACTAAAAAAAGAATGAAGGAAGTATTGGCTGATATTCAATCTGGAAAATTCACTAAAGATTGGATGGATGAATGTAAAAATGGTCAAAAAAACTTTTTAGCAACAAGAGCCAAGTTAGCAGAGCATTCTGTGGAAAAAGTTGGTGCTGAACTTAGAGCTATGATGCCATGGATTGGTAAGAAAAAACTAGTTGATAGTGACAAAAGTTAGATTTTGATAAAGACCCAAATAGGTCTTAAAATATACCCAAAATTTGACATTTATTTTGCAATCTCACTTATAGATTGTAATATGAATTTTCTATAAAATTTAGTTATGAGCAGCAAAGATAGAGTTATAATTTTTGATACCACTATGCGAGATGGTGAGCAATCACCAGGGGCATCGATGAGTTTGGAGGAAAAAATTCAAATAGCAAGAGTATTTGATGAATTAGGAATAGATATTATTGAAGCGGGGTTTCCGATTGCATCACCTGGAGATTTTGAAGCAGTAACTGAAGTTAGTAAGATTTTAAAAAAATCTATTCCAGCAGGTTTATCTAGACATTCTAAAAAAGATATTGATAGAGCTTATGAAGCTTTAAAACATGCTCCAAGATTTAGAATCCATACATTTATTTCTACAAGTCCTCTTCATATGAAACACAAATTAAATATGTCACCGGAAGATGTTTACGAGTCTATTGGACAGCATGTAGCTTATGCAAGAAAATTTACTGATGATGTTGAATGGTCTTGTGAAGATGGCACAAGAACTGATATGGATTTTATGTGTAAGACAGTAGAGCTTGCTATTAAAAATGGAGCAACAACAATAAATATACCTGATACAGTTGGTTACACTATTCCATCTGAGTTCACAAAGATTATTGAAACATTATTAAATAAAGTTCCAAATATAGATAAAGCAATTTTATCTACGCACTGTCATAATGATTTAGGTTTAGCAGTAGCAAATTCTTTAGCAGGAGTTCAGGCTGGTGCAAGACAAATTGAATGTACTATTAATGGTCTAGGAGAAAGAGCTGGAAATGCAGCACTTGAGGAAGTTGTAATGGCAATTAAAACAAGACCTGACTTAATGCCTTATGAAACAGGAATTAATACAACACTTCTTAGTAAAGCATCTAAAATTGTATCAAACGCAACAGGATTTCCAGTACAATATAATAAAGCAATTGTAGGAAAAAATGCTTTTGCTCACGAAGCGGGCATCCATCAAGATGGTATGCTTAAAAATAGACAAACTTATGAAATTATGACACCTGAAAGTGTTGGGGTTAAACAAACCTCATTAGTGATGGGTAAACACTCAGGCAGACATGCTTTCAAGGATAAATTAAATAGTCTAGGGTATCCTGATTTAACCGATGACGTTGTTGGTAATGCTTTCGCTAAGTTTAAAGTTTTAGCAGACAAAAAAAAACATGTTTATGATGAAGATATTATTGCGCTTATAGACGATAGTCTAATTATTGACAACAAAGTTAATGCAATTAGTCTTAAATCTTTAAAAGTTTTTGCTGGAACTGGTGAACCTCAAAGAGCCGAAATGACTTTGAATGTATATGGAGATGTTAAACAAGCATCTGAAACTGGAGATGGTCCAGTTGATGCAATATTTAAATGTATTAAAACACTATTTCCTCATGATGTTAATTTACAATTGTATCAAGTGCATGCTGTAACCGAGGGAACTGATGCTCAAGCTACAGTAAGTGTTAAAATTGAGGAAAAGGGAAAAACTACAGTTGGGCAGGCTGCTGATACTGATACACTAGTAGCATCAGCAAATGCTTATATTAATTCATTAAATAAAATGATTATAAAACGTGATAAAACTGCTCCAATGGAGCAAGAAAGCCAAAAGGTAAGAGGTATATAGATGGGATTATTTGATAGTGTTAAAAAAATTTGGAGCCAAGATATGGCAATTGATCTTGGAACTGCAAACACACTTGTAGTTTTAAAGGGTCAAGGTGTAGTGCTTAATGAACCTTCAGTTGTTGCGATAGTTGATCAAGGTGGAAAAAAAAATGTATTAGCTGTTGGAGACGAAGCGAAAACAATGCTTGGACGAACACCAGGTAACATCAGTGCAATTAGACCTCTAAGAGACGGTGTTATTGCAGATTTTATAGTTACTGAAGAAATGATTAAACATTTTATTAAAAAAGTTCATAAAGGAAGCACATTTGCAAATCCTAGAATTTTGATTTGTGTTCCAACTGGCTCAACTCCAGTTGAGAGAAAAGCAATTCAAGATAGTGCTCTTGCAGCAGGTGCTAGAAGAGTTCAATTAATTGAAGAACCAATTGCAGCAGCAATTGGGGCAAATCTTCCTATTTCTGAAGCAACTGGTTCAATGATTGTCGATATTGGAGGTGGTACAAGTGAAATTGCAGTAATGTCTTTGGGTGGATTAGTTTATTCTAAATCTTTAAGAGTTGCTGGTGACTCAATGGATATAGCAATTGTAGATTACATGAGAAAAGAATATAATTTATTAATTGGTGATACTACAGCTGAAAAAATTAAAAAAGAAATGGGTACAGCAGTTCCAACTGGTACAAATACTTATCCAGTTAAAGGAAGAGATTTAAGATCAGGTACCCCTAAGGAAGTTAATATTACAGAGGAAGATACCGCCGAAGCATTAAATGATATAATGAAACAAATGGTTGGCGCAATTAAAGATGCGTTAGAGAATACACCTCCTGAATTATCAGCTGATTTAGTTGACATGGGTTTAACTTTAACAGGTGGTGGTGCTTTGTTAAAAAATATTGATAAAAGGTTTTCTAAAGAAACAGGTTTACCAGTGCATGTTGCTGACGACCCGTTATCATGTGTAGCAGTTGGAACAGGTAAGGCTTTGGATCAAGAGGAAACTTTTTCTACTATGCTATCTGAATACTAAAAAAGATGGCTACAGGCAGAGACGATTTTGTAATTGCCTTTAGATCAGCTTTTTTAAAAAAAAAAGATAAACAAAAATTCTCATTACTTAGCTTAATCATATTATCTATAATTGTAATCATTTTAAGCAATATTAATTTCAAACCTATTCAATTTGTGAAAATAGGTATTAATGAAATTATTTATAGATCTTCATATATAGCATCTAAGCCCGAGAATTATTTACAGGAATTAACTCTTAAGATCAAAAATCATATAAATTTATTTGAAAACTATAAAGATATAAAATTAGAACTAGAAAATTTAAAACAAGAAAAAGTAACAAACAATTTTTTAAAATCAGAAAATGAAAAGTTGAGAAATCTTATTAACGAAAATATAAATTCCGATGAAATATTAGCAAAAGTTTTAATTGATCGAGAAAGCCCTTTCCTAAAATCTATTATTTTAAATAAAGGAACAAAAGATAATGTAAAAATGGGAATGGCAATAATAGATGGTGTTTATCTCGTAGGCCAAATAATTGAGGTTAATTACACTAATTCTAGAGCCTTATTGTTATCTGATCTTAATAGTAAAATACCTTCAGTTTTAGCTCCACAAAATATTCAAGCAGTGCTTTCAGGCACTGGAAAAAATTATGGAATAATTGAGCACACTAAAGATGATATAGAAGAAGACTTAAAAGATCAGGATGTAATAATTTATACCTCAGGACTTGGTGGCCTTTTTAAACCTGGGATACCAATTGGAAAAATTTCTAAATATACCAATAATAAGGTAGAGTTTTTTTCAGATTTTACTCAATTAGATTATGTAAAAATAACATCATTCACTTTTGGAGATACAAAATAATGGCTTCTCTTAATAAAAGTAATTTTCTAAAAGCATCAGCATCTTATTTGCCCTTAATAATTTTATTTATTTCTGTTTTTAACGAATTTGATTTTAATTATTTAAAAATTGAAAATTTTTCATTTAATTTCGTATATATTTTAGTTTTTTATTGGACCTTAAGAAATCCTGATAGCTTAGGATACTTTTCTATATTTGTGGCAGGGATTGTTAATGATGTCGTCGTAGGTATTCCTATTGGTATAAGTAGTTTATGTTACTTGATACTATGTGCAGTTACAGCCTACATAAGAAATATTACTTTAAGCCCAAACTTTGTTAAAGATTGGTTTTCATTACTATTTACAATGGTCTTAATCAATTCGATTCAAGTTATTATTATAGACTTGATATTTTTAATTGAAATTAGCTATATGAGCTATGTCGTTAATTCCGGATTTACTTTTCTTTTTTATCCAATGTTTTTTTTAATATTTAATGCGTTAAGCCAAATAATTTACCAAAAAAAAAATGATTAAAGAAAACTTAGCGATCAGAAAATCAGATGTAATAAACAGAAGAATGTTTATTATTGGCGCTGCAAAAATAGTTGTTTTTGCAGGAATTGTTGCCAGACTATTTTCACTTCAAATAAATGAAAATAAAAAATATCTAACACTTTCTGATAAAAATAGAATTAGAGAATGGAAGCTTCCACCTACAAGAGGAAACATTGTTGATTACTTTGGAAATATAATCGCAGGTAATTTAAAAGTTTATCAACTACATATTATACCTGAACAAGTTGAAAACTTTAATTATCTATTACTGAGATTAAAAACACTTTTAAATTTAAGTGATAAAAAAATTCAGAAAATAACAAAATTAAAAAATCAGCTAAAGCCCTGGGATAGTATAATTGTATCTGAGAATTTAAGCTGGAGCCAATTCTTAAAGGTTAATAATTATTTATATGATTTGGTTGGTGCAAAACCTGTAATGACAATTTCAAGAAATTATCCATTTAGCGAAATGTATACTCATGTTTTAGGTTACGTAAGTCAGCCAAATGAAGAGGAAATATTAGCAAATGAGATAGTAAAAGAAAGATTTGTTCCAGGTATGAAAATTGGAAAGCTAGGATTGGAGAAAACGCTAGAAAAACAACTAATTGGAACTAATGCGATACAAAGATATGAGGTAAATGCTTATGGAAAAAGAATTAATCAACTCGAATATCAAAAAGGACTTCAGGGCAAAAAAATTAGATTAACCGTAGATACCGAAGTACAAAAACTCTCAGCCCAATTGCTCTTGAATAAGGCAGGATCAATAAGTGTAATGGATATTTATACAGGAGACATAATTGCTATGTACTCGTCACCCTCTTACGATCCAAATTTATTTTTGTTTGGTATCAGTCAGGATGAATGGCAACTCATTAGAAATAATCCACTAAAACCTTTGATTAATAAAACTCTTTCTGGGCTTTATTCACCTGGTTCCACAATAAAACCTATCGTGGCACTTTCTGCTTTGGAAAATAATATTGTTAATCCTAATTTTAAGGTCAAGTGCACTGGCAAAACAGAATTATATGGCCAAACGTTTCACTGCTGGAAGGAAAAAGGACATGGATTTGTTAGTTTAAAAAATGCAATGAAACAATCTTGTGATACTTATTTTTATGAAGTTGCAAGACTATTAGGTGTCGATCGATTAAATGTTACAGCTAAAAAATTTGGCTTAGGAGAAAAAGTATTGGGAGAATATTTTGATAATGAAAAAAGTGGTTTATTTCCAAATACAAATTGGAAAAGAAATAATCTTGGAAGAGGATGGGTATTAGGGGAGACATTAATTACAGGAATTGGACAAGGATACATTCAAACCACACCTCTTCAATTATGTTTAATGACTGCTCAAATTGCAAATGGTGGATATAAAATTAAACCCAAGATTATAGTAAATGATGATCCATTAAGTTTAGAAAATGCAAAAACTGCAATGGAACTCCAGTCTTTGCAAACACCTAACACAAAATTATTTAACGATCAAAAAAATATTAAAATAGTTCAAGAAGCAATGTTTAGCTCTACAAATGAGCAATTTGGTACTTCTTATAGATCCAGAATTGAAGATACGAAATATCAATTTGCAGGTAAAACTGGAACTGCTCAAGTTAAAAGAATTAGTAAAAGAGAAAGAGAACTTGATCTAAAATTAGAACAAATACCTTATAAGGATAGAGATCATGCACTTTATGTTGCTTATGGTCCATATAAAAATCCAAGATATGCATTAAGTATAATTGTTGAACACGGTGGTTCAGGCAGTAAAGCTGCTGCTCCGATGGCAAAAGAATTGTTTAAATTAATAATTGATAGGGACGAACTTAGAGACAAGCAATCTAACTTCGAAAATATAAATATCTAATGTATCAAAGAAATAGATTAAATTCAGAACTTTCATTTTTTCAAAAAATTAAAGAAATAGATTATACATTGTTGATTTGCATTATTTTATTATCAATAATAAGTTTACTAGTGATGTACTCCACGGATGGCGGTGAGGTGCTTTACCATACCAAAAGTCATTTTAGTAAACTGGTAGTTTTTTTTCCTCTAATGATTTTAATTGCATTCTTCAACATTAGACATTGGCATACTTTTGGATATATATTTTATTTCTTAATCATTCTTTTATTATTTTACGTTTCGTTTTTTGGTCTTAAAGCATCAGGTTCACAGAGATGGATGGATTTATATTTATTTGTTCTTCAGCCTTCTGAGTTAATGAAAATTGCTGTTATCCTGTGTCTTGCAAAATACTACCATCGAATAAAAATTGAAAATGTAAATACTTTTACAAGCATCACGCTAGTTTTATCAATTATACTTGTACCAATTATATTAGTAATTTCCCAACCTGATCTTGGAACGTCGGTATTAATTGCATTGAGTGGTTTAATAATTTTGTGGTTAGGAGGAGTAAAAATTAAATATTTTGTATATTCATTTATAACTTTTCTTATTTCTCTACCCTTCATTATTTCATTCTTAAAACCCTATCAAAAACTAAGAATATTAACATTTTTAGATCCAGATAGAGATCCTTTAGGGGCAGGTTACCAAATTATCCAATCTAAAATTGCAATTGGATCGGGTGGATTAGAAGGTAAAGGATTTTTAAAAGGCACACAAAGTTATCTTGATTTTTTACCAGAAAAACATACGGATTTTATTTTTACTTTATTTTCAGAGGAATTCGGTTTCATAGGATCTGTTGGTCTTTTAATTCTTTATACAATAATAATATTTAGAATTATTCGTATTGGAGCATTATCAAGAAGTAATTTTTCTAAATTATTTTGTTTTGGTTTTGCATTTTCAATTTTTATTTATATCGTAGTAAATCTATCAATGGTTTTAGGCTTACTGCCAATTGTTGGTTCACCACTGCCCATTATGTCATATGGGGGCTCTTCAATGTTAGCTACTATGATAGGTTTTGGTATTGTTCTGAGTGCAAAAATTAATCGTAAACAAACAATTGCTTAATATTACATTACAAACTAGCATAATTTGTCACTCTTAATTTTTTATTGATTGATAGTATAAGAAGCGATGAGTAAAAATATTAAAATAGGAATAGTGGGCGCTGGTATACAAGGCGTTTCCAATGCTTTGTTTTTACAAAAAAAAGGTTTTCACGTAACTATTTTTGATAGAGATAACCCAGGTGCTCAAGCTGCATCTTATGGAAACGCAGGACATTTTTCTCCATATGCGTCTGTACCAATTAACAGACCAGATGTATTAACAGATGTACCGGCAATGCTCATGAGTTCCTCTGGTCCATTAGCATTAAAATGGAACTATGTTCCCAAAATGATTCCATGGTTTTTAAAATTTATCATGAACTCAACAACTAATAAAATGATGCATACAGCAAAAAATATGCATCAAATTTTAGATCTAGCCTTACCAGCCTATGATGAACTATTCGATGAAATAGATCTTGAGGGTCTGGTTGAGAATAAAGGAATTCTTTATATATGGAATGATCAGAATTTAAAAAGCCGAGAACTTGAGATCAATGTTAGAGAGGAATTGGGTGTTAAGCAGCAATTAGTTAACAAAGCTGAAATACACGACCTCGAACCGCACATTAAGCCAATTTATCATTCAGGTGTTTATTATCCTTATGCAAGACATGCTCGTAATCCAAAAAAAATACTATTAAAGCTATTTGATTTGTTTTTGAAAAAAGGTGGTAAATTTAACAAAGTTAATATCAAAGATATTAATTTTGATGAAGAAAAACCTGTTTTTAAAACCGAAGTCCAAAGTTATATTTTTGATAAGGCAGTAATTGCATGTGGTGCATTTTCGAAAAAATTGACTGACAACTTTGGTGAAAAAATACCCTTGGATACAGAAAGAGGATATCATGTTCATTTTAAAAACTGTGATCATTTACTAAGTAGACCAGTAATATTTTCAAATCGAGGTTTTGGAATAACCCCAATGGAGCAAGGGTTAAGAGTAGTTGGAACTGTAGAGTTCGGTGGTTTAAATAACCCTTTATCAAAATCAAGAGTAAAAAATTTAATCAACAATGCTAAATATATGCTTGGGGATCTACCCGAGCACGAGGATGAGTGGCTAGGTTTTAGACCCACACTTCCTGATTTTTTACCAGTTATGGGTCCATCTAAAAATTATAAAAATGTTTACTATTGTTTTGGACACCATCATTTGGGATGGACTTTAGGGCCAATATCTGGGAAGATTGTTTCAGGTATGATCGCTAACGAAAATACTAATCTAGATTTAAAACCATATAGCTCACTTAGATTTAATTAAGTGAGAAAAGATCAAAATCTCACAGCGTATCTATATCTATTTTTAACGGTCACATTTTGGGCAGGCAATTTTATAGTAGGTAAGTTAGCGAGTTTTTATAATGTACCACCCTTTTCATTAAACTTTTATCGTTGGTTTTTTGCTTGGTTAATTTTAGCACCTTTCACAATTCCAGAAATTATTGAAAAAAAAGAATATATTTTAAAAAATTATAAATTATTTATAATCCTGGGTGTTACCAGTATTACAATTTTTAATTCTATTGTTTATTACTCATTGAATTTTACCCAAGTAATTAGTGGGGTACTGATGATTTCAACTATTCCTGTAATGATAATGCTATTTTCATCAATATTAAAAATTGAGAAAACGAATATTTTTCAAATAATTGGAGTAATTTTTTCATTTGCTGGTGTAATAATGATTATAACCAAAGCAGATATACAAATATTAAAAAATTTAGATTTTAATAAAGGAGATATCACAATGGTAGTTGCGATGTTTTCCTGGGCACTTTATTCAACTTTACTCAAGAGGCAGAAATATGAGATTTCTCAAATTAGCTTACTACAAGTCGTGATTACATTTGGATTATTATTTTTGATACCAATTTATTTTATCGAATACCAAATTGGATCAAGAATAATTTTAGAAAAGCCCTTTATTTTAATTTTATCTTATGTAGTTCTTTTTCCAGGGCTGGCCTCTTTCTTATTGTGGATAAAGGGAATATCTTTAATCGGAGCAAATCGATCTGGAGTTTTTTTACATTTAATGCCTATACTAAGTGCAATAATGGCAATGATTTTTTTTAGTGAAAAATTTATGTTTTATCATATGTTGGGCGCTTGTTTTATTATAACTGGAATTTTATTATCAAATAAGAAATTAAAAAATGCTTAAAGTTGCTATTTTAGATGATTATCAAAATGTTGCCCAACAATTTGTAGATCTAGAAAAATTATCTGGAAAATATGAATTTAAAGTTTTTAGTGAGCCCTTTGTAGATGAGGCAGATGCTATCGAGCAATTGATAGATTTTGAGGCTTTATTGGTAATGAGAGAGAGAACACCAATTACCAAAAATTTAATTGATAATTTGAGTAGTTTAAAATTTGTTATTACTAGTGGATTAAGAAATAAATCTATTGATTTAGAAGCTGCAAAACAAAGAAAAGTAATTGTTTGTGGAACAGAAATAAATCAAAACCCCACTCCTGAATTGACTTGGGCATTAATATTGGGTTTAGCTAGAAATTTTAAAGAAGAATTTGACAACATGTACCAAGGATATTGGCAAACTACAGTTGGAGTTGAATTAAAAGGTAAAATTTTAGGATTGATTGGTCTTGGACGTGTTGGATCGCAAGTTGCAAAGATTGGAAAAGCTTTTGGCATGCAAGTTATGGCCTGGAGTGAAAATTTAAACCTAGACACATGTAAGGAATTAGATGTGCTTCCATGCACTAAAGAAGACTTAATTAAAAATTCTGATTTTTTATCTATTCATGTTCAGGGTGGTGAAAGATATAAAGATTGTATTACTCTTAAGGAATTAGATAAAATGAAAAAAACGTCTTTCATTATTAACACTTCAAGAGGAGAAATTATTAATGAAGATGATTTAATTATTGCATTGTCAACAAACGTAATTGCCGGGGCTGGAATTGATGTTTACGAAAAAGAACCTCTACCAGAAAATAATAAATTAAGATTTTTGCCCAATGCTTTGTTAACCCCACATATTGGTTATGTTACAGCTGAAAATTATAGTATTTTTTATAATCAAATGATTGAAGGTTTAGAGGCATGTGTTAATGGAAAGCCTATCAGAGTTCTAGAGTAATAATGAGTTTACCGGTTGTTAATCATGAAGATTATTTTGCTAAAATTGGAGATGATCATAAATTTCCAATTAATAAGTTTGGTGAATTAGCTAATTATTTAATTAAAAATAAAATAGTAGAAAAATTT
Organism: Pelagibacterales bacterium SAG-MED22; assembly: GCA_014653985.1. Taxonomy (GTDB): domain Bacteria; phylum Pseudomonadota; class Alphaproteobacteria; order Pelagibacterales; family Pelagibacteraceae; genus Pelagibacter. The sequence continues at coordinate 438,822 of JACWDT010000001.1, forward strand.
CATAAGCCTTATGCATGCTCTGTTGAGACATTAAATTATGCACACTCAAAAGAATATATTTTTGATATTAAAAATAAAACTCTAAGCAAAGATGGAGTAAAAAAAATAGGATTTCCTTTAGTTGATAGTGTCGTCCAAAGATCACTTATTGCAACTGGTGGTACAGTTCTTGCATCTAAACTTGCAATTAACTTTGGAATAGCTTGCAACACAGCGGGCGGAAGTCACCATGCTAATTATAATGGTGGAGCTGGATATTGCGTTTTTAATGATGTTGCTGTTGCTGCCCATTATTTAATTAACAGAGGTTTAGCTAATAAAATTCTTATAGTTGACTTAGATGTACACCAAGGAAATGGAAATTCAGATATATTTAAAGAAAATAGAAATGTTTTTACATTCAGTATGCATTCTAAGACGAATTATCCTGCAAAAAAATCAACCAGTGATTTAGATGTTGAATTAGAAGACAATCTAGAGGATCAAAATTATATAAAAATACTAAAACATAATTTAACAGAATTAAATAAAGAGAATTTTGATTATATTTTTTATATAGCGGGAGTAGATATTCATTTTAATGACAGACTAGGTAAATTAAAAATTTCAGATGAAGGAATAAGATTAAGAGATGAATTAGTTATTGAAAATTTTTTTTCTAAAAGAATACCAATTTGCGGTGTTTTAGGAGGAGGATATAATAAAGATTTTCATAAACTGGTTGAATTACACTCTATGTTGCATAAATCTTGTGCTAAATATATTTAATTATGCCAAAAAAAATTAATCAAAATTTAACTGCAGAACAAAAACTAATTTTATTTGAAGAAGGCACTGAACTTGCGGGAACCAGTGAACTAAATCACGAAAAAAGAGAAGGTAGTTTTCATTGTGCAAATTGTGGAGTTAAACTCTTCGATTCTAAAACAAAATATGAAAGTGGATCAGGCTGGCCTTCATTTTATGAATCTTTACCTGATGTATTTGAAACAAAAACCGATCATCACATAGGTTATGCTAGAACTGAGTACCACTGTAAAAATTGTGGAGGACATCATGGTCATATTTTTGAGGATGGACCACAACCAACTGGAAAAAGATACTGCAACAATGGTGTTTGCCTAGTTTTTAAACCGTCTAAGTAATAACAGCTACAATTAAATAACTTTACTTTAAGAGATCTTGAAGTTTATTTTCTTTTTCTAGTGCTCTTGTTTCATCATATCCACCAATGTGCTCATCATCAAAAAAAATTTGAGGAATAGTTCTTTTACCGTTGGCTTTTTTAATCATTTCGTCCATAGCGCCATCAACTTTTGAAATATCTATTTCATTGTAAGGCGCATTATTTCTAGTAAGTAATCTTTTTGCTGCATCACAATAATTACAAAAAGGACCTGTATAAATTGTAATTTTTTTCATTGTCTATAAGTAGTCACCTTTTTTAATTTTGCTAGTGATTTCTTTTCTAGAATATTCAAACTTTTTTCTATGTTTTATACTTTTTTGGTTAACTCTTTTTCTCCATAATCTGAAAGATGTTGGTTTTATAGATCTTCTCATAATTTTGATTACTTCTGATTCTGTTTTTCCAGTTTTTTTTTCTATTTCTTCAAAAGTAATTCTATCAGCCCATGCTGCCCAAATAACCCAATCTGGGTCAGTTACATCTGGTTCAGGATTTTTTACTCGAGTTACAGGAATGCGACCTTTTTTTTTCATAAACCCTTTATAATTGAAATAAAAATTTAATGCATTTTTTTTGGTCTTTGATATTATAGTTTAGATAGTCCTTCTTAGCCATCTTTAGCTCCCGGTTTTTAAGGACTATCTTTAAATGCTTCCCCTTAATTACTTTTTATTTTTACAAATAATTCTTTTTTTATTTATCACCCCTGGACCACCTCGAATTGTCATTGTTTCATATTCCATGAATTATGGAGTTCAAAAATGTGTTTGGACTGCATTAGGAGATATTACTGCTAATATCATTCAAGCCACTTTAGTAATTTTTGTAATTGGATCTTTCATTTCAGAAAATCCAAATTTTCTAAATTTTTTTAAATGGATAGGTGTTGCATATATTTTATATTTAGCATTTGATATTTATAATTCACGACCCAAAGAAATAACTACCAACAAAGATTCTTCAAAAAGTTTCTTTTCTTTTTTTAAAGACGGTTTTCTGGTTGCTGGCACTAGTCCGAAAGCTTGGATGTTCTTTCCACTAATTTTCCCTCAGTTTATTGATTTTAACGGGAATTATTTAATTCAATTTTTAATTTTAATCACAACTTATGTTGTTTTAGATTTTTTATCGTTAATTGGTTATGCTTTGCTTGCACAAAAACTAATTAATTGGATAAATACAAAGCCAAGAACAATTAATACAATTTCTGCGGGTGTATTAGTAATTATTGCAGTAATTATCGTTGTTACTCAACAATACTAACCAATAGAGAGGTCTTTATTGCCACTTGCAATTATGTGTGTTTCTTTATTAAATTCACCATTAATTAATTAATAACTAGAGGAATAAAAATGAAAATAAATAAAATAATAGTAAGTTTTATTTCTGCAGCTGTAATTTTATTATCAACATCAGTCGTATCTTTTGCGAAAGTTGTAGGAGATAAAATTGTTCTAGGTGCAGCAATTTCATTAACTGGTAAATACTCTTCTAATGGTGTTCATACTCAAAACGGTTACAACATGGCCGTTGACAGAATTAACAGCATGGGCGGTGTTAAAGTTGGTGGTAAAACTTATAAGTTTGACATTATCTATTATGATGATGAGTCAAACCCAAAAAGAGCAGCTCAACTTGCTGAAAGATTAATTTCACAAGATGGTGTTGAATTTATGCTTGGTCCATACAGTTCAGGATTAACTAAAGCGATAGCTCCTGTTACAGAAAAGTATGGTGTTCCAATGGTAGAAGCAAACGGTGCATCTAGATCTTTATTTACAAAAGGTTATAAATATCTATTTGCAGTTTTAGCTCCTGCTAACTTATATCTTGATGTTGCTATTGATCTAGCAGTTGAAAAGAATAATGGAAAACCAGTCACTGTAGCAATGGCATTTGAACAAGATGCGTTTTCACAAGACGTAAGACTTGGTGTTCTAGAGGCAATTGAAAGAACAGGCTCTAAAAAAGTAATTGATGATAAATTACCAAAAGAGCTAAATGATATGGCTGCAACTTTAGTAAAAGTGAAGCAAATGAAACCAGATGTTTTAGTTGTTTCAGGTCACACTAAAGGTGCTCTAACCGCAGTTAGACAAATCTCTGAGATGAAAGTAGATGTTCCAATGTTAGCTATGACACACTGCGATGCAGCGAAATTGTCAAAACAACATGGTAAAAACTCACAATATGCTTTATGTGCCTCTCAGTGGCACAAAACACTAACTTATAAAGATAACTTCTTTAAAGATGGTATGACTTATGACGCAGACTTTACTAAAGAGTTTGGTTATGCGCCTCCATATCAAGCAGCAGAGTCATCAGCTGCGCTATTGGTATTTAAAGATGCATTTGAAAGAGCAAATTCTTTTGATCAAAAGAAAGTAAGAGATGCTCTTGCAGCTACTAACATGCAAACTTTTTATGGAAACATAAAATTTGCTGAAGGTGGTCAGAATGTTGATAAGCCAATGGTACTTTTCCAAGTTATGTGTGATGATGGTGGAAAATGTGAAAACAAAGTTGTTGCTCCAACTAAATGGGCTTCAGCTAAGTTAATTCACCCAATTCCTTCGTGGTCACAAAGATAAAATAAATCTAATCAAGCCCCCTAGCAATAGGGGGCTTTTTTTTATATAACCCTTTAAAGTTTTTATGGATTTTCTCGTATTTCAATACCCAATGATATCAGTTCAAGCTTTTTTGGATGGAATTTTACTTGGAATATTATTTGCATTGATTGCATATGGCATGGCACTTCAATGGGGAGTAATGAATATAATAAATATTGCACAAGGAGATTTGGTTATTTTAGGAGGGTACATTGCTTATTTTATGTATCTTTACGGTATTCACCCGGCATGGGGAGTTATCGTGTCACCAATAATAATGTTTTTTGTAGGTATAGCAATTTACAAACTTGTAATTAATAAAGTTGTAGATAGAGACCTGTTTATATCTATTTTGGCCACTTTTGGAATTAGTATCCTTTTCATGCAATTAATGAACTTTGCATTTGGAGCAGATGTTGTTCTTGCAAACTCAGACTATGGAACAACTATGTTATTTAATAATAATGTTGTGTTGCCAAATTCAAAAATATTTTCAGCCTTTATAAGTATTTTATTTGCAATCTGTTTAGTAATTTATATGAAAAAATCTAAACTTGGTCGTGCAATCAGAGCTACGGCGCAAAATGCACGAGCAGCAAAGATTTTAGGTGTAGATACAGAAAAGGTTTATGCAGCTACTTTTGGAATAAATGCAGCACTTTGTGGCGTTGCTGGTGCTTTAATATCAATTACTTTTACAATTCACCCGTATATGGGACTGCCGTATACAATTAGATCTTTTATGATTGTTATTATTGCAGGATTAGGAAATTTACCTGGTGTTGCAATGTCAGGAATGGGTTTAGGTGTATTTGAAGAATTTGCAGATTATATATTGGGTACTGAATTTAGAATTGGGTCAGTATTTTTGTTACTAGTTTTAATACTTGTTTATAGAAGATTTAAACTTTCAAGAAAAAGAGAGTATTTAAAATAAGCATGAACAAGAATAATTTAATTTTGTATATTGGAATTTTAACTTTTGGCATAGCTGCTCCATTTTTATTTCCAGCCTTTAAAGTACAGTTATCTATTCTTTGTGTATTAATTATTCTTGCTACTACTTGGAATATTCAAGGTGGTGAAATGGGATACAATTCATTTGGAAATATACTTTTTTATGGGCTTGGCATGTATCTATGTGCCTCTGTTCAAGTTGGAATGTTTTTTCCATTAGCTGAATGGACAGAAAGTGGTGGTGAAAAAACATTTGTTCATACTCCTGCACAATTTTTTCAGGGAATGGCAGTTGGATTGTTAGTTGCAGCGGTGGTACCAACTATTGTAGCAGGTTTAATCGGATACTCTATTTTAGGACTTAGAGGACATTACTTTGCCATTTGCACATTAGGATTAGGGGTTGCGGCAGGTGAAATTTCTGGAGGAATTGAAATCATTGGAGCTGGGCAAGGTTTCACTACTCCACCATTTCCCAATGTTGGTAATTTAGAGTCTAGAGGTGAATTTTTTTATTTCCTAAGTTTTATTGTATTAATACTGACCTTCATAGCTGTTAGAGGAATTTACTCAACTAGATTTAAATTAATATTAAATGCAATAAGGGATAATGAAGATAAGGCTGAGGCTATGGGAATTCAAACGATGAAATATAAAATAGTTGGTTGGATGATATCAGCTTTCTTTTGTGGACTTGCTGGAGGTATCATGGGTGGCTTAGTTGGGTATATAGATTCAACCGATGTTGCTTTTGATGGAAGAGAGATGGGAGTTTTCATGGTTTTAATGGCAATCTTAGGAGGTAAAGGAACTCTTTGGGGGCCAATTATTGGTGCAACAGTTTTTCATATTTTTAAAGAGGGATTTTGGACTTTCTTCCTAGGTTGGCAATATGTTGCGCTTGGAGTTTTAATAGTTGTTATAGTTATTTATTTTCCTGAAGGGATAATGGGCTGGTTAAGAGAAAAATACCCTGAAAGATTTGGTGAAGTTGTAGATGAAAAAGATCGTAAGGCACAGGTGGAGCTTAAATGAGTATTTTAGAGGTTAACAACGTAAGTAAATCTTTCGGTGGGGTTAAAGCCAATGTTGACATTTCAATGAGTGTTGAAAAAGGAAGAATAGTTGGATTAATTGGTCCTAACGGATCCGGTAAGACAACATTATTTAATTCGATAGTTGGAACATACCCAATAGATGATGGTTCAATTAAGTTTAATGACAAAGAAGTTTCAGAACTACCAGTGCCGGTTATCGCAAAACTTGGATTGTTAAGAACTTTTCAACAAACTCGAATTTATGGAAAGTTAAACTGTGTAGAAAATATGCTCATTAGTCATAAAGGAAGTGATGAAAGTTTAATGAAGATTTTTGCAGCAATTCCTAAGGAACTCACAGAAAAAGCAGAAAATTTATTAAATTTTGTTGGCTTATACCAAAAAAGAAATTTAAGAGCAGGTGACTTATCGTTTGGACAGCAAAAATTATTAGAATTAGCCATGGCACTAATGAATGAGCCAGAAATGCTATTGTTAGATGAGCCAACCGCTGGAATTAATCCCACACTAATTAATGGAATTATAGATAGGTTAATTAAAGTAAACCAAGATTTTGGAATTACTCTTTTAGTAATTGAACACAATATGAGGGTAATCATGCAGCTGGCTGAAAATATTTTCTGCCTAGCCCATGGTAAAATGTTGGCCAACGGGTCACCTGATGAAATTAAAAATGATAAACGCGTAATAGATGCATATTTAGGAGCTCAATAATGTCAAATCAATATGAAGTATTAGGAAAAGCTCCTGGACCAGAAGATTTAAAAAAATTATCGCCAAGTGAAATACATCTAACTATTAAAGGTTTAAATGCTGGGTATGGAAAAATGGAAATTCTGCATAATTTCGATTTATTTGTAAATAAGGCACAATCTTTATGTTTAATAGGTCCAAATGGTGCGGGGAAATCTACAATATTGCATTCTATTTATGGATTTACGAATATTTTTTCAGGACAGATAGAAATCGATGGTAAAGAAATTACAAACTTAACTCCTGCAGAAAAATTAAAATCTGTTGGGATAGCCTATATACTTCAAGATAACTCAGTTTTTCCTGATATGACCGTAGAGGAAAATTTGTTAATGGGTGGATATATAAAAGAAAATACAGATGAGTCTTATCAAGAAGCAGAGAGAATTTTTGAAAAATATGAAAGATTAAGAAATAGAAGAAATCAGCCTGCTAAAGTTTTATCAGGAGGAGAGAGAAGATTGTTAGAAATTTCCAGAGCTCTTGTGATGAAACCATCAGTTTTATTAGTCGATGAACCCTCGATCGGATTAGAACCAAGATATATTGATATGGTTTTTGATATTTTAAGAGATCTTCAGCAAAATGAAAAAAAGACAATTATTCTTGTTGAACAAAATGCTAAAAAAGGACTAGAGTTTGCAGATATCGGATATGTTTTAGTATCAGGTGAAACTGCCATTGCTGGCAAAGGAGATGATTTACTTCAAAATCCTGATGTCGGTAGACTATTCCTTGGTGGCTAATGATCGATAAGCAGTTTTTTTTTAAGGGATATAAATCAATTCTTGCTTATGATAGTCCAGCGATTGCCTTAGGTTGTTGCTTTATAGCTATAGGAGCTTTACTTAAAAATTTAGGTTTTAACATTCAAGAAAGTATATTTTCTACAATGTTAACTTATGCTTTGCCTGGCTCATTAGTAATGGCCGAGTCATTATTAGTTGGTGCATCATTATTAAATATTTTTTTAGCTGTTTGGTTTGTTAATGCCAGACTTTACCCGATGGCAGTATCTTTGTTTCCACTGATGATGCATAAAAATCAGCCCAAATGGAAATATTATTTTTCATGTCACTTCATTGCTGTCTCTGCTTGGTTAATTATGAAAAGTAATTATAAAACAGTTCCAAAAGAACTAAGAATTGACTATTGGATTGGTATAGGTAGTGCAACTTGGAGTGTTGCAGTTTTAGGAACGTTTATAGGCTTTTATTTTTCAGAATATTTAAACAAAGATATGATGATGGGACTAGCCATATTAAACCCTGTATATTTCTTATGCATGATGGTGGGAGCTTCAAAAACAATACAAATAACATCCTCAGTTATTCTTGGAACTGTTCTAGGTCCAATTTTTTATTTTTTGTCACCTGAATGGTCTATTTTACTTGGAGGCGTAATTGGTGGAACAATTGCTTATTTCATAGGAGAAATCAATGTCAGTTAGTATATTTTATGCAATTTTAGTAACTTCATTAGCAACGTTTCTTTCAAGATTTCTTGGAGCTGTTAGTTCTCAAGGAATTAAAGAAACTTCAAAACTCTTCAAATGGTTCAATTGCTTAGCTTATGCAACTTTAGCAGCACTGATTGCTAGAACAATTATATTTCCAGTGGGTGTTTTAATTGACGCAAGTTATTTAAGTAGAATAACTGTTGTCATATTGTCATTAATTGTATTTTTTGTGTCTAAACAAAATTATGTTTATCCCACAGTTTTTTCTGCTCTATGTATGGCAGCTATTGCTAATTACTTTTAATTCAAATTGATTTATTTATTAAGTTAATTTAAAATTTAATATGGATAAAATTGAAGGTATAGAAGTTCACAATCATACAGACTCTAGTAGAATATTAAATATTCAATTAGATGATGAAATTGTAAAAAAATTAATTTTCCCTTTTAATAAATTTGATTTGACTGCATTAGAGCTTAAGCCATTTACTAGATTTACAATTGCAAAAAGTTTAGATGACTTAACAAACAATAAGCTTAGTAAGTTATTGAATTCAATAATTAGAGATAGATCAACTGGCTGTTTTATTATTGGACCTAAAAACATATCATCAAAAATTAATGATAAATTTTTAGTAAAGTTATCAACAGCAGTTGCCCACCTGATAGGAACACCCAATCATGACTCTATGGCTGGAAAGTATTACGCCAGATTTCATGTGAAGCACGAGGATGCTAGTGACTCTTATTTAAGAAAAGCCTACAGAAATATGGATTTGCATACAGATGGAACATATGTGAAAGAAATTACTGATTGGTTAATAATGACAAAGCTAGAGGAGCACAATGTATTGGGTGGTGAAACAGCAATGTTACATTTAGATGACTGGGAGCATTGTGATGATTTATCAAATGATCCAGTTGGTCAACAAGATTTTATTTGGGGATCTCCTAAAAGTAAAAATATTGATTATAAAGTTGAGCATCCAGTATTTTCTTTTGATGAAAAAGGGAAACCTAAAATTTCTTATATAGATCAGTTCCCGGAACCTAAAAATATGGATCAAGGAAATTTTTTACAAAAATTATCTGATGCTTTAGAGGAAAGTAAAAATAAAATAATTACCAAATTACCTGTAGGCCATTCTATTATAGCTAATAATTATTTCTGGCTACATGGAAGAAAACCATTTAAGGAAAATAAAGAATTAAGTAGGGAATTGTTAAGAATCAGAGGCTCTTTTTTTGTTAATTAATCCAATATAATCAATATAAAGTAATCAGAACTTTATGAATTTAGGATTTATTGGTACTGGCAAAATAGCATCTTCAGTAATTACTGGAATTTGTAATTCTAAAATTTCCTATAAAAAAATCATTATTTCACCAAGAAATTTAACAATAGCCAAAAGTTTAAAAAAAAAATTTAAAAAAATTATAATTGCCAAAACTAATCAGCAAATTATTGATCAGTCTGATTGGGTTTTTTTATCTGTAACTCCCAGTGTAGGTGAAAACATTATTAAAAACTTAAAATTTAAATCAAATCAAACCATTATTAGCTTTATTTCTACTATTACATTATCTCAATTAAAAAAAGCGATAAAAGTTAAAGCAAAAATAGTAAGAGCAATACCTTTGCCACCAATAGCGCTGAAAAAGGGACCTGTTCCCATTTCGCCTCCAAACACTAAAGTAAAACATTTTTTTAATAATCTTGGAACAACTGTTGAGATTAAAAAAGAAAAATCTTCAATTAATTTTTGGGTAACATCTGGGATGATGGCACCTTTTTATGAGTTATTGAGAGTAATGACAGATTGGTTAGTTAAAAAAGGAGTAAAGAGAGACAACGCTCAAAAATATATCACATCATTATTTTTAGCATTATCAGAAGATGCAGTTAAAAATTCAAAAGAAAACCTAAAGTTGTTAGTTAAAGAATCTCAAACACCCAAAGGTTTAAATGAGCAGGGTGTAAAAGAATTATCAAAGGCTGGATTTTATAAATCACTTGAAAAAACATTGAATAGCATTCATCGAAGACTAAATAAATAGCTCGAATGTCTGAAAATATTTTAGAAATTAAAAATTTATCAAAATATTTTGGTGGATTGGCTGCTGTTTCTGATTGTTCTTTAAAAGTATCAAGAGGAACCATAACAGGGATTATTGGTCCTAACGGATCTGGCAAAACAACATTATTTAATTTGATTGCAGGTAATTTAAAGTCGTCAGGAGGTGAAGTATTTTTTGATAACGAAAATATTACAGATGTCCCTTCATTTGAATTATTTTCAAAAGGATTATTAAGAACTTTTCAGATAGCACATGAATTTTCTAACCTTTCAGTGTTAGAAAATTTAATGATGGTTCCTGGAAATCAATCTGGAGAAAAGCTTATGACCGCTTTACTAAAACCTAGTTTAGTCTCTAAAGAGGAAGAATTGGTAAAAGAAAAAGCAAAAGAAGTTGTTGATTTTCTGAACCTTGAACATTTATCAAATGAATTGGCTGGAAATTTATCAGGTGGCCAAAAAAAACTATTAGAACTTGGTAGAACAATGATGGTCGATGCAAAATTAGTACTACTTGATGAGGTGGGAGCTGGAGTAAACCGAACACTTTTAAAAGATCTAGGAAGTGCAATAGAAAAACTGAATAAAGAAAAAGGTTATACTTTTTGTATGATTGAGCATGATATGGATTTCATTGGAAGATTATGTGATCCTGTGATTGTGATGGCCGAAGGTTCAGTTTTATTTGAAGGCTCTGTTGAAGATGCAAAAAAAGATGAAAAAGTTATAGAGAGCTATCTTGGTAGAGGATCTAAAATTGAGGATCATAGCTAATGGCATATTTTGAGGGAATAGAAATGACAGGAGGTTATGGGAATGGTCCTAATATTATAAATTCTTGCACAGTAAATGTTAACAGAGGTGAAATAGTCTCAATTTTAGGGCCTAATGGAGCAGGTAAATCTACAGCTATGAAAGCTATGTTAGGCTTATTAAATTTAAAGTCTGGATCAATTAAAATTAATGGTAAGGATATTTCTAATCTTTCTCCACAGGATAGAGTTAAAGAAGGTATTTCTTTTGTTCCTCAAAACAAAAACGTTTTCGCTGGAATGACAGTTGAGGAAAATTTAGAAATGGGTGCATTTCTATTAAACGATGAAATTAAAGATATAATAGAAGAAATTTATGAATTATTTCCAATTTTAAAAGAAAAACAAAACCAATTAGTTGGTGAACTTTCAGGTGGTCAAAGACAACAGGTTGCTCTTGGAAGAGCGTTGATGATTAAACCAACAGTTCTGATGCTTGATGAGCCTACTGCTGGTGTTTCACCAATTGTAATGGATGAATTGTTTGATCATATAGTTAAAGTAAAAAGGAACGATGTAGCAATTCTAATGGTTGAACAAAATGCCAAACAAGCATTGAGTATTTCCGACAGAGGCTATGTTTTGGTGACTGGAGAAAATCGTTATGCAGGTACAGGTAATGAGTTATTAAACGATCCAAGAGTAAGAAGCTCTTTTTTGGGAGGTTAAGTTGGATATATTAAACGCATTAATTCTTTTATTAAATTATATTTTTATACCTGCACTAACATATGGTTCTCAATTAGCTCTTGGTGCAATTTTTGTTACTTTAATTTATGGAATATTAAGATTTGCTAATTTTGCAACTGGAGACATGATGGCTTTTGGTACCATGGTAACAATTTTGTTCACTTGGTATTTTCAGTCGTTAGGTATTTCTTTAGGAGTGTTACCAACTGCGTTATTAGCTATTCCATTTGGAATTTTATTTATGATAATCTATATGCTTTCAATAGATAAATTTGTATTTAAATATTACAGAGTTAACAAGAGTCCCCCTGTTCAACTAGCCATGGTTAGCATTGGAGTAATGTTTGTTACCCAAGCTGTGGTTAGAATTATAATTGGACCCTCTGATCAAAGATTTTTTGATGGAGAAAAATTTATAATTAAAGCTAGGGAATTTAAAGAGATGACAGGACTAAATGAGGGTCTTGCGTTGAAGTCAACGCAGGTTATCACTGTTTTAGTTACAATTGTATTAGTCTCATTGTTGTTTTGGTTTTTAAATAAAACTAAAACAGGTAAAAGTATGAAAGCTTATTCAGACAACGAAGACTTAGCTTTACTTTCAGGAATAGATCCTAAAAAAATTGTAATGATAACCTGGATAATTGCAGGAATTTTAGCAACTATCGGTGGAGCTTTGTACGGATTAGATAAAAGTTTTAAACCTTTTACTTACTTTAACAATATGCTTCCTATATTCGCCGCTGCTATTGTTGGAGGAATTGGAAATCCATTTGGTGCTTTTTTAGGTGGATATGTCATCGCTTTTTCTGAGATATTCCTAACTTATGCATATAAGAAATTTTTTATATATATTTTACCTGAAAGTATGGAGCCTGAGAGCTTAGTTCAACTCTTATCGACTGACTATAAATTTGCAGTTTCATTCTCTATTTTGGTAATCGTATTGCTCTATAGACCATCTGGAATATTTAAAGGAAAAGTACTGTGAGAAAAAATTTAAATGTAATTGCAGCTTATAGCATCATGATGGTTCTGATTATCCTTGTTGGTGTTTTTCAGTCATGGAATATTGCGCTATCAATTTTTAATATGTGTTTAATTTCTGCTGTAATGACAATGGGCGCAAACATTCAGTGGGGTTATGCAGGATTAATTAATTTTGGAATTATGGGATATACCGCGCTCGGTGGATTAGCTGCAGTTTTGATTTCTGTTGATCCTGTTCAAGAAGCTTGGAGTGCAGGAGGTTTTGATATTTTAATGTGTCTATGGCTTATCATAGCATTAGTATTAATTATTCGTTTTATCTTAAAAAATTTTCAAAAGTCAAAGGTGAGAACTTATAGTATTGCAGCTCTTATAATCTCAGGAATTATACTAATAAGATTCACAGCAGAACCAGGTATTGAGGCAATTGAGGATATCAATCCAGCCAAAACAGGTTTTCTTGGCGGTTTTGGATTACCTATTATTTTTTCATGGATAGTTGGTGCTTTTTTTGCGGGAGGTTTAGCATTTATAGTTGGAAAAGTGGCTTTAGGGTTAAGAGCTGACTATTTAGCAATTGCTACTCTTTTAATATCAGAAATTGTTATAGCAATTATAAAACATGAGGACTGGTTAACTAGAGGTGTTAAAAATGTAATTGGTCTTAAAAGACCAGCTCCTTATGAAGTAGATCTTCAATCAACAGACTGGTTTATAACTTTAGTTGAAAAATTTAATTCTGGAAAATTAGAAGTATTTTCTAATTTATCTGATCGACAAGCTGCATTAAACCAACTTGTAATAGAAGGCTCTTCTATCTTTGTAAAACTTTGTTATTCAGGATTATTTTTAACAGTAGTAATTATTTTATTAATTTTAACACAAAAAGCTCTTTACTCTCCGTGGGGTAGAATGATGAGAGCTATCAGAGACAATGAAGAAGCAGCAAACGCTATGGGAAAAAATGTTGTTAAACAGCATTTGTTAATTTTTATTTTAGGATCAGCAATTGTTGGAATTGCAGGAGCAATGTTGGTTACGCAAGATGGATTGTTTACCCCAGGAAGTTATCGACCCATGAGATATACCTTTTTAATTTGGGTTATGGTTATAGTGGGCGGAAGTGGAAATAATTTTGGAGCTATATTAGGTGGTTTTGCAGTTTGGTTTTTATGGATAGAGGCTGCTCCAATTGCTTTATTTTTAATAAACTTTTTTACTGCAGGGATGTCAGAAACTCATGCTCTAAAACTACATTTAATAGAGAGTGTACCTTACTTTAGATTTTTAATGATGGGATTAGGTTTGTTGCTGATAATGAGGTATCGACCAAAAGGTATACTTCCTGAAAAAATAGAAATAAAATAAGTTATTATGAAATATATTATATTAGGTGCCGCAATTGCTTGGGCCATGTACATGGCTGATAAGTATATGTTTTAAATTAAAAAACCCCAATAACTAAAGTTACTGGGGTTTTTATAGGTAAAAATTATCTTTGTTTTTTGGTTTTAAACTTTCCACCTTTAATTTCTTGCTCTAAAAAAGAACCTTCAGCTTCACCAACTGCGGTAAAAGCTACTCCAGTTGCACCTTCGTAGTTAATCTTTTTACCTTTAGCTAGTAAATCTAAACCTTTTTTTAGTTCACCTGGATAAATCTTTGTTCCAGGAGCATTAGCAACATCCATCACATTTTTTGCAATGGAACCTCTGTCTGCAGAATTACCTGCTTGCATTGCTAAAACGATTAAAGCTGCTGCATCGTATGACTCGCCTGTATAAGGTCCGGAAGAGTCTATACCACTTGCTTTTGCAACATCAGCAAAAACACCAGCACCTTTTCCAGTAGAACCAGGCATAGATCCAAAAGATTTACTTAAATCTTTTCCAAATGCATCAACCAAAGATTGACCAATCATACCATCAGATAAAATAAATTTATCAAATGCACCAGAATCTAATGAAGCTTGAATAATTCCTTTTCCACCTTGGTCAAGATATCCAATTACAGCTACTGCGTCTCCACCAGCTGAAGCAAGTGTTGCAACTTCTGATGAATAGTCAGCTTTACCGTCTTCGTGAGCTGTAACTGTTGTTACTTTAATACCATGAGCTTTAACAGCTGCTTCGTATACGTCAGCTAAACCTTTTCCATAGTCATTATTAGTATAAGTAATAGCTACACTTTTAACTTTTCTATCTTTTGTAATATCTGCAAGAATTTGACCACCTCTAGCATCTGATGGAGCCGTTCTAAAGAAGTATCCATTGTCATCTAAAGTTGTTAATCCTGGAGAGGTTGCAGAAGGTGAAATCATTACTACACCGTTTGGTACAGCAACGTTTGATGCAATAGCACCTGTAACACCTGAACAATCAGCTCCCATGATAGCAGCTACACCTTGTGAAATAATTCCCTCAGCTGCTGCAGTTGCTGCTGCTGAGTCGACACAAGTTGAGTCTGCCCTTACTGGTTCAATTTTTTTTCCACCTAATAGCGAACCTGAATCAGAAGCTTCTTTAAATGCAAGCTCTGCTGATGCTGCCATAGCTGGTGTAAGAGATTCAATAGGACCTGTGAATCCTAAAATAATCCCCATCTTGATAGCATGTCCGTCTGCCATTACATTCGATCCGAAACTAGAAACAAACATAAATACAGCGATAAATAGTTTTCTCATTATCTTCCTCTATATTGTTAGCAATTTATAAAAACTAATTTAATTATGAATAATTTAAATATTCAATGACTAAATTATCCTGTTTTAAAACAGTTTATAGCAGTATTTTGATTTATCTAATTGAGAATGGATCTAATGAAGGTTCATCAGATGTATAGAACCAGGTTGTTTTAACTCTTGTATAATCTTTAATAGAATCTATGCCAGCTTCTTTGCCGTACCCACTGTCTTTTATACCTCCAAATGGAGCTGAAGGTGAAATTAATCTGTAAGTATTAACAAAAGTAATTCCAGCTCTTATTGCCTTAGATACTCGCATTCCTCTTGATAGATTGCTTGTATAAACACCTGAGGATAATCCATATTGATTATCATTCATTTTATTAATTACTTCCTCCTCTGTATCAAATTTCATTACTGATAATATGGGCCCAAATAACTCATTTTCTGCAGTTGGCAGATTGTGATTATCACATTCTATAATTGTTGGTGGGAAGTAGTATCCTTTGTTTGAAAAGGAGTCTCTTTTACCACCACACTTAATTTTTCCACCTTGATCAACCGTATCTTTTATATTTTTTTCAATTGTCTCTAATTGTTTAAAACTACTTAAAGGACCCATCTCTGTATCCAGATCCATTGGAGCTCCTATTTTTATTTTGGAAGCTCTACTTGAAAGCTTATCTAAAAATTCGTTATAAATTCCTTTTTGTATGTAAAGCCTTGAACCTGCAATACAGCTTTGTCCACTTGCTCCAAAAATTCCAGCAGTTATTCCATTAATTGCATTTTCTTGCTCCGCATCGTCAAATACAGCGACTGGACTTTTTCCACCAAGCTCTAAACTTACTTCAGAAAGATTTTCTGCTGAATTTTTAATAATACGTCTTGCAGTTTCTGGTCCTCCAGTAAATGCAATTTTCTCTACTAGATTATGTGTTGTTAAAGTTTTACCACAAGGATCGCCAAAACCTGTAATGACATTAACCACTCCTTTAGGTATGCCAGTTTTCTCAATAAGTTTTGCAAATTCAAACAAAACAGCAGGTGCAAGCTCTGAGGATTTTATAACCACAGTATTTCCCATTGCAAGGGCAGGGGCTAATTTAGTTGCTGTTAAGAACATTTGAGAGTTCCATGGAATGATTGCAGCAACAACTCCAATAGGTATTCTCGTTGTTATTGCTTGAACATTTGGTTTATCTATTGGAAGAACTGTGCCCTCAACTTTATCAGCTAAACCCGCATAATAATCATAGTATTCTGCAATATAGTTTGCTTGTTGTTTCGTTTCTCTAAAAAGTTTTCCAGTATCTATGGTTTCAACCTTACCAAGCATCTCAGCATTTTTTCTTAACTGATCCCCAATTGCTCTTAAAAATTTAGCTCTATTTCTTGGAAGTAATTTTGGCCATTCACCTTCAAATGCTTTTTGTGCAGCTTTTACAGCTCTATCCACATCTTTTGTACTTGCCTCTGGCACTACTGCCCAAGGCTCATTATTTTCAGGATTTAAAGTTTCAAATGTTTTTTTACTTTCAGAGTCAACCCACTCCCCATCAATAAACATTTTATATTGTTTAAGTTTGCTCATTAATATCTAAAAAATTTTTAATTGATAAATTTACTTCATCTGCACACTCAATACTACAAAGATGTTTACCGTTTTCTATTATCTTCAATTTGCTGTTGTTGATTATTTGATTTAATTCTTTTGCCATTTCAATTGTTGAGCCCATATCAAGTTCACCAGTAATAATTAAAGTATTAACTTTTATTTTGTCAAAATCTTCATCATTTTTATGTTTAACAAAAAGCTCATATAATTTTAGAAAATTTGTCATGTTATTTGACGAAATAATTGAGCTTATTTTTTCATACATATCTGGGTTTTTTTTTAAATATTTGTCAGTAAACCATCTTTTAAGAGCTTGCTTCGAAAGCTTTAACTCTTTTTGAGCTTGCTCAAAACGTTGGTTTACAGTTTTTTGTTGTTCATCTGATCTTTTATAAATTGAACCTATTAGTATTAATGATTGTAATCTTTGATTAAATCTCGATGCAAAATTCCTAGCAATTAAAGAACCGATCGAAAAGCCAATTAAGTGTAACTTTTGTATCCCAAGTTCATCTGTTAAGTCAATTATTTGGTCTGCAAGATCATCAAAAGATATGTTTTTTTTAGTTAAAGAAGACTTACCGTGACCCAAAATATCGTAAGCAAGTACTGTTCGGTTTTTGAAAAAATCTAATTGTGGTTGCCAAATTTCGTAAGTTAAGCCAACACCATGAATAAACACGATGGGAATATCCTGCTCTTTTTTATTGTAAAAATAATGGGTTCCAGATGCAGTAGTTGCTATGGTCATTAAGTTTTACTTAGGGTCAATACCCATCTCTTTCATATCCTGATATCTATCACCTGTCCTTGCATGGGCTCTTCCACTTGAAGCACCTCCTATTGCGATCACAACTTCATCATCAAATGGTGCATCGTGGATAGTAAATTCATGAGTTAAATAATATGGCCTCAAACCCGAGTCTGTTTTGTGCATCATGGGAATTGATATTTTTGAACCAGCTGGTCCCCTAGTATTTGTAAAACTTAAATAAGATGTGCCGCCAACAGCATCTCTAAATTTATTCCCAAATCTTAAAGTATGTATAAACGCTGAGGCATGTTCTATTTCTCCATTTAATCCAACAACTCCAGCTTTTCCATATGCTAGTATTTTATCAGGTGAACCCATCTCTTTAATTAATTCAGGCACAAGTAAATCTCCAAGTTTAGGAGCTAAATCCAAAATAGTTGGTCTAAGATCTTCAACAAAGCCTTGCCCGTGCCAAGGATTTTGAAAGACTGCAGCTACTGAAACTAATAAAACTGGTTCCTTAGCTTTCTTTCCACCTTCAATAAAAGTTTTGTCTACAAATTTTGTAAATTTTCTGATTTCTAATTTCATTAACTTGCTTTTTCTATGTTGGAGCTATCTAAATTTATTTTTGGAATTACTTCATCATTAAATAATTTAATACTTCTCATACAAGCCCCATGGTCTATTCCTGGAAAATTTGACCACACCTGAAGGTTTTGTAAATTCAACTCTGATTTTAATTCATTGATCTTGTTAACAACATATTCTGGAGTACCAAATAATAAATTTCTTTTATGTAAAAATTCATAATTTAACAATTCTAATTTATGTTTTGTTTCAGGTAATTCTTCACCTGGATCCATATGATTTCCTAAACCACGCCAATGACAAACCCATCTCATATAATTTATAATATGTTCACCAGCTAACTTTTCAGCTTCTTCCATAGTTTCAGCAACAAACATATCACGTACTAAAGATATACCTTCACCTAAGGGAACTTCTCTATTCTCTGCTTTTGACTTTGCATCTTTGAAAATCTCAAATCTTTTCTTAAGAGCTTTAACCGTAGGTATCCACATAATAGTATTCAAACCGTTTTGTGCAGCCCATTCAATTGATCTCGCACCATCTACTACTTGCCAAATTGGTGGATGTGGACTTTGTTTAGGCTTAGGGACAACACTAATTTTTTTTATTTCATTTGTCTCAATGTCTACAAACTCTTCATTAGGTGGACTCATGTCGTGTTGCCACACAAAATTTGGAGATGGATAAGTATAGAATTCACCCTTATGACTAAAAAATTCCTCAGTCCATGCTTTTTTCATTATTGTAAGAGACTCTTCAAACAGTCTAAAATTTTTTGCTTGGTCCTTTAGATCGGCTTCTTTATTTAAATTCATTGCCTCTCTTCCATAAATTCCTCTGCCTATACCAACTAGAGCTCTTCCGTTTGATAATTGATCTAATAAAGCAATGTCTTCAGCCAGTCTTAAAGGATTATGAAATGTAATGACATTGCATGCTTGTCCGATCTTTATTTGCTTAGTTCTTGCAGCAGCATCAACTCCCATCATTAATGGATTAGTACAAGACTCCATTCCCTCATGATTAAAATGATGCTCGGTATACCAAATAGAGTCCCAATTATTTTTATCACAATAAGTTGTTATCTCTTTTGTTTCATCTAGCAGTTGATTGTAAGGTTTATGATCCCAATTAGTGGTGTTACAAAAATATCCAAACTTCATTCGAACCTCCTTAAATAATTAAATCTAAGACGATCGATCCCACTTTCGTAAATTTATGAATTTACCGACGAGTTATGTATCGTTCTATAAGAGAACTCTATTATTAGTAATGTTTATATTCAATAAGTTTTATATATGGGTCTAATTCAAAAAATCTAATATTTACCTGTTGTTTGAAACTTTATTAAATTATTTTTTTTAATTTAGAGGTAAATTGTAGATTTTGTGACGTAAAATTTGATTTATTATCTTTAATAAACTTATCCATAATTTCTAATTTTTCATTTTCAAATTCAGTTACTTTTCTTTTACTTAAATCAATATAAAGAGAAATCCATTCCATTGAGGCTAAAATTTCTCTTTTACCTTTTTTGATCATTTCCATTTTGACATGAAGTCTTTTAGTGTCATGATCAAAATAAGTCATTTGGATATCTACTTCTTCACCTAATCTTACTTCATTTAAATATTTAGTATTTGTTTCAACCACCATAGTTGTTCTATTTAAATTTTTAGCAGCGCTTTCTCCCATGTTAAATTTTTCAAGTGCAACTTCTAAAGCTTGATCAAATACAAGGACGTAGTATGCCATATTCATATGACTGTTGTAGTCTACCCATTCTTGCTTAACTTCAAAACTTTTTAATAACATTAAATATTAATAATTTTTATTAAATTTCTTTTTTTCATTTTTTGTAAATACAATTAAAATTACTCCAACTATAATTATTGCCCCACCAATAAATAATTCTTGTGTTGGTTTTTCTCCTAATAGAAAAATAGCTGCTAATAAACCAGTTGGCGGAATACCCATCGTTACAATTGGAAGTACTTTGTATAAAGGATTATTTTTTAAAACATAATAGAAACAGCCATATGTAATTGGTTGCATAATAAAACCAATATAAATTGCAATAATCCAATGTTCAAATTTTGCATTGCTTAAATAATTTATTGTATTGCCGTCTAACACTGCAGAAAAAACTATTAAAATAGGGGCTGAAAATAATGCTAACCACGCTACTAAAGCTAAAGGATTAATTTTTTTACTTAATGGTTTAACTAAGACTTGACCGAGCGCCCAAGTCGCCGAACCTAGTATAGTAAGTCCAATACCAATAAACTTGCCTTCTAAATTAGGAGATCCTGTTAGTATATAAACGCCAACAAAAGCAATACTTATCCCAATCAAAGCTCTTATTGTTGGTTTTTCTTTTAGCATAAAGTAAGCAAATATAACTCCAAACGGAACCTCTGTTTGAACAAGAAGAACTGCAGCAGAGGCATCAATTAAATTTAACCCAGAGTAAGTAATACTATATTGCAAAGTGTTTGCGATGAAGGATGCAATAAATATTTTTTTTAAATAACCTCTAGGTATTGGAAACCACCAAATCAAAATAGAGGCAGCAAACATGAATCTTAATCCCATCAATAAAATAGGAGGAAAAGATTCAAATGCAGGTTTTGCAATAACGAAACCAAAACCTAAAAATATAGGAACCAATGATGCAACAAAGGTGTCTTTTATATTCATGTCGTTATTTTTAATATTAATGATTATTAAAGAACTTCTGATATATTCACCTTTTAAAATATGAATTCAACAAAAATAGATCCTAAATATAGCAGTAAATCAAATCCGAGAGTTGGGCTAATTGCACTTGCGAGTGATTTTATGATTGAAAAGGATTTTATAAATGTAATTAAAGATAGAGATATAGATTTTTTTGTAAATCGAATTGAGTGTTATAATCCTTTAACAAAAGAAAATTTAATTAAAATGTCAGAAAAAGTAACAGAAGTTACAAAAGATATTTTACCAGATCAAGATTTAGATTGTGTAGTATATGGCTGTACCTCAGGAACTATTGCTGCTGGTCATGCATCAATTGAAAAAAAAGTAAAGGCAGCAAAACCTAAAGCAGATGTGACCACTCCAAGCACAGCTGTAATTACAGCACTTAAAAAAATGAATATTAATAAAATTTGCTTATTTACTCCTTATAGCAAAAAACTAAATGATGAAGTTTTAGAGTATTTTAAAAGCGAGGGTTTCGATATTACATCAAATTCTTATTTTGATATCGAGTCTGATCTTGATATTGGTAAAGTTGATCAAAATTATTTGTATGAAGTATTATCTAATATCAATTTAAATAATGCTGACGCTCTGTTTGTTTCATGTACAGCTCTTCCAGTTTTACCCATCATAGATAAATTAGAAAAAAAATTAAATACTACCGTTTTATCAAGCAACCAGGCATTGATTTGGGATACTCTTGTTAAAATAAATAAAAATAATTCAGTAGAAGGATTTGGTAAATTATTCCAAATAAATTAATGCTTTTTACAAAAGAAGAGTACAAACAAAGATTGAATAAAGTTCAATACATGATGCAAGAAAAAGGCATAGAACTTTTAATTTCTCATGACACCAATAACTTAAACTATTTAACCGGTTATGATGCCTGGTCATTTTATTATGCTCAGTGTGCGATTGTGCATGTTAATGCTGAGGAGCCTCTGTGTTTTGTCAGAGCTCAAGATGCAGGAGGAGCTTACTTAAAAACTTACTTAAAAAATGAAAATATTCTAGTTTATGATGAGTCTTATATTCATACGTGGCCAAAACATCCTTATGATTACTTGGTAAATATAATTAAAGACAGAAAGTGGGATAAATTATCAATTGGTTTAGAGATGGATGCTCATTATTTTACTGCATTTTGCTATGAAAAAATTAAAAAGGGACTCCCTAATGCTAAACTTAAAGATAGTGATCGCCTAGTTAATTGGGCAAGATTGGTTAAGTCAGATCCTGAAATAACCTATATGAAAGCTGCTGCCAAAATTTCTGAAAGAGGAATGAAAACTGCCATGGAAGTTATTAATCCAGGTGTAAGACAATGTGATGCTGTTGGGGAAATTCAAAAATCATTATTTTATGGTACAGAAGAATTTGGAGGTGAATACGCAAGTATTGCAACATTGGTGCCAACAGGAAAAGGAACCTCAGCATCTCATTTGACCGCTACTCAAGACAAATTTGTAGAAGGTGAAGCAACAATTGTTGAATTATCAGGAACTTATAAGAGATATCATGCTCCAATGGCTCGAACAGTGTTACTGGGCAAACCTGATCAAAAAAAAATTGATACCATGAAGAAAACAATTGAAGCTCTGAATTCAGGTATTAGCGCGATCAAACCAGGTAATACTGCCGATGATGTAGCTCAAGCATTTTGGAAAATTTTAGATAAATACGGAATAGAAAAAAAATCTAGAACAGGATATTCGATTGGAATTGGTTATCCTCCAGATTGGGGAGAACACACTCTAAATATTTACAAAGGTGATATGACCGTGCTTCAGCCTAATGTCTGTTTTCACATGATCGCAGTAATGCAATTTGGTGATTGGGGGGTTGAAGCTTCTGAAGCGATTAGAGTTACTGAGAATGGCTCTGAATTATTCTGTGATTTTCCAAAAGAACTCCATATTAAGAGCTAATTAGCTATTGAATTCTATTTCCACAAATGTTTTATATTCACCTTTATGTCAAAAAATCCAGAATTCGTTAAATTTGATAAAGTTGACAAAAGCTATGATGGTAAAGTTCTAGTTGTAAAAGATCTTCAGTTAGATATTGCGGAAGGTGAGTTCATTACTATGCTTGGTCCCTCTGGATCCGGCAAAACAACATGTCTGATGATGCTTGCTGGCTTTGAAACTCCAACAAACGGAGAGATCTTGTTAGATGGAAATATAATTTCTAACATTCCACCTCACAAAAGAGGAATAGGAATGGTGTTTCAAAATTATGCACTTTTTCCTCATATGACTGTTTATGAAAATTTAGCTTTCCCTTTAAGAGTTAGAAAAATGGAAAAAGATGAAATTGACAAGAAAGTTGACAAAGCTTTATCAATGGTTTCACTAAATGGGTTTGAAACAAGAATGCCAGGACAACTTTCAGGAGGACAACAACAAAGGGTAGCTGTAGCTAGGGCTTTAGTTTTCGATCCTGCAGTAGTTTTAATGGACGAACCTTTAGGTGCATTGGATAAAAATTTAAGAGAGAGTATGCAGTATGAAATTAAACATATTCATGAAAGCATTGGAGTAACTGTAGTTTACGTTACTCATGATCAAAGTGAAGCTCTTACAATGTCGAATAGAATTGCAGTGTTTAATGATGGAAAAGTTCAACAGCTATCAAATCCTTCAGAGCTTTACGAAAAACCAGTAAATTCATTTGTCGCAGAGTTTATTGGTGAAAATAACACCTTTAATGGCGAGGTATCAGATATTTCAGGAGATGAATGTAAAGTTAAGCTATCTAACGCAGAAATTATAGCTAGTGCTATTTCAGTAAAATCTAAAGGTGAAAAAACAACTGTATCTTTGAGACCTGAGAGAGCTTTAATCGAACCAAGTGAAAAAATGGATAATATGTTTAGTGGCAAGATAGAAGAGGTAATTTATCATGGTGATCATACTAGAGTCCGAATTAATTTATTAGGAAACCCAGAATTTATTTTAAAGGTCCCAAACAGCACTTCCAATCTAGAACTTAAAGTCAAAGAAGATATTAAAATCGGTTGGAATAGTTCAGATGCAAGAGCTTTAGACCCAAAATAAACAATCCATACATTAAAGTATTACACTTATAAGAACATTATAAGCTGTTGACTCTTAATAGTCATTTTGGTGTAATTTGTTTATATAAATTAATTTATATTAAACGTTTAAACGGAGGAATAATGAGAAAAATAAGTAAATTGATACTTGCTCTTTCTTTTGTTGTATCTGTAACCTCTTCAGCCTTTGCTGTTACTGTAGCATCTTGGGGTGGAGCTTATACAGACTCTCAAAAACAAGGGTATGGTGATCCAACAGCAGCAGCTCTAGGTGTAGATATCAACTGGGTTGACTATTCTGGTGGACTATCAGAAATTAAAGCGCAAAAAGAAGCGGGTGCAATAACTTGGGATATTATCGATGTATTTGCATTTGATACTATTAACGGTTGTGACGAAGGTTTATTTGTTAAATTTGATTTTGACAAAGACTTTCCTGCAGCTCCAGATGGAACACCAGCTAGTGAAGACTTTTTTGCTCCAATGCCAAGTGAATGTGCAGTAGGAAATATTCTGTACTCTTGGAATTATGCTTTTGACACTAGAGCATTTGATGGAAAAGAGCCTAAAACTATTAAAGACTTTTTTAACACCAAAAAATTTCCAGGTAAAAGAGCAATATACAAAAGTGCTCTAACAAACCTAGAAATCGCCTTAGCTGCTGATGGTGTAAATATGGGTAAAGGTGGAGAATTCCTATATAAAAAACTTGAAGAAGAAGGTGGTGTTGACAGAGCTATGAATAAAATTAAAGAACTTTGTACAGATCCAAATGGTGGATGTGTATTCTGGTCTGCAGGTGCTCAACCACCAGAACTATTAGTTGCTGGTGAAGTTGTTATGGCAACTGGTTGGAACGGAAGATTCTTTAACGCTGAAGTAGGTGAAGGTGCTCCAATTAAGCAAGTATGGCATGGTCAAGGTCTTGACTATGAGTATTTTGCATTAGTTAAGGGTGGACCAGATGAAGCAAATGCTAAAAAAGCTTTAGCTATGATGACTAACACTGAGATGTTAGCTGGTAGTGCGAAGTACATTGCATATGCTCCTTACAGATTATCATCTTTAGATATTATCAAAGCTAATGAGCCTTGGTACAAAGACGGTAAAACTGAAATGATGCCACAAATGCCTACATCTCCTCAAAACACTAAGAAATATTTCTTAGTTGATCCTTTCTACTGGGCTGATAACGGAACAGAGATTGGTGAAAAATGGGAAGCAATGAAAGCAGGCCTATAATTTCAGTTTTAAACACTGAATTAATATAATATATTTAGGGCGGTTATTCACTAACCGCCCTTTTTTTATGAGCTCAGAAACAAAACAAATTTTAACTACTGACGGAATTCCACTTGAAGTCAGTCTAAAAAAGGCAGAAAAGAAGAATAAAATTAAAGCTTTTCTTCTAGTTGCTCCATTACTGTTATTTTTATTTATCACTTATGTTTTTCCAATCGGAGAAATGTTTACTAGAAGTGTAGATGATAGAATGGTTACTAACATGCTCCCTAAAACCTTTAAAGCAATGGAAAAATGGGATGGAAAAGAATTACCTCCAGAGGAAGTCTTTGTAGGCTTTTACTCAGATTTCAAAGTTTTGGTGGAAAACCAAACTCAAGGGAAACTTGGCCAAAGATTAAATAAAGAAAAGAATGGTTTCAACTCCATTACCAAGAAATTAATGAGACAAATCAAAAGAAATAAAATTGATGAAAGCCAAAGCATAAAAGAGCAAATTATGAAAGTCCATAAAAGATGGAGAGATGTCGAATATTGGCAAGCAATCAAACGAACTGCTCCTCCTTACACTATGGCAAAATATTTAAAAGGTATGGATATGTACTTTGCAGCGGATGGAAGTATTGCCCAGGTCGATGAAGACAGAAGAATTCATAGAATACTTTGGTTAAGAACCTTAGAAATAGCATTGTTTGTAACAATTTTCTGTTTTTTAATGGGTTATCCAATAGCTCACTTACTTGCAACATTGCCAATGAAATATAGCAATCTTTTAATGATATGTGTCCTATTACCTTTTTGGACCTCTCTACTAGTAAGAACTGCCAGTTGGATGATTTTACTGCAGCAACAAGGAATCGTGAACGATTTCTTTGTACTTATTGGTCTTGTCGCAGATAACAATAGACCAGAGATGATGTACAACAAAGTTGGAACCTATGTGGCAATGACGCAAATATTATTACCTTTCATGGTACTACCACTCTATAGTGTTATGAAAACAATATCTCCAAGTTTAATGAGAGCAGGAAAATCACTAGGGGGAACCCCTTTTGTTGCTTTTTGGAAAGTTTATTTTCCATTAACTATTCCAGGTATTGGTGCTGGATGCTTGTTAGTATTTATTTTAGCAATTGGGTATTACATTACACCAGCATTAGTTGGAGGAGCCTCAGGTACTTTAATTAGTAATCAAATTGCTTATCACATGAAATCAACATTAGATTGGAGTTTTGCATCAGCGATGGGTTTAATGCTGTTGTCAGGAGTATTGGTTATTTATTGGATTTATAACAAATTAGTTGGAGTGGATAATATTAAATTAGGATAATCATGGCTTTACCAAGTTATACAGAAACACGTTATAGAATTTGGCATTACTTTTATATTGCTATTTGTACTTTCGTGTTTTTCTTTTTAATTGCACCTCTGTTTGTAATTTTTCCTTTGTCATTTAATGCAGAAGAGTTTTTAGTATTTTCAGAAGGAATGAAAAGACTTGATCCTGATGCTTTTTCTTTTAGGTGGTATCATGAAATGGTTTACGGTACTAAAAATCCATGGGGACTAGCTGCAAAAAATAGTTTTATAATTGCAATATTTGCAACTATAGGATCAATCATATTAGGAACACTCGCTGCTTTAGGACTTAGTAGTAGGCATATGCCCTATAAGGGTTTGATTATGGCAGTTTTAATTTCTCCCATGATTGTTCCATTAATTATATCTGGTGTAGCTATTTTCTTTTTTATGGCAAAAGTTGGTTTAGCGGCAACGCACACAGGAATAGTTTTAGCTCATATTATATTAGGTACTCCTTTTGTAGTCATAACCGTTACCGCAACACTTTCAGGCTTTGATCATAGTGTAACTCGAGCAGCTTCAAGTTTGGGTAGTAATCCGGTAAACACATTTATGAAAATTACATTACCTTTAATACTTCCAGGCGTTATCTCAGGTGGATTGTTTGCATTTGTTACATCCTTTGACGAAGTGGTTGTTGTATTATTTTTAGCAGGATTAGAAAATACTACTATTCCAGTTCAAATGTGGACAGGTTTAAGAGAACAGTTGAGTCCAACTATTCTTGCCGTTGCAACATGCTTAATTATTTTATCTACTTTAATTTTAGTCACAGCAGAACTATTAAGAAGAAGATCTGAGAGATTAAGAGGAATAAATAGATAATTTACCTAAATATACTTTTCATATATAGAACTTAAGGTGGAAATTAAAAAAGTAGTTATTATTGGATCAGGTACAATGGGTAGTGGTATTGCTGCACATTTATGTAACGCTAATGTACCAGTAACATTGTTAGATTTAACGACTGAAATCAGCACAAATGCGAGAGATAGAATTTTTAAATCAAGACCACCATTATTAATTGATAAATCTAAAATTAATAACATCAAAGTAGGAAACATTTCGGACGATTTTGATATTGTCAAAGAGGCTGATTGGATAGTAGAAGCGGTTGTTGAGAGAATAGATATTAAGCATCAAATATACGATAAAATATTTAAATTCAGAAAAGAGGGAGCTATTGTCTCCTCAAATACATCCTCAATTCCAATTAAAGTACTTTCACAAAATCTAACCAACGAACAAAAAAAAGACTTTTGTATTACACACTTCTTTAATCCTGTTCGATACATGGGCTTGTTAGAAATCGTTAAAAATGAAAATAATGATTTAGAAAAAATAAATTCACTTCAAAAATTTTGTGAGATTGAACTTGGCAAAGGAGCAATAGTTTGTAACGATACTCCAGGTTTTTTAGGAAATAGGGTTGGTGTGTATGCTATGCAAATAGCAATGACCGAGGCCTTCAAAATGAAATTGACTGTTGAAGAAGCTGACGCAATTTTTGGAAGACCGATGGGAATTCCTAAAACAGGAGTTTTTGGACTTTATGATTTAATTGGCATTGATTTAATGGCCGATGTACTAAAAAGTTTTATAAAAGAATTACCTAAAACTGATAAATTTCATGAGGTTGCACAAGAAATACCTCTAATTAAAAAACTAATTGAAACTGGTTATACTGGTCGAAAAGGTAAAGGTGGCTTTTTTAGAATAAATAAAGATGGGGGTGCAAAAATTTTAGAGGCACTAAATCTAGAAACAGGAGATTATTCACCTAGCAAAAAAATTGATATTAAATCCGAAAAAGTTGATCTTAAAAAATTAATTAATCGAGATGACAAGTATGGAAAATATGCGTGGTCAGTAATTTCAAAAATAATAAAATATGCATCATCTTTGGTAACTGAAATTACAGATGAATTTAACGATATTGATGAAGCAATGAGACTTGGTTTTAATTGGTCTAAAGGACCTTTTGAGATGTTGGAAGAAATTGGAGTAGAAAACTTTTTTAGCAAAATAGATAATTATGATGGAAATAAATTTTTAGAAAATCTTGCAAAATCAAAAAATGAAAACTTTTATGGAGAGAGACAAAAATATACAAAAATTGAAACTTTAGGAAAAGTTAAGAGAAAGGCCCAAAGTATCGATGGAAATAGCTCTGCACAAATTTATCAATTTAAAGACTACAATATTGTTGAGTTTACCACAAAAGCAAACGCCCTAGATTATGACTCTATGGATGCTCTAAAAAAAGCAACTGATAAACCTCTGATTATTATTAATGAAAGTATGCAATTTTCTGCAGGAGTAAATTTAAGTTATACGATGGATTTTGCAAATAAAGGAGATTTTAAATCCATTGAAAAATTTATTAAATATTTTCAAGAAACGTGTAAAGAGCTTAAGTATTCAAAATATCCAGTAATATCTGCACCTTCAGGTTTAACTTTAGGAGGAGGCTTTGAAGTTCTTGTGCAAAGTAATTTTGTTGCATCGCACACAAATATTGTAATTGGTTTAGTTGAGACAATAGTAGGATTGATACCAGCTGGAGGTGGTTGCAAAGAAATGTTAGCAAGATGGCAGAATACGGAAGAAAGTAAAAAAGATCCTCATTTTGCTCCATTAAAAGTTTTTGACATTATTGGTTATGGTAAGACAGCAACTTCACCGGTAGAGGCAGAACCTTTAAAATACCTTAAGCCGGAAGACAAAAAAATAATGAATAGAAATAGTTTGCTTGAAGCATCAAAACAAATCTTAGATGAAAACCGAGATTTTAACTCGCCATCCGAATTAGTATTCAATTTGCCAGGTGAGAGTGTTAGGGGCGAAATGTACAAAGTTTTAGATAAACTTTATAATGATAAAGTTATACAAGATCACGGTATGGAAGTTGCTAAGGAATTAGCATATGTACTAAGTGGTGGAGATACATCAATAGAGAAACAACTTTCAGAAGATGATTTGTTTAAATTAGAGCTAGATGCTTTTATGAAGCTTATTGAAACTCCTAAAACTCAGGAAAGAATAAAGCATACCCTTGCAACTGGAAAGCCTTTAGTTAATTAATTTTCTAATAACTGAAATTCTTTAATATAATCAGGCCGCAATACATAATCTGTTTTATTACCAACTTTAATTTTTTTTAAAGCATTCAATCCAAAGATTACTTTACCAACTGGTGTATATTCTCCTTGGTATAAAGGAATATCTTTTAAGATAATAAAGAATTCACTATCCTCAGTATCAAATTCACCCCTGGCCATAGCTACAGTACCTGCTTTAAATTCGTAATCGTTACTTAATTCTGATTTTAATTTACCAAGCTTAGATCCACCACTTCCAATTTTAAAATAGTTTAAATTATCATGATAACCAAACTCAAGATCCCCAGCTTGAACCAGAGTATTTTCTATTACACGATAAAATGCTGAATTATTATACAAACCTGAATTAATAAAATATTTAAATCTTTCGACCGATTTAGGTGAAACTTGAGGATAAAGTTCAATTGCAACTTTTCCACACTCAACATCCATAATAGCTAAATTTTTTGGATCACTAATTTTAAGTTTGTCCAAATCAAGTTCTTTGACAAACAAACATTTATTCTTAATTAAATAAAAAGAACCAAAAGTAAAAACTGCTAATGAAATTAAAAAGATAAATAATATTTTTTCTGATAATGATGATTTAATTTTTTTAATCATTAAAAAACGAAGTCATCATCAATTAATTTTAAATTTTTTTCTAAATATTTAACTTTATTTTTTAAAATTAAATCATTCTCAATTTTTTTTTCTACCAATTCTTTATTGACCATAAGAAAGGAAAAAATTTCAGCCATATCCTCTGAAGGAATAGATTTTGAATATTCTGTTAAAAATCCATCTGTATTTTTATAGAGACTAAGATCAGTTTGATCTGAACAAGTTGAACATTCTGCATATTTAAAAGATGTTCTATTAAATTTAGACCATAAAGCTTCATCAAACATCCTATTATGCTTTGCTTGTATCATATGAAAGAATTCATGATGGATCATTCTTTCAAAGTGTTTTTGATTGAAGTTAATATCTAAGATTAATGACCTTTTAAGAATGTTAGGTACTCCTCCTGTGTTAATTGAAGAAACTGTCAGATTTTCGCATAAAATAATGAATTTGAGATTATTCTTAATTAAAAAATCTGCTTTATATTTGTTTAAATTTTTCTCAACAATTGGATATTTTTTATCTAATTCATTTTTTTTTGATTTGTCACAAGAAATATTTTTTTTTAATCCTATTTTAAAATTATTCTCAGCATATAAATATTTTAATCCATTTAAACTGTTTGTATTATAGATCTCTAGATTAGGGATTTTTAAAAGATTAAAAATTTCATTCGCATTTACTGCTGAAATATTAAATATTAGTATTATAGAAATTATATATTTCATTAGATTATTATAGACGAATTAAGCTGGATAATATTAACTTAGTTTTAAAATAAAATGAAAAAAGAAAAAAATAAAAATCCAATCCAGCCTGTAAGTGGCACAAAAGTTCCAAGATATGCGGGCCCATCCACATTTGCTAGATTGCCTGAATTAAGAGATGTTGAAAGCTGTGATGTTGCAATAGTGGGTGTACCTTTTGATGCGGGAACAAGTTATAGACCTGGTGCGAGATTTGGACCACAAAGTATCCGTCAAGCTTCTAGACATTTAAGAACAAATTATCATCCAAGTTATGATGTCGAGCCCTTTAAAATTCAACAGGTGGCTGATGCGGGTGATATAGCCTGTAATCCATTTAGTATCGATGAAGCAATAAAACAAATTGAAATAGGTGCTACAGATTTATTAAAAAAAGTAGGTGGTATAATTAGTCTAGGTGGAGACCACACTATTGCTGTACCTTTGTTAAGAGCAATAAATAAAAAAAATAAAGGTCCAGTATCTTTAGTACATTTTGATGCTCACTTAGATACTTGGGATACATACTTTGGTGCACCATACACTCACGGAACTCCTTTTAGAAGAGCTAGAGAGGAAGGGTTATTTTTAGATGATGCTTCGATGCATGTTGGTATTCGAGGGCCACTTTATAGCAGAGATGATATTAAAAATGACAAAAGTTTTGGTTTCAAAATTATTCATTGTGATGAGTTTCAAACCGAAGGAACAGATAAAATAGCTGAGCGAATTAGAAAAAGAGTTGGAGACAATCCATTATACCTTTCAATAGATATTGATGTATTAGATCCTGCTTTTGCTCCTGGAACGGGTACACCTGAAATTGCAGGAATGACAACTAGGGAAATGGTAAATGTTTTAAGAGGCTTATCAGGCTTAAATCTTGTATCTGCTGATGTTGTTGAAGTTTCCCCAGCTTATGATCATGCAGAGGTCACGTCTCTAGCTGCAGCAACAATAGTATATGAATTAACTAATTTGTTTGCAAAAACATAAAGAGAGGATACTTTTCTCAAATGCTAGAAAAAAGAAATTTTTATATTAATGGTTCATGGGTTGCTCCAAAAAAATCTAGTGATATTCAAGTTATTAATCCGGCAACAGAAAAAGCTTGTGCAGTAATTTCCCTTGGTAGTAAAGATGATGTTAATGATGCAGTGCTGTCTGCTAAAGAAGCATTTAAAACTTGGGGATATTCAACTAGAGAAGATAGAATTGCGCTATTAGAAACATTTTACACTTTATATAAGAAAAGGTGGAATGATATAACAGATGCTATTATTAAAGAAATGGGGGCACCCAGAGATTTTGCATCAAAACTTCAAACAGGAACCGGCGCAAGTCATACTAAATCTTTTATAAGATATCTAAAAGAGTTCGAATTTGAAAAACCATTAGGGGAGCATGCAAAAAATCAAAGATTGATATATGAGCCAAAAGGAGTTTGTGCTTTAATTACTCCTTGGAACTGGCCAATGAACCAAGTCACTCTAAAGGTAATCCCCGCTTTAGCATCTGGTTGTACTATGATTTTAAAACCATCAGAACTAGCGCCGCTTTCAGCTATGATACTCGCAGAACTAATTGATGAAGCAAAATTTCCAAAAGGGGTGTTTAACTTAGTAAATGGCGATGGAGCTACAACTGGCGATGCTTTAACAAGTCATCCAGATGTTAATATGATCTCATTTACGGGATCTACTAGAGCAGGTGCATTGATATCTCAAAATGCCGCTAAAGACTTTAAAAGAGTTAGTTTAGAACTAGGGGGCAAGGGAGCAAATATTATCTTTAAAGATGCAGATCCTGAAGCCATTGAAAGAGGAGCTTTAAGATGTTTTAGAAATTCAGGTCAATCTTGTAATGCTCCAACAAGAATGTTGGTTGAAAAATCTATGTATGGTGAAGCAATAGAAAGACTAAAAAAATATACAAATGAATTTAAAGTGGATGATCCAAAAAAAGAAGGCGAACATATAGGCCCTGTAATTTCTGAAACTCAATATAATAAAATTCAAACATTAATTCAAAAAGGAATAGACGAGGGTGCAAAACTAGTCGCTGGAGGCCCCGGAAAACCAGAAGGTATGAATGATGGTTATTATGTAAAACCTACTTTTTTTAATAAATCTGTAGCACCTATTTCAATTTGTTTT
The DNA here is from genome assembly GCA_014653985.1 of Pelagibacterales bacterium SAG-MED22. Taxonomy (GTDB): domain Bacteria; phylum Pseudomonadota; class Alphaproteobacteria; order Pelagibacterales; family Pelagibacteraceae; genus Pelagibacter. The sequence goes on from JACWDT010000001.1 coordinate 472,109, forward strand.
ATTGCTTCATCGATACTAAATGGATTACAGGCTATAT
>JACWDT010000010.1 GCA_014653985.1 Pelagibacterales bacterium SAG-MED22
AAATGACTGAAATTTTTTTAACTATATTTTTTATAAGTGTACTTTTATTTTTACTTGGTTCTGGAGTATGGGTTGCTATTAGCATGATAGGTGTTTCAACGATAGGTATGATGTTGTTTACATCTAGACCTGTAGGAGATGCAATGGCTACAACGATATGGGGAACATCTTCATCTTGGACCTTAACGGCATTGCCTTTATTTGTATGGATGGGAGAAATACTATTTAGGACTAAATTATCTGAAAATTTATTCTCTGGATTATCTCCTTGGATGCAAAAATTACCTGGAGGTTTAATTCATGTGAATGTTGTGGGATGTGCATTATTTGCAGCGATTTCTGGTTCTTCAGCAGCTACGGTTGCAACTGTTGGTAAAATGTCAATTCCCGAACTAAGAAAAAGAAAATATCCTGAAAAAATTCTTTTAGGAAGCTTGGCTGGTTCAGGAACTCTAGGGTTATTGATACCTCCATCTATTATCTTAATTATTTATGGAGTAACTGTTCAAGAGTCGATTGCTAAGTTGTTTATCGCAGGAATAATACCAGGAATAATGATCGCAGTTATTTTTATGGGCTATGTGATTATTTGGTCTTTGATAAATAAAAAATCAATGCCAAAATCTTATGAAAATTTTTCGTTTTTAGAAAAAATAAAAAGATCTAAGCAACTTCTTCCTGTAATTATTTTAATTTCATCAGTTATTGGGTCAATATATACTGGAGTTGCTACTGCTACAGAGGCAGCATCACTTGGGGTAGTGGGGGCTTTAATTTTATCCTATTTTCAAAAAAGTCTTAATAAAGATACATTTAGACAGTCATTGCTTGGAGCAACAAAAACATCATGCATGATTGCATTTATTTTAGCAGGGTCAACTTTTTTATCTTTAGCTATGGGGTTTACTGGACTACCAAGAAATTTAGCCATCTGGATTGAAAGCATGCAGCTATCTCCATATATTTTAATATTTGTATTAATGATTTTTTATATAATTCTTGGCATGTTTCTTGATGGTATTTCAGCAGTTGTACTTACCATGGCAATAATAGAACCAATGATAAGACAAGCTGGATTTGATATGATTTGGTTTGGGATATTTTTAGTTATTGTTGTTGAGATGGCACAAATTACTCCACCAGTAGGTTTTAACTTATTTGTCCTTCAAGGAATGGCAAACAAAGATATGGGATTTATCGCCAAAAGTGCATTCCCACTTTTTTTACTAATGATATTAGCAGTTATATTGGTTGTAATTTTTCCTGAAATTGCTTTATGGATGCCTAATCAGATGGTCCAAAATATTAATTAATATTTTGATTCTTTAACACCGTCTATAATATCTTTTAACTCAGCATATTCTTCACAATTGCAACTTTTTAAAACTTGCAGTCTTTCTTTTGCTAGATCTAACCTATTTGTTGTAACATAAAGTTCACCCAAGTATTCATTTATACCTTTATGATTAGGATCAATTTTTAATCCCATAAGATAATATTTTTCACCATTTTCATAGTCACCAAGTTTTCTTGTGGTGAACCCTAAATAATTTAATGTATCAGCCTGATTTGGTTTGCTTTGATTTGATTTTAAAAGAAATTTTTGAGCTTTTTCGTATCTTTTTTTAGCTTTTTCAACTTTACCTTTTTTTTCATATTTTTTTGCAAATTTAATAGACTCTACAGCTTTATCGTAGTCTGATTTTACTTTCTTTGGAGTAGAATCAGAGCCTGCAGAATAAGAATTCGTTGAAAATAGAAGTAAAAACAAAATTAAAGATATATTTTTTAACATTTAATAAATTTCTCCAAACAATTTAAAGGTTTAAGTATAAGTCCATTTTCTAGCAAATTATCTTTTATTGACTTTGCGGTAGCTAATGAACTTTCATTATCTCCATGTATGCAAACAGAGTCTATTTCACAAGGTATTTGTTTTCCACTGTGACAATTAAGTGACTGATTTTTAACCATAGATAGAACATGTTTTTTAGCTTGTTCTGGATCAGTTATTAAAGCATGTGGTTTTTTTCTTGAGACCAGATTTCCATCGTCTTCATAATTTCTATCTGCAAAAATTTCACAGGCAATTTTCATGTTTAATTTTTTAGCAGCCTGTTCCATTTTTGAACCAGTTGGGACCAAATAGATTAAATCCTTATTAATTTCATTTATAGCATTTGCTAAAGTTATTGCTAAATCAATATCCTCACAAGCCATATTGTTTAATGCACCATGAGGCTTGATGTGAGTTACTGTTTCTCCATGAATTTGAGCAATTTTTTGAAGAATTTCATACTGATCAAAAATTAATTTTTTTATTTCATTAGAAGATAGATCCATTCTTTTTCGGCCAAAATTTTCAGGATCGTTAAATGAAGGGTGTGCACCAATACTAACGCCATTCCTTTTTGATATTTGGACTACTTCGGTCATCGATTGATTGTCGCCAGCATGATATCCACAAGCTACATTTGCAGAATTCACTATTTCAAGTAAATTAGGATCATATTTATTTGAATGGTATTTTGATTTTTCTCCTAAATCACAATTTATATTAATTTCCATAGCTGTTAATGTTGAAGTATAACATGTCATGATTAAAAATATATCAAATCTTGGTGACGCAGCATTATATTGTGATTTTGGTACTGAGGTTAATAAACAAATTAATTCTGAAGTAATTAAATATTTTAATACCATCAAAGAAAAAAACATTGAAGGAATTAATAATCTTACACCTTCTTACAATAAATTAATTATTTCTTATGATCTTAGAACCACAAATTTTAAAGAAATTAAAGATAAAATTGAAAAACTTGATGTTGGCGAAGCGCTTAGGATAAATAACAAAAAGATAGAAATTCCTGTTTGTTGCGATGCATCATTTTCTTTAGATATGAAAAGATTACAAAATAAATTAAATTTAACTAGAGAAAAAATTTTAGAAAATTTTTTTAACAAAGAATTCTTTTGTTATATGACAGGGTTTATAGCTGGAATGCCTTTTTAGGCGATTTAGATGAAAACATGAGAGTAGAACGTTTAGAAACCCCAAGAGTAAAAGTACCTAAAGGATCTGTTGGAATAACAGAGCAATTCGCTGATATTTATACATTTGAAAGCCCTGGAGGATGGAACATCATTGGTAATACACCATTAGAAGTGTTTGATAGCTCAAAAGAAATAGATCCAAATTTAATCAATCCAGGAGATATAATTAAATTTAATCAAATAACATTAGATGAATATAAGAATTACAATGAAGAATAATTATTTTGAAATAATCAGAGCTGGTGTCAATACTACATTTCAAGATAAAGGGAGAAGTAATTTGTATCATATAGGAATTCCTTTTAGTGGTGCAATGGATAATAGAAATTACTTATTAGCAAATAGACTAGCATCTAATAAATTGGATTTATCAGTAATTGAGTTTGCATATCAGGGACCTCTTTTAAAATATAACGGAGAAAAAATTAATATAGCAATTACAGGAGATATTATCTTTAAATTGAGAAAAAAAGATAATGAAATTGAGGGAAATTGTTACGAAAGTTTTCAAATAGAAGATGGAGATGAAATTGATATTTTATCAACAAATAAATCAGTTTATGGATACTTAGCTATTGGTGGAGAATTTGATTTGAAATTACAATGGGGTAGTAGTTCAATAAACACAAAAGCTAATATTGGTTCTAATGATGGTAAAAAACTAGAAAATAATCAAAAAATATATATTTCTAAAATAAATCTTAACCAAGAAAAAAAGAAAACTAATTACTTAAATTCAAAAGTGGAAAATATAAGAGTTATAAGAGGAACTAATTTTGATTATTTTTCTGAAGAAGGAAAAAAAATTATTTTTGAAAAAGAATTTACAGTTTCTAAATTATCAGACAGAATGGGTATGCGATTGGAAGGACCTAAGATAGAAAATATTGTTAACACTAACATAAAATCTGAAGGCTTGTTAAAAGGTGTGATACAAGTTACAGCCGATGGCAACCCAATTATTATGTTATCTGATCATGGTACTATAGGTGGCTATCCAAAAATAGGAGTAGTTGCTAGTGTTGATTACGATAGGTTAGTCCAAATATCTCCAGGATCTAAAATAAAGTTCAAAGAAATTGAATTATCAGATGCAGAAACTTTATTTAAGTTGTATGAAATGGAAACTCAGAATTTAATTTCTCAAATTTAATGAATTTAATTAGAAAGCTTCCAGGGCCACTATTAGTATTTTTGGGAGCTTGTAGTTTAAGTTTTGGTGGACTTATAGTTAAATCTTTTGAAGGTGCTACTTTATGGCAAATTTTATTTTGGCGTACCATATTTTTCTTATTAGTTATAAGTCTTTATTTAATTTTAACTTACCAAAAAAAAGTTTTTAAGTCATTTTATAATTCAGGAATTCCAGGGCTATTTGCTGGCTTTGTATTGTCATTTGGTTTTTGTGCATATGTATTTTCTATGTACAATACTACAGTTGCCAATGCTAATTTCATAATTCAAACTCAAACAATTTTTTTGGCAATTTTTGGATATTTCATTTTAAAAGAAAAAATTTCAGCAATTACACTGACATCAATTATTTTAGCAATTTCTGGGATCTTTTTAATGGTGGGTAACTCACTATCCCCAGGACAAATGACTGGAAATATTGCTGCTTTTATAATGCCAATATCATTTGCTGTTTTAATATTGGTGGTTAGAAAATATCCAAGTGTTGATATGGTTCCTGCACAATTTATAGCTGGAGTGTTAGCTTTACTAATTGGATTTCTTATGTCAGAAAAAATTTTAATTTCAGCACATGATATCTTTTTAGGTTTTCTAGCAGGTTTTATGCAATTAGGTTTTGGCTTTATATTGATAACAATTGGAGCTCAAAGAACACCTTCTGCTATGGTTGGAGTTATAATGTTAACTGAAGCAGTTTTAGGACCTATTTGGGCTTGGTTATTGATAAATGAACAACCACCATTTATTGTTATAATTGGAGGGTCAATTGTTATTTTTGCAGTATTACTTCAGTTTTACAATTTATATATAATTAAAAAAAAGATAGTTTAATATTAATTAGCATCTTATTGATGATATATTTAAAAAACTTAAATAAATAATTTTTATGAAAGCAATAATATTCGCGGGTGGGCTTGGAACTCGTTTGTCTGAGGAAACTGATATAAGACCAAAACCATTAGTGGAAATAGGTGGTAAGCCTATACTTTGGCACATTATGAAAATATATTCTTCACATGGAATAAATAATTTTATTATTTGTTGTGGATACAAGGGTTATTTAATTAAAGAATATTTTGCTAATTATTTTCTACATCTATCTGACGTTACTTTTCAAATGAAAGATAATAGAATGGAAGTCCACCAGAATAATTCAGAACCATGGACGGTAACTTTAGTAGATACTGGAGAAAATACTATGACAGGGGGTCGCTTAAAAAGAATAAAAAAATATATTAAAAATGAAGAGGCTTTTTGTTTAACTTATGGGGATGGTCTAAGTGATGTAAATATTTCTGATTTAATAAAGTTTCATCGTAAACATGGCAAACAAGCAACTGTCACAGCGATTCGTCCGCAAGGTCGTTACGGTGCTTTAAAATTTGGATCAAAAGATATTGTTGAAAGATTTCAAGAAAAACCAGATGGAGATGGTAGCTGGATAAATGGTGGTTTTTTTGTATTAAATCCTAGTGTAATTGATTTAATTGAAGGCGACCAAATTGCTTGGGAGTCAGACCCTTTACACAATCTAGCCAAAAATAATCAACTTTATGCTTTCAGGCATGAGGGTTTTTGGCATCCACTTGATACTTTAAGGGAAAAGATTTTACTCAATGAAATGTGGAACAATGGTAATGCTCCTTGGAAGATATGGAAATAAATACCAGTTTTTGGAAAGATAGATCAATTTTTCTTACAGGTCATACAGGATTTAAAGGTAGCTGGATAGCTTTATGGCTTACAAAAATGGGCGCAAAAGTCCATGGCTATTCATTAGATGTAGAAAAAAGTCCAAACATGTTTACAGAAGCTAAATTAAGAGAAAAATTATCATCATCTACTATTGCTGATATACAAAATATTTCTACTTTAAAATCTGCTATGTCATTTGCAAAACCTACGGTTATAATTCATATGGCTGCACAATCTTTGGTAAAAAAGTCTTATGAAGAACCAGTCCAAACTTTTAAAACTAATATAATAGGTGTTGTTAATTTACTTGAGGTGGCGAGGAAAGTAGACACTGTTGAAGCAATAATTAATGTTACTTCTGACAAGTGTTATGAAAGTAAAGAATATTTAAAACCTTTTCAAGAAAATGATAAGTTGGGTGGATATGATCCTTATTCATCTAGCAAAGCTTGTGCTGAACTAATTTCGTCTGCTTACCGAAATTCATTTTTAAGAGAAAGTGGTATAAAAATTGCAACTGTGCGTGCAGGTAATGTGATAGGTGGAGGTGACTGGGCAATTAATAGATTAATTCCTGATTTTTTAAGAGCTAACGATAATAGTAATAAATTATATATTCGTTCACCGGACGCGATACGACCATGGCAACATGTACTTAACCCAATATCAGGCTATCTTATGCTTGTTGAAAAATTAGTTACAGAAGGACATAATTTTGCAGAAGCTTGGAATTTTGGGCCTCAAGAAACTGACTCTAAATCTGTTTCATGGGTAATTAATTACCTAAGTCAAAAATTCTCAAATGTCCAATGGGAAATAGATAAAGCTATCCAACACCATGAAACGAGCTTCCTTTTATTAGATAGTTCAAAAGCAAATTCAAAATTATGTTGGAAATCTCGATGGCCTTTGGAAACAGCTCTTGATAAAATTATCGAATGGCACCAAGATTGGAAAGAAAATAAAGCAATGGATGAAATCTCTATTTCTCAAATCAATTCATTTTATAATAACGATTAATTTAATATTATGATATTTAAGTTTTAAAATGAAAAAATTTGAACAAATCTCTTATGCAAAAACAGTGTATGGCCAAGAAGAAATTGATGCGGTTACTAAGTGTTTATCTGAGTCAACTCAAATGGGAAATTATACTCGAATATTTGAAAAAAAAATTGCAGATCTTTTTTCAAAAAAACATTGTTTATATTTAAATTCAGGATCATCTGCTCTCTTCGTAGGTATTGAGGCTTTTGAATTTAGCTCTGGCTCAGAAGTAATAACTCCATCACTTACATTTTCAACATCAATTGGATGTTTAGTAAAAAATAATTTAGTTCCAGTTTTTGTTGATGTTGAGCCTTTAACTTATTGTATTGATGTTTCTCAAATTGAGGGACAAATAACTGAAAAGACAGTAGCAATACTAGCGCCAAATTTGATGGGAAATTTATGTGATTGGCCAAGAATAAGAGCAATTGCTGACAAATATAATTTAATAGTCATAGAAGACTCAGCAGATACTTTAGGTGCCACAATAAATCAAAGAAGTTCTGGTTTTTATTCAGATATGTCGATTACTAGTTTTTATGGTTCTCACATAATTAATTGCGCTGGTAATGGAGGTGCGTTAGCTATTAATGATGATAAAGTAATGGAGAGAGCTAAGCTACTTAGGTCATGGGGAAGAAGCTCTTCTTTATTCGATGAACAAAGTGAAAAAATAGAAAATCGATTTAATATTAAATTAGATGGTATCGACTATGATTCTAAATTCGTATTTGAGAAAATTGGTTATAATTTAGAAGGCAGTGAAGTTGGAGCTGCATTTGGTTTAGCACAACTTAAAAAATTAAATAATAACATAAAAATTCGACAAAAAAACTTTACTAGACAATGTAGTTTTTTTTCTAAATATAACGATTACTTCGAAAACCCTATTGAAAGAAAGAATTGTGAAACAGCATGGCTAGCGTTTCCATTGCTTATCAAAAAGGATGCGCCTTTTAAAAGGAAAGAAATGCAAATTTTTTTGGAAAAGCAAAATATACAAACACGCGTTGTTTTTACAGGCAATATTATTCGCCAACCTATGTGCAAGGATATAAACTTTAAAGTTATAGATGGAGGCTGTCCTAATTCAGATAATGTAATGAGATCTGGAATTTTATTACCAGTTCATCATGGCTTAACAGAGGAAATGTTTGAAAGATTGCATTCTGTAATCAATAAATTTATTAATAGTTTTTAATAAACATTTTTATCTATAATAAATACTAATCGCTTTCATAAAAACATATTTTTTTAAAATAGACTTATGATAATTTTACAAAATAAATTTAATTGTTTATAAGTATTTAATACAAGCAATAAATTTAAAAAATTATTGAAATCGAAAAAATGATTAATTTTAATGAGCTAAAATTAGCCTCAAAAAATTGGGAAAACGCTAAGCCTTTTCCACATATTATTATTGATAATTTTTTTGAAAATGAGATTGCAATAAAATTAGAAAAAGAATTTCCTAATTATAATGATAAAGTTTGGGATAATTATAACAATGCAATTGAAGTAAAAAGAATTTGTAATAATTGGAAAGCATTTCCTAGCTTAACTTATCAGGTTTTTTCATATTTAAATTCTGAAAAGTTTGTTAACAAGTTTTCTAATATTATTCTTAACACGTCTGAATTAATCTCAGATCCTGGATTACATGGTGGCGGATGGCATATACACAGCAGGGGCGGTAAGCTTAATACCCACTTAGATTATTCTCTTCATCCCAAGCTTAAATTACAGCGAAAAATTAATTTGATAATTTTTTTAAACTCTAAATGGGAACATAATTGGGGTGGTCGATTAGGATTCTGGGACAATACAAGTAATAAGTTACCAGGTGAATTATGTAAAGAAATTGAACCAAGATTTAATAAAGCAGTAATTTTTGACACAACTAAAAATAGTTGGCATGGATTACCTGAACCGATCAATTGTCCAGACAATCAATATCGTAAAAGTATTGCATTATATTATTTAATTACACCTTCTAAAAATACTGACCACCGAGGAAAAGCATTATTTTCACCCACAAAATCTCAAAGTGGTGATGATAAGGTTTTAGAATTAATTAAAAAACGATCTGAGGTTATCAGTGCAAGTTCAGTCTATGAAAAAAAATAAAAGTTTAATAGTAGATTTGTTTAATTATCAAAATTAAATGGCGATTTTAAAAAATTGAAAATTAAAGCAAGTAAATTACCTGGCTGTTACGAAATCTTAAATAAAGTATTTAGTGATACTAGAGGAAAGTTTGTTAAAACATTTCATGCACCAACTTTTAAGAAATTTGGTTTGAATACCACATTTAAAGAGGAGTATTATTCAATTTCCTTAAAATATGTTGTGAGAGGTCTTCATTTTCAACTTCCTCCTCATGACCATGTTAAACTAGTTTATTGTGTATCTGGTAATGTTAAAGATGTAGTAGTTGATTTAAGGGTGGGTTCGCCCACATATGGCAAACATTTAAGTATTGAATTATCTTCTGAGAAAGGAAATATGGTTTATATACCAAAAGGAATGGCACATGGATTTTGTGGGATAAGTAAAACTTCTACATTAGTTTATAAAACAAGCACTGTATATTCACCCAATAAAGATACAGGCATAAAATGGGATTCGGTTGGAATTTTTTGGCCAAAGAAAAATATAATAATTTCTGAGAGAGATAGGTCATTCCTAACACTGAATGAGTTTAAGTCACCTTTTAAATTTGGAAAATAATATGAAAAAAACGGTTTTAGTTACTGGTTCAACAGGTTTTGTTGGGCGTCAAGTAATTTCAAATTTGTTAGATAAAAAAGTTCAAGTACGCTCAATAGTAAGAAAGGGTAAAGAAAGTTTTTTTAATGATAAAAATTCTAAAATTCAATTAGTCGAAACTAAGGATTTATTTGAAGAAAGCACAGAATGGTGGAAAGAACAATGTAAAAACATTGACACAGTTATTCATATTGCATGGTATGCAGAACCTGGAAAATATTTAGAGTCAGCTAAAAATACTGACTGCTTAAAAGGGTCATTAAATTTGGCTAAAGGAGCTCAACAGGCTGGTGTTAGAAGATTTGTAGGAATTGGTACATGCTTTGAGTACGAATTAGATGTTGGGGATTTGTCTATTAACACACCTTTAAAACCAACAACAGCATATTCGATTGCTAAAACAGAATTATATAAATATCTATCACAATTATTACCCAGTCAATCAATTGAATTTTGTTGGTGTCGATTATTTTATCTTTATGGTGATGGCGAAGATGAAAGAAGACTTGTCCCATATCTGCACAAGCAACTTTCAAATGGTCTAATAGCTGAATTGTCTAATGGTAAACAAATACGTGATTTTTTAGATGTATCAGAAGCTGGTCGCATAATTGCAGATGTTTCAATGGGAGGACAACAAGGTCCATTAAACATATGTTCAGGAATTCCCATATCAATTCGACAACTTGCTGAAAAAATTGCAGATAAATATGGCCGTCGAGACTTGCTTAAATTTGGAGCACGTGCTGAGAATATAGTTGATCCACAATATGTTTTAGGGGTTCCAAACTTTTAACTACTAACACCAATAGCAATCATCAGTTATCAATAATTTAAAATATTTTCTTATATTCAAAAACTTTTTAATAAATTAAAAAATCTAAACAAACTTTATCAAAAGCTTCTGATCCATTGATACAAAATTCTAACTTTAGCTTTTATAAGTTGAAACCACAAGGGTTGACTAATAATTTCTCCATTTTTAATTCTTTGAAGAATATTTTTTCCCACATATTTGATAGCCCAAGGTTCTACAAGTTCATATGCAGTATTTTTAAGAATTGTATCATCTACTTTTTCAAGCCATTCTAAACGTCTTATAAAACGGTTCTTAATAGCTCTTTGAACTTTTTTACTATTTGGATTAGAGATTTTTTGAAGAATATCAGGAAAAATCTTGTTATACATCGTAAGGTCATCTTTTAGCTCATTTATTAAATTTTCATTTTTTAAGTTTGGCCGATAACCTGTGCGATACCTGGAAATAATATTGTGTTGATAAATAAAGTCACCATGGAGAGATGCCTTAAGCCACATCCCCCAGTCTCCATTTACTTTCAATGACACTGGAAAACCGTTAACAGACTCCCATACAGATTTACGTAATGCAAAAGCTGCAAAGTTTGTTTTTGGATTTGCAAGCTGTTCGTAAAATGTTTGTGGCGGATGAGTAATTTCTTTGACAGATAACATATAGTTCGAATTTAATACATTTCCATCTTTATCAATAGATTCAGCACCACCTCTAACAAGAACTGCAGAGGGGGATTTTTTTATTCCTTGTTTAATTGTTTTTACAAAATTTGGTTTTGCTTCATCATCACCACTTAAAAGAGAAAACCATTCGCTTTTTAGGTTAGAGACAAGAAAATTCCAATGTTCTGTCCTTGGGAGATATTTTGGTGGTGTGATCAACTTTATTCTATCACCAAAAGCTTCTGCAACTATTTTAGTTGAGTCTGTGCTCCAATTGTTAGATACAACGATTTCATCAGCATTTATTTTCTGGTTGAGAACAGAGTCAATAGTGCGTTTAAGGTACTCTCCTTGGTTATAAACAGGGATACCAATTGATAAAATTTTTTTATTTATCATGAACTAATCTAATAATAATATTTAATTTCATAAAAATTTATAAGTACAATTACATTGTTTTTAATTTTAAATTTTAATATAAAATTAATTATATTATAAACTATCATCTATATATGATTTCATCACAAGGACCTATAATAACAATAAAAGATATTAAAAAAGTTGCCGTAGCAGTAAGAGATGGCTGGTATTTGAACTATCAAAAATATATTTTTGAATTTGAAGAAAAATTTAAAAATTACTCAAAAAATAAATATGCTTTTTCCACAAGTAGTTGTACTGGAGCTTTACATTTAGCTCTTACAGCAATTGGCATAAAAAAAAATGATGAAGTAATTGTGCCAGAACTTACATGGGTCTCCTCTGTAAGCCCAATATTATTTCTTAATAGCACTCCTGTATTCGTAGATGTTGAAGAAGATACTTTATGTATTGATCCAGCATCTGTTGAGAAGAATATAACCAAAAAAACTAAAGCAATTATCTGTGTAGGTCTCTATGGAAATGTTCCAAATATGAAAAAATTAAAAAGTATAGCAAAAAAAAATAATATTTACTTAATTGAGGATGTGGCTGAGTCACTGGGATCAAAATTTGATAATAAGAATTTAGGAAGTTTTGGAGATATATCTGTTTATAGCTTTAATGGGACTAAAATTACAGTAACAGGTGAAGGAGGAATGCTTACGTTTAATAATAAAAAAATTAATGATAAAATAGTTTACCTTTCAAATCATGGTCTCAATCCAGTTAAGAGTAAAAAATATTTTTGGCCAGAATCATTAGGTTATAAATATAAAATGAGTAACTTACTAGCAGCATTAGGCTCTTCGCAGTTAGAACAACTAAATTCATTCATCAAACAAAGAAAAAAAGTTTTTTTAATGTATAAAAAATACTTAAATCAAAATGATTTAAAATTTAAAATGAATCCTATGATTAAAGGTAGAGCTAATAACTTTTGGCTTCCATATATTATTTGGAATAAAAAAAAAAAAATTAAAAAAGAGGAATTAGTACATTATTTAAAAAAAAATGGTGCAGACTGTAGACCTTTTTTTTACCCATTAAGTTCAACCCCATTATTTAAAAGATATAAAAAAAATAACAATCAAATAGCTTATAATATTTCTAAATATGGAATTTGCCTTCCTTGTTCTGGGAAAATTACAGAAAAAAATATACAATATGTTTGCAAATTAATTAATAATTTCTTTAAAAATGAAAGAAAATAATATTTCTTTATATAAGTTTGATAAACAAAAATTTAATTTTAGAGAACTATTTAATAAATTTGCATTAGATAATATTGGTTTTGGTTTAGAAGAAATTCATAAGACTGATATTAGAAAACTTGTGCCATCAGAAATTCTAAGGACAGGAGAAGATGCGAAGCAGCCTTTTTGTGAATTATTCTACAACATTGATGATGAATTTGATGGTTTTAATTCAGATACGTCTAAAATTTTTATTAAAGAAAATAAATTTATGGATTTGTATAGAGAGTTAATAACTGAAATAAAAAAAAACTTATTTGATGATGATTATATAGTTTATCAAAAAAAACCTACTCTAAGAGTTCATTTACCTAACAATGTTTCTACAGGATCATATCATAGAGATAGTGAGTATGGTCATTCTAAAAATGAGATAAACTTTTGGCTTCCACTTGTAGACACTAAAGATACGGCCACTATTCACATAGAGGACAGCTTTATGTCAGAAAAATTTAAACCTATTGAAGTAAAATATGGTGAAATAATAGTTTTTGACTCGTCCTTGAAACATGGAACAGAGATTAATGTTGAAAATTATACAAGGGTAAGTTTTGATTTTAGAATAATGAAACTTTTAGAATACGAAGAAACAAATAAAGATAGTTTGGTTAGAAAAAAAAAATTTAAATTAGGTAGTTATTTTGAGCAATTGTAAATTATAAAAATTTTAGAAGATTAAAAACTTATATATTATCAAGCTTTAAAGAGCCTTACTTTATATCATATTTATTGTTATACAAATGTCTCACCTTTATGTTCTTTAAGGTGTACATTTTGAACAATCTTTGGTATTTAAGTTTTATTAGCATGTTGTTTATAAATAAGTGCTGATTTAGACGGGAGACAGAATAGAGCCTAATAATAAGGATAATCATTCGGCCGAAGGAGCAACCACCCAGGAAACTCTCAGGTAAAAGGACCGTAACATATTAACTCTGGAAAGAGATTAGATTCTCGCCGAAGGAGTAAAACTCTCAGGCAAATATACAGATGGGTACGATAGAGTTAGTATGGAAATTAAAAAAACATCTTTAAATAAATTACATCAAGATAGCCAAGCTAAGTTTGTTGAATTTGCTGGTTATGAGATGCCAATTCAATACAGCAAAGGTATTATTGAAGAGCATAAATTTACAAGATTGCATGCTGGAATCTTTGATGTTTCACATATGGGTCAATTATTTATTTATGGAAATGAAAATTTAACATTCGATCTTGAAAAAATCTTTCCTTTAGATTTAAAAAATCTTCAACAAAATTGCTCTAAGTATAGTTTTCTTATGAACGAAGAGGCAGGTATTTATGATGATCTAATAATTACAAAAATGGAAGATGGATACTTAATTATTTTAAACGCTGCATGCAAAGAAAAAGATTTTGAAATTTTAAGCAATATATTGTCTAAAAAATATAAAATGGAACTAAGTAATGATAGATCACTAGTTGCAATACAAGGTCCAAAAGCAGCAGAAATTTTAAATGAAACCATAAATGGGGTTAAAAACTTAACTTTTATGACTGGTGACTGGTTTGATTATAATGGTCAAAAGTTATTTATTACTAGATCAGGATACACAGGAGAGGATGGTTTTGAAGTATCCATTTTAAATGATTTAGCTGAAGGTTTCACAAAAAGCTTAATTAAGAAGGGTGCAGAACTAATTGGTCTTGGAGCAAGAGATACTTTAAGATTAGAGGCTGGATTATGCTTATATGGTCATGAATTAGACCTAAATAAAACTCCAGTAGAGGCAAACCTTAAATGGGCAATATCAAAGGAAAGATTATCGAATGGAGGTTTTGTGGGCTCGGATAAAATAATTAACCAAATTAAGGAAGGTTCAAAACAAATAAGAGTTGGAATTAAACCTAAAGGTAGATTAATCGCTAGAGAAAAGACTAAGATTTTTAATGAAACTGAATTACCAATTGGAGAAATAACAAGTGGTACATTTGGTCCAAGTATTAATGGTCCAATAGCAATGGGATATATTGATAAAGAATTTTCTAAAATCAATACTAAAATTTTATTAGAGGTAAGAGGTAAAAAATATCCAGCAAATATTTGTAAGTTACCGTTTTATAAAAAAAGTTATGTGAAAGGAGTGAATTAATGAGTGAAGTTAAATTTTCAAAAGAACATGAGTGGATTACTTTAGAGGGAGATGTAGCCACAATTGGTATAACTCAACATGCAACTGAAATGCTAGGTGATATAGTATTTGCAGAATTACCTGAAAAGGGCTCAAATGTTGAAAAAGATGGAACTGCAGGTGTAGTGGAATCTACCAAAGCTGCAAGTGACGTTTATACACCTGTAAGTGGGGAAGTTGTTGATATAAACCAAGCTATTGTTGATGATCCTGCAAAAATTAATGAGGATCCTGAGGGTACAGCTTGGTTTTTTAAATTAAAAATGAAAGATATTTCTGAGTTAGATAGTTTAATGAATAAAGAGGAATATGATAAGTTTGCAAAGGAAAGTTCTAGTTAATGTTACATAATTCACAAAAAGATTTTTTGAGAAGGCATATCGGTCCGTCTGAAGAAGATCAAAAAAAAATGCTCAGTGAACTTAATTATAGTTCTTTAGATGACCTTATAAAAAATACTGTTCCAGAAAAAATACAGTTTAAAGGTGAACTTAATATTGGCGAGTCTAATTCGGAATATGAAGCCCTAAGAAAATTAAAAGCAATTTCAAAAAAAAATCAGATTTACTCTAATTTTATTGGTATGGGTTATTATGGAACTTACACACCTTATGTGATTTTAAGAAATATATTAGAAAATCCTGGCTGGTACACATCATACACACCTTATCAGCCTGAAGTAGCACAAGGTAGGTTAGAAATGTTACTGAACTTCCAACAGATGATTGTTGATTTTACTGGTATGGACATTGCAAATGCATCATTACTTGATGAAAGTACAGCTGCTGCTGAAGCTGTGGGTTTAAGTTATAGATTAAATAAAAGTGATTGCAAATTAGTATTTGTATCAGAAAACTGTCATCCACAAACAATTGATCTTATAAAAACCAGGGCAGAACCCATGGGGCTCAAAATTCTTGTTGGAAATGAAGATAAAGTTTTAGAGAATTTAAAAGAGGATGTTGTATGTGGAATTTTACAATATCCTGGAACCTTAGGTGACATTAAAGATCCAAGTGAGTCAATAAGTAAAATCCATAAGAAAAATGGTAAAGCGATACTTGCATGTGATTTACTTTCACTTGCTAAGTTGAAAACACCAAGAGAACTAGGTGCTGATATAGCTGTAGGTAGTTCTCAACGGTTTGGAATTCCGATGGGTTATGGTGGACCACACGCAGCATTTTTTGCCACAAAAGACGAATATAAAAGATCTTTACCTGGTAGATTAGTAGGTGTTTCAGTGGATAGACATGGAAATAAAGCCTACAGATTATCATTACAAACTAGAGAACAGCACATAAGAAGAGATAAAGCTACAAGCAACATTTGTACAGCTCAAGCCTTGTTAGCAATTGTGTCAGCAGCATATGCTATTTATCATGGACCTAATGGAATTAAAAATATTTCTGAAAGAGTATCTCAATTAGCAAAAAATTTTGCTGATAAAATTAAACAATCTGGATATGAATTATATTCAGATTATTTTTTTGATACTGTAACTATTATTACTAAAGAAAAGACGGATCAGATTTTCGAAAATGCTTTAAATCAAAAAGTTAATATTAGAAAAGTAAATTCTGAAATGTTGTCTGTATCTTTCGATGAAAGAAAAAATGTTTATAGAGTAAACCAACTATTAAAAATTTTTAATGCAGCAGAATCAATTAAAAAAGAAGATCCTGTAGCAAATTTAGTAAATTTACCAAAAAATTTAATTAGAACTTCAAAATTTCTAGTGCATCCTGTTTTTAATAAATACCATTCAGAGACTGAAATGCTTAGATATCTTAAAAAGTTAGAAGATAAAGATATAGCTCTTAACAGAACCATGATTGCACTAGGCTCATGCACTATGAAACTAAATGCTACTGCGGAAATGATACCTATTTCATGGAGAGAATTAGCTGAGCCTCACCCGTTTGTGCCTGTTGAACAGATGGAGGGTTATAGAGAATTATTCACTGATCTTAAAAATTGGCTAAGATCAATCACTGGTTTTTCTGGAGTTTCACTTCAACCAAATGCAGGTGCTCAAGGTGAATATGCGGGATTAATGGTAATACGAAAATATCACTTAGATAAAGGCGATGAAAATAGAAATATATGTTTAATACCTAGCTCAGCGCATGGAACTAATCCAGCAAGTGCACAAATGGTTGGAATGAAAGTTGTAGTAGTTGATTGTGATAAAGATGGGAATGTAGATTTTGATGATTTAAAGAATAAAGCAGAAAAACATTCAGAAAATCTTGGAGCTTTGATGGTTACATATCCTTCTACACATGGTGTTTTTGAAGAAAAAATATCAGATATTTGTGATTTAATTCATAAACATGGTGGTCAAGTTTACATGGATGGTGCAAACCTAAATGCGCTCGTAGGTATTGCAAAACCTGGAAATTTTGGTCCAGATGTTTGTCATATAAACTTACACAAAACTTTCTGTATTCCACACGGTGGTGGAGGACCAGGTATGGGACCAATTGCTTGCAAAAGACATTTACAAGTTTATCTGCCTAATCATCCAGTGGTTAAAGATTGTGGCCCTGCAACAGGTATAGGTGCAGTTTCTGCAGCACCTTGGGGTAGTTCAAGTATTTTATCTATATCTTGGATGTATATAAAAATGATGGGATCTCAAGGTTTGAAATTAGCTACAGAAGTTGCCATTTTAAACGCCAATTACATAGCTCATAGATTAAAAAATCATTTTCCAATTTTATACAAAGGCACTAATGGGAATGTTGCTCATGAATGTATAATTGATATTAGATCAATTAAAAGTGAAACGGGTGTGAGTGAGGAAGACATTGCAAAAAGATTAATAGACTATGGGTTCCATGCACCAACAATGTCGTGGCCAGTTGCTGGTACAATGATGATAGAGCCTACAGAGAGTGAAAGTTTAACAGAAATAGATAGATTTTGTGATACTTTAATTAATATTAAAACGGAAATAGAAATGATTAAGTCTGGTAAATTTGATAAAGTAGATAATCCAATTAAAAATGCACCTCATACTGATATTGAACTTTCATCAGATGAATGGAAACATAAATATTCTAGACAGCAAGCAGCGTATCCTGCAAAATTCTTGAAAACAAATAAATTTTGGCCTCCAGTCGCAAGAGTAGATAATGTTTATGGAGATAAAAATATTTTTTGTACTTGTCCTAGTATGGATGAGTTTAAAGAAGATGCAGCATAAAAATTAATGAAAATTGCTGTTGTCGGATCAGGTATTTCTGGTTTAAGTTCTGCATACTACTTATCTAAAAAACATCATGTAGATCTTTTTGAAAAAGAAGATCGTTTCGGAGGTCACTCGCATACTATTGATCTTACTTTTGGAGAAAAAAAAGTCTCTGTTGATATAGGTTTTATTGTATTTAACTTTCAAACATACCCAAATTTAATAAAATTTTTTAAAGAAAATAATATTGAAATTGAAAAAAGTGATATGTCTTTTTCAGTTTCAGTTGATAATACAAATTTTGAATATTGTGGAAAAGGGATAAGTGGTATTTTCTCTAATAGATTAAATTTGTTTAATTTAAAATTTTTAAAAATGTTCTTTGATATAATTAAATTTTATAAAAAAAGCGATCAAGAAAGTATCTCAGAAGAAAAATTAACGTTAGGTGAATATCTTAAAAAAAATAGATTATCAAAACCATTTATAGATTACCATATAATTCCCATGGTTTCAGCTATTTGGTCAATGCCTCCATTAGAGTCAAGTAAGATGCCAATAAGTTTTTTTTTAAAATTTTTCCAAAATCATGGTTTATTTAAATTAAAAAACAGACCTCAATGGTATACTGTATCAAATAGAAGCAGAACTTATGTAAATCACATCATATCAAACATTAGTGGTGAGCATTATAAAAATTATAAAGTTAAAAAATTAAAAAGAAAACCTTCAGGTATTGATTTATACTATGGAGGGCAAAGTGAGTTTTTTGATTATGACAAAGTAGTCATAGCAACTCATGCAGACGAAGCTTTAGAATTAATTGATAATCCAACAGAGGACGAGAGAAAAATTCTATCTAATTTTAGCTATAAAGAAAATATCGCATACATTCATACTGATATTAGAGTAATGCCTAAGAACAAAAAAGCATGGAGTTCTTGGAATTCATCTATTGATGATAAAGATATTGAGAAGAACTCTATTAGTTATTGGTTAAACTTGTTACAAAATTTAAAGTGTGAACAAGATATTTTTTTGACCTTAAATCCATATTTTGAGATTGATAAGTCAAAAATACTTAAAAAAGTTATATTTACCCATCCGTATTATGATCAAAAAGCATTAGATACGCAACAAGAGCTGTCTAAATTACAAAATCAAAAAGATCTACTTTTTTGTGGTAGTTATTTTGGTTATGGATTTCATGAAGATGGAATAAAATCATCTATTGAAATGCTGAAAAACCTTAATGATTAATTCTTGTATTTACACTGGAACAGTGATCCACAAACGATTTAAACCTAAAGAACATTTCTTTAAATACAAAGTATTTTCGTTACTTCTAGATTTATCTGAACTAGAGACATTAAGTAATAAAATAAGATTTTTTTCTTTAAATCGTTTTAATTTAATTAGTTTTCAAGAAAAAGATCATGGACAGAGAGATGGTTCATCTCTAACGGAATGGGTAAAAAAAAACTTAGAACAAAATAATATTAATTCAGAAAATATTAAAATTAAACTTTTATGTTACCCAAGAATATTGGGTTATGTATTTAATCCTCTTAGTATTTTTTTTGTTTATGACAAACAAGAACAATTGGTATCGATCTTATATGAGGTAAAAAATACTTTTGGCGAACAACATACTTATGTATTTAGAGTGGAGGATAAAAGTAATTTAATACAGAATAATTGCTCTAAGAAGTTTCATGTTTCTCCATTTATTGAAATGGACTGCCATTATTTTTTTAAAATATTAAAACCGGGAAATAAATTATCAGTGATTATCGACCAATATGATAAGGATGGAAAAATTCTGTTTGCTTCTCAAGATGGTGTAAGAAATGAGTTAAATAATGCCAAATTAATCAAATCTTATTTAGATCATCCTTTAATGACTTTAAAAATTATTTCTGCGATACATTTTGAAGCGTTTAAATTGTGGTTAAAAGGAATAAAATTAGTTAAAAAAAAATTTAATATCAAAAATAATTTAACAGTTGAGAATTAATGCTTTTAAACAAAATATCAGATAAATTAGTTTTTAATTTTTTAAGTAAGATTGATTATGGTTATCTTGAAATCAAAACTTTTGATGGAGAAATTCTAAAATTTGGAAATCAAGTAGAACCACTTTGTGCCAATATAATTATTAAAAAACCAAATTTTAATTATAATTTGATACGTGGTGGCAGTATTGGGTTTGCTGAATCTTATATGCGGGGTGAGTTCGAAACTGATGATCTCTCAAATTTGATTGAGCTTACAGCAAGAAATATTAAAATTATCCATAGGTTTTCAGGTCTACTTGATGTGCCAGTAATAAATTATATTAAAAACAAAATTATTAAAAATACTAAAAATAGGAGTAAAGCAAATATTGCAAAACATTATGATTTAGGAAATGAATTTTTCACGTTATGGCTTGATGAAACTTTAACTTATTCAAGTGCAATATTTAATGAACATTCTAAAAATTTAGTTGAAGCACAAAATAATAAATATCAAAAATTAATCGATCTTATTAAACCAAATAGTGGTGATAAAGTTTTAGAGATTGGATGCGGTTGGGGTGGTTTTGCTGAGTATTTAGGTAAAAAATATGATGTAAAACTTGATTGTATAACCATTTCAAAAAAACAATTTGAATACGCTAAAGAACGAATCCATAAATGTGGCTTAAATGAAAAGGTTAACATTGAAATTAAAGATTACCGAGATTTAAAAGGCAAATATAATTCAATTGCTTCAATAGAAATGATTGAAGCAGTCGGACAAAACTATCTTGAAAGTTATTTTAAAACCATCAAAGATAATTTATCTGGAGGGGGTAAAGCTGCTATTCAAGCAATAACAATCGATGATAGTTTATTTGATAGGTATAAAAATAAACAAGATTTTATCCAAAAATATATCTTTCCTGGTGGATTTCTTCCTAATAAAAACAGCATAAACAGATATGTCTCAGATAATGGATTAACAGTAAACTCATATATCTCTTATGCGGATCATTATGCAAATACATTATCTATTTGGAGAAATGAATTTATAAAGAAATGGGAATTAATTAAAAATCAAGGTTTTGATTTAAAATTTAAGAGAATGTGGGAATTTTACTTATCTTATTGTGAAGCTGGCTTTAAATCAAAGAATATAGATCTAATTCAATTTTCACTTCAAAACAAATAACTGATCAAAGGACACTTATGCAAAATATAAAAACAATTAAATCTATTTTATTGATAATTTGTGCTTTCTTAATTACAAGTTGTTCAAACAATAGCGCTATGAAACCAGAAGATTTTAAAAATAAAGAGCCAAGATTAATTATTGAGGAATATTTAAGTGGAAACGTTAAGGCATGGGGTGTTTTACAAAACAGATCGGGTAAAGTTACAAGACAGTTTAATGCTGATTTAAATGGTACATGGGATGGCAAACAATTAATTTTAAAAGAAAAATTTAATTGGGATGATGGCGAAGTCCAAGACAGAGAATGGACAATAAATAAAATTGATGAGCATAATTATGAGGGAACCGCAGGAGATGTTGTAGGTAAAGCTAAAGGTTATTCATATGGTCCAGCTTTTAAATTTGAATATGTTTTATTAGTTCCAGTAAAAGGAAGAGAATTAAAAATCACATTTGATGATTGGATTTTTAAACAAGATGACCGTGTCGCAATCAATAGAGCTACAATGACAAAATTTGGTTTTAAAGTTGCAGAGCTGACTGTAGTATTTGTTAAAGATTAATTATTTTTTTTGATGTTTTGTCAATCGACCTACTAAATTAAAATATAACTTGCTAGGCAGCAAACTTAAAATTTTAAGTGTAATTGTAAGTGCTTTTGGAAAATGAATTTCAAAAGACTTTTTATTAACTAAACCATCATAAATTTGATCTGCAGCATATTCTGGTGTCTTTAAGAAAGGCATTTTAAAATCATTTTTATCTGTCATAGGAGTTTTTATAAATCCAGGTGATACTAAGCAAACTTGGACGTTAGATCTTTTAAAATCAAAATATAGGCTTTCAGCTAGATTATTTAATGCAGATTTAGATGGACCATAGCCTGTAGAATTTGGAAGTCCCCTGTAACCAGCGATAGAGGAAACTATAGTAATTACTCCATTTTTTCTGTCTTTAAAGTGTTGTTCAACAGCTTTAATGGTATTTACAGTCCCAAAAAAATTAACTTTAAATACCTCTTCCATTTGTTCTACATCAATATCTTTTTCTTTTTTAGGGTTCCATGTCCCTGTTGAAAAAAAACAAATATCTATATCATTAAATTTATTTTTAATTTCATCGAATACCTCAAAACAATTTTCTTTATGAGTAACATCTAAAGGAAAAGCTGTAATATTCTCATATTGATCACAAAGTTCATTTAATAATTCCACTCTTCTTGCAGAAACTGCAACATTCCATCCTTTACTAGAAAATTTAATAGCTAGAGCTTTACCAATACCTGTACTTCCGCCTGTGATCCATATTGTTTTTTTATTCATAGTTAATCGTATATATTACTAACATGTTTAAAAATAAATTTTTAACTTTTATGTCCTTTCTCTTTGTCACTTTTGGAGCTTCAGTTATTGGAAGCTTAGCAACAATTAATTATAAAGACCCATGGTATTCATTATTGAATAAACCAATCTTTAACCCTCCGGATTGGGTTTTTGGACCTGTGTGGACGACATTGTACTTGATGATGACACTTGCAATATGGTTATTTTGGCACTCAAACAATAGGAGTAAAAATACTGTTTATGTTTATTTAATTCATCTATTGTTTAATACAACTTGGAGTGTAGTTTTCTTTGTTTTTCACAATATGGTCTTAGCTTTATTTGTATTAATTTTATTAATTGGATTGATAATTAATCTCATTTTAAGATTTAAACGTGTCAATGTAGTTAGTTCCTATTTAATGATTCCTTATTTACTTTGGTGTAGCTTTGCACTATTCCTCAATGTTAATCTTATAATGATAAATTAATATGGATGATGTTGTAGTAATAGGTGGAGGAATTATTGGGGCAACAACAGCCTATTTTTTATCTAAAGAAGGCAGAAAAGTTAAAGTAATCGAAAGAGATCCAACATACAAAACTGCGTCATTCCCACTATCATTAGGTGGATTTAGAAGACAATTTTTCCAAAAAGAAAATATTCTATTAGGAAAATTTGCTAGAGAATTTATTAATCAAATCCCACAATTATTAAAAACTGAAAAAAATCCAAACCCTACTGCTAGTATGGTAACAAATGGTTATTTATTAATGTTTGGACCTGAACATGCCGAAGAACAATACCGTGCATTAGAAAATCATAAAAAATGTGAAGCAGGAACAAAAAATATTAAAGGTTCAGAATTATCAGACATATTTCCCTATATAAATAATGAGGGAATAGAAACAGCAACTTACACCGATAACCAAACTGAAGGTTGGATTGACCCTTTTCTTTTTCATACCGCTTTAAAAAGCAAAGCAATTGAGCTTGGTGCTGAATTTATTAAAGGAGAAATTAAAAACATTTCTGAAGTTAATGCTAAAACTATTGTTTCTGCTGCAGGGTGTTGGACAAAAAAATTACTTGAAGATATTCCTGTAGTACCTCAGAAGCACACGGTATTTAGGGTTAAATGTCCAAAATATATTAAAGAAATGCCTCTATCGGGAGATCTAACAACAGGCGTTTATTGGAGACCAGAGGGTGGAGAATACCTAGCTGGATCACCTATTTCTGTATTTGACGCTGATGATTTAGAACCAGCATGGAATGATTTTGAAGAATTAGTTTGGCCAGCATTAGCAAAAAGAATTCCAGCTTTTGAAGAACTAAAACTAACAGGTGGATGGGCTGGATATTACGATTGTAATAAATTAGATAACAATGCAGTGGTTGGTAAGCATCCAAAATATGAAAATGTTTATATGGCATCTGGTTTCACTGGAAGAGGATTAATGCAAGCACCTGGTATAGGAAGAGCATTAACAGAATTAATTACAACAGGATCTTACCAAACAATTGATATTAGTGACTTTTCTGTCGAAAGAGTGTTAGGCAATAGCGCAAGGCCAGAACCATACGTATTGTAATTTTAAGTCCCACAAAAAGTTTGATACTTTTCTTTTGATGCTGGAGCAGGTGTTTGAAATTCTAAAATATCAACTTTAGATTCATAAGGCTTAGCTATCACTGACAATAATATATTAAGGCTTTTATAATTATTTTCCTTTGCATCAGATAAAGCCTCTTCTACTTTATGATTTCTAGGAATGATGATTGGATTGACTTTTTTCATTAGCTCAAGTTGTTTTTCTTTATCAGTATCATTTAAACTTGATCTGTTTTTCCAAGCTTTTAACCAGTCTTCGAAACTTTTATCTTTATAAATTTCATCACCAGCAGAAATTCCCATTAAAAAACAAAATGTATTTATATAATCTGCTTTATTTTTTTCCATCCAATTAAGTAAAGAATTAATCAGTTTTAAGTCATCTTTATTATCACCAACCAAACCAAGTTTAGATTTCATCATATTCAACCATTTTTGTTCATAGATATTTTGAAAATTATCAATAATTTTGGTTGCAGTTTTAATAGCCTGTTCTTCGTTTTCATCAATAAGAGGGATCAAGCATTCAGCAAATCGAGCTAAATTCCATTTTGCAATTGCTGGCTGATTTGAAAATGCATACCTTCCAAACTTGTCAATTGAGCTAAAAACAGTTTTAGGATCATATTGATCCATAAAAGCACAAGGACCATAATCTATAGTTTCTCCTGAAATTGCCATATTATCTGTGTTCATCACTCCATGAATAAACCCAACTCTCATCCAATTAACTATTAACTGACATTGTTTTTCAATTACTAAATTTAATAAATCCACAGCTTTTGTTGTAGATGATTTAATTTCTGGGTAATGTCTATCAATTGTATAATCAAGTAACATTTTTAATTCATCAATATTTTGTTTTGCAGCAATATATTGAAAAGTACCAACCCGAATATGACTAGAAGCAACTCTAGTTAATATTGCACCATCTAATAAATTTTCCCTTACTACTTTTTCTCCAGTTTTGGTTACTGCTAAACTTCTTGTTGTTGGAATATTTAATGAATGTATAGCCTCACTAATAATATATTCTCTTAGCATTGGCCCCAAAGCTGCGCGACCATCACCACCTCTTGAAAATGAAGTCCTTCCAGATCCTTTGAATTGAATATCGTATCTTTTTTTTTGATTGGTTACATGCTCACCTATCAAAACAGCTCTTCCATCACCCAACATTGTAAAATGCCCAAATTGATGCCCAGCATAAGCTTGAGCTATTGAACTAGTTCCTTTAGGTAGAATATTTCCTGCAAATAGAGCAGATAATTCATTTTTTTCGATTTTAGAAAAATCAAGCCCCAATTCCTTTGCTAAATTTTCATTTAAGATAACCAACTCAGGATTTAAAACTGAAACAGGTTTAATAATCTCTTTAAAAGCTTCAGGTAACTTTGAATAAGAATTATCAAAATTCCAATTAATATAGTTTTTCATAGGTTTATAGGTTCCAAATATTGTTTAAAATTTCCTCTCTTCTGCAAGCTTTTTTATATTCCAAATACCTTTGAAACTTTTTTACATAAAAATCTTGGTGATAAACTTCAGCTTGGTAAAATTTATCAAAATTTCTTACATAAGTGACGATTTCTTTATTAAATTTTTTCTCTAATTTAAT
>JACWDT010000011.1 GCA_014653985.1 Pelagibacterales bacterium SAG-MED22
TATCCATGGATTCATATTCCAGTTGGTTATTTTAAAACTATGCATAATCCAAAAGTTGACTGGTGTTTTAAAACTGAACCCGATGAAACAATGAATAATAGATCAATAAGATACCCTAGAGGAAAAACTCTTGGAGGAAGTTCCTCTATTAATGGTCTTTTGTGGGTAAGAGGACAAAGTGAAGATTATAATATTTGGCGCCAATTAGGAAATACAGGTTGGGGCTGGAATGATGTGCTGCCCTATTTTTTAAAATCAGAAAACAACGAGTTAGGTAAAAGTGAGTTTCATAATGATAATGGACCAATTACAGTTGCAAATAAAAAAATTAATTTAAAGCTACTTGATGAATTTCAAAATGCTGCTGAAGAATATGGAATTCCCAAAACAAACGATTTTAATACAGGAGACAATACCGGTATAGGTTTTTTTCAATTTACTACAAGTTTTAATAAACCTGGTTTGAAGTTGAGATGTAGTGCTGCAAAGGGATATTTAAACCCAGCAAAAAAAAGGTCTAATCTAAAGATTGTAGTCAATGCCCACGTTCAAAAAATAAATTTTGAGGGAAAAAAAGCTATTGGTGCTAGCTATTATAATGGAGATAAACTTATAGAGGTTAAAGCTGATAAAGAAGTAATATTATCTTCAGGAGCAATTGGTTCCCCCCACATACTTCAAGTATCAGGCATAGGAAATAAAGAGAAACTTAAAAAACTAGGTATTGATATAATTCATGAATCTAACGGAGTAGGTTTAAATTTACAAGATCATTTAATGTTTAGACCTGTTTACAAAGTAAAAAATTTGAAATCTTTGAATAGTAAAGTTGAGAGTATATTTGGAAGGTTTATGATGGGGCTTGAATATATTTTAAATCAAAGTGGACCTGTTACAATGGGTGCTAGTCAGGTTTGTGGTTTTGTTAAAAGTGATCCTTCAAGAGCAACTCCAAATTTACAGTTTCACGTCTCCCCAGTTAGTACGGATATTTTAGGAGTAACTCCTATGCATGATTTTGAAGGTATAACTCCTACTGTTGCGAATGTTAGACCTACTAGTAGGGGTGAAATTAATATTGTAAGTGCTGACAGCAGAATTTATCCAAAAATTAAAATGAACTATCTGTCGACTGATGAAGACAGAAAAGTTGCTGCAGAAGGTTTAAAAATAATTCGTAAAATAATGCTAGAGACAGAAACTTTTAAAAAATATGAACCTGAAGAATATAGACCAGGGGTTCATATAACTGACGATGAGGAATTAGTAAAAGAAGGATCAAATTTTACCCAGACAATTTTTCACCCTGTTGGAACTTGTAGAATGGGTCAAGATGAAATGTCAGTGGTTGATGAAAAATTAAGAGTTAAAGGTGTGAATAATCTAAGAGTAATTGATGCATCCATTATGCCAAATATAACTTCAGGAAATACAAATGCTCCAACAATAATGATTGCAGAAAAAGGTGCAGACATGATACTTAATCATTAATGTTTGCTGAATTATTTGCTCCTGAACAAATAGCAATTTTAACACAAATAATATTTATTGATTTAGTTTTAGCTGGAGATAACGCAATTATCATTGGTATGGTTGCATCCAAATTTCCACCTGAACAAAGAAAGAAAGTTATTTTCTGGGGAATTGGCGGAGCTGTAATCTTAAGAATAATATTAACACTTCTTACTGCTTATCTTTTACAGATTACAGGCTTAAGACTTATTGGAGGACTTTTATTACTTTATATTGTTTACAAACTTTACGTAGATGTAATTAAAGGATCTGAAAAAGAGGAAGATATTAAAGTAGATAACTCTAGTTTCTTAAAAGCAATTTGGACTGTACTTTTAGCTGATTTCACAATGAGCTTAGATAATGTTTTAGGTGTCGCTGGTGCTGCTGGTGAACATTATGGACTTCTTATATTTGGTTTAATTCTATCTATAATATTAATGGCAACAGCTGCTACTCTAATATCTGGATGGATTAAAAAATACAGATGGATAGCTTGGCTTGGATTATTAGCAATTTTAGTTGTTGCAGTTGAGTTGATTTACACTGATATTAAAATATTATTCTTATAATGTATCTTCAGAAAATAAATCTCAAAAAAAAATATGCTTTAGTGACTGGAGCAGGAAAAGGACTTGGAAGAGCTTGTTCTATTGCGTTGGCAGAGGCAGGAGCAACTATAATAGCATTGAGTAGAACTAAATCTGATTTAGATAAATTAGAAAAAGATATTAAAAAAGTTAAAGGAAAAATAATAAAAATTCAATGTGATGTAATGAATTATCAAGATCTAAAAGAAAAATTAAATAAAATTAAAATTATTGATATTTTAGTAAATAATGCTGGGACGAATATTCCTGAACCATTTGAAAAAATAAAACAATCAAGTATGAACTATTTAATAGATTTAAATCTTAAAGCTGCGTTCAATGTTGCTCAATTAGTGGTTAAAAAGATGATAAAGAATAAAAAAAGATCTGGTTCAATTATAAATATGTCTTCACAACTTGGTCATGTGGGAATGATTGGAAGGAATGTTTATAACATGACTAAATTTGGTATTGAAGGTCTAACAAAAGGAATGGGTGTTGAATTAGCAAAAAAAAATATCAGAGTTAACTCGGTAGCACCAACATTTGTTGAAACCCCGATGGTAAAAAAATTTTTTAAAAATAATAAATTTAAAAAACTTGTTTTGAGGAAAATACCAATGGGAAAAGTTGCAACTGAAAGCGATATTGCTACTACAGTTTGCTTTTTAGCATCCTCAGCTTCCTCTATGATTACTGGAACATCAATTATAATAGATGGTGGATGGACGGCTCAATAATTTACAGAATTTTTCTAGTTTTATTATTTTTAATATCTCCTGTATATGCAATTGAGTTTAAAGGAAAATTTTTACAAGGTCATTTCATACTTGGTCTTACTGACCCAAATGCTAAGATTTTAATCGGAAAAAAAGAGGTGAAAGTCTCAAAGGATGGGGACTTTGTTTTTGGAATTGATAGAGATCAAAAATATGATCTTATTTTTACAAAAATTCTTAATGGAAAAAAAACAATTTTTACAAAAAAAGTTTTAAAAAGAAAATATAACATTCAAAGAATTGATGGTCTCGAAGAAAATAAAGTTACTCCACCTGAATCTGTATATAAAAGAATTAAAAAAGAAAATAATTCAATAGGTGAAGCAAGAGCAATAAATTCAAATCTGCAATTTTTTAAAGAAAAATTTATTATGCCAGTAGAAGGAATTATAAGTGGTGTTTATGGAAGTCAACGGATTTTAAATGGTAAACCTAGATGGCCACACTATGGAATTGATATTGCTGCGGAACAAGGAACGATGATTAAATCATCTGGATCTGGAACTGTGACTATGGCAGAAGATGATTTATATTATACTGGAGGAACTGTTATAATGGATCACGGCCATGGAATTTCTACAATATACTCTCATCTTGAAAATGTTTTAGTATCAGTAGGTGACAATATTAATCAAGGAGATATCATTGGAACAGTCGGTTCAACTGGAAGATCAACAGGCCCACATCTAGATTTTAGAGTTAATTGGTTTCAAACCAGACTAGATCCAATGTCTGTAATAAATTAAATCATGCAAACATTAATACTCATAGCTTTGGTTATTGTTATAGCTTGGGTTTTATTCCGCCCAATTACCAAAAAAGAACTAGACAGATATAATAATAAAAATTGGCCAGATATAGATTTATATTAAGAATTTAATGATGGCTGTTTCTTCATATCTTCTTTTTTAATGCCAGCAACCCTAACTGGTTTTTTCATCGCATCACGTCTAAATGGTTCACCAAGCTCTTGATTTAAAATTACTTCAATAAATGTTGTGATTCCCTTCTTTTGATCATCGCAAGATTGCTTTATAGCATTGGTAGTTTCTTCCATTGTTTTAACTGTTACCCCTTTTAAACCACAAGCGTCAGCTACTTTTGCATAGCTGAGTTCCGGATCAAGTTCAGTTCCAACAAAATTATCATCAAACCATAATATAGAATTTCTTTTTTCTGCTCCCCATTGATAGTTTCTAAAAATAACCATTGTAATTGAAGGCCATTCTTCTCTAGCACATGAGCTCATTTCATTCATGCTGATACCAAATGCTCCATCACCTGCAAAACCAATTACGGGTGTATCTGGACAGCCAATTTTAGCACCCAAAATTGATGGAAAGCCATATCCACAAGGACCAAACAATCCTGGAGCTAAATACTTTCTTCCTTTTTCAAATGTTGGATAAGCGTTTCCAATTGCACAATTGTTTCCAATATCACTTGAAATAATTACATCATCAGGCATACCAGCTTGTATTGCTCTCCAAGCTTGTCTAGGAGACATTCTATCTGCGTCTCTTTCTCTTGCCTCTTTGTTCCAAACTGTTCCTTCATCGTCTTCTTCATGATCTAAACTTGATAATTTTTGTAACCATGCAGATTTAGTTTGATGAATTATATCTTTTCTTTTTTGTCTATCTGTATCACCTGCTGTTGGAGAAAGTTGAGTAAGCAATTGTCGAGCAACTAGTTTAGCATCACCACAAATTCCTACT
>JACWDT010000012.1 GCA_014653985.1 Pelagibacterales bacterium SAG-MED22
CATATAATTTTAAAATATAACATAAATAAGATCTAAAAGTAACTTGCGCCATCATAAAATTAAATTATGAATAATGGTACATTTTGTCTATTTTAACTTATATACAAGATCTCTTAAAAGATTTTCCAGAAGCTGAAAAAGTTGCTGAAATAAATAAAAATTATTTCCAAAAAGCAGTAGATCAAGGATATGGAGAAAATTTTATTAGTGAATTGATAAATAAAAAATAATTTAAAGACTGAATTTAGATACCGGGAATCTACTAAAGCACTAGGTTGTATTCAAGAAATATATTTTATTAAAATTAAAATAAATTAATTGAAATTTATTTAATTATAATTACCTTTTTTATAAGGAGGTTATTATGTTAAAACTATCACCACCTGACACTTAGCTGAACAGCTTTATATTTCAAAAACAAAAAAATAATAAAATCCTTTTGGATTTAAATGCCAAAGAGGCAATATAAGGGAGCTCTTTAGGTAATTTCTTAAAGAGCGAACCCTTAAAACTTAATTAACAGATTTTAAAATTTCTAGTGGAAGTGGTGCTTCTGGATACTTTTTTTGACATAATTTTTCATATGTTTCACAAAAACCCATAATTATCTTAAATACAGAATCTTGTTTTGAATTTTCTCTACTTATTAATTTAGAAATTAAATTATTACGCATTTCCTCCAATTCTTTAATTTGTTCTCCTGTAAAAAATTCACCAGTTTCTATTTCCCAATAAGTATTATCCAGTTCCTCATCGCTTAATTTGTTTAATTTATTTTGTAGTTCAATTATTGTTGGATCATCAGTTTGCTTATTTCTCATTGGCGAATTTTTTAATTTTCCAAGACATTTGTCCCTTAATCCCTCAATAAAATGATCGTAAGGTCTTCCTTCCACCAAATCTTTAAAATGATTGCTACTAAAATATTTATTTATAGCTAGCTCTGTTGAAACTTTTTCTTTGCCTTTAATTACAGCTATTTGTACATAGATTTCCTGACTGATATATTCATCAAGATGATCTATTACTTTATGTGGAATCACTGCTTAAAAAATTAATGAGGCATTCGGTATTTGCTATGACATGCCTTACAACTACTCCACATAAATTCTCGAAGAGTAGCTCGAATATCATCACTATCTTCGATCACTGAAGTCAGTTTTATCATATTATCTGATGATTTTTGCATCAAAGCGTTAAAAGCGTCTTTTTCTTCCCAAATTAAAGGCAAGGATTCTGTTTTAAATCCCTCTTTGGTATTTTCAGGAAATAGTCCTAGCAATGTTTTATAATTTTCACTCATTTCAATCATCAATTCTTTTGTTCTGTCAAAATCTCCCTTTGATGATAAAGCTTGGACACGCTTTGCTGTACTGTAATTCTTACTAAATAAAGCCTTTCTAGCTTTTATAATTTCTTCTACAGTTTCAGCATTAGCAGAAAAAGTAAAGATTAAGGAAAAAATAATTATGAGTGATTTTATTATTTTTATTTTTTGTATCATGAGTTTTATATTGTCATGAATACTGAAAATTTCCCATCAATAAGTTGATAAATAACATATGGCTCCTCCTTATCACCTGGCATACCTGGTGTACCAATAGGCATTCCAGGCAGTGCTATTCCATCAATATCAGGTTGTTCTTTTAATAATTTATTTATGGCTTCTATCGGAACATGACCCTCAATAAAGTATTTGTCCATAATTGTGGTATGACAAGACTGCATTTCTAATGGGATAGTATATTTTTGTTTAATTGTATGAAGATTTTCCATATCCGTTCTTTTTACTTTAAATTTTTCTTTTTCTAAAAATAAAGCATAACCATTACAACATCCACAAGAAGGAGTTTTAAAAACTTCGACAATTTGTTTATTGTTATTATTAGCTAAAGCATCTTTTTTATCTGTGACAAAATTAAGTATAAATACGAACGAGAGTGTTAATATTAATGTAATAGCTAATTTGATTAAATTATTTTTTTCTATCATTTAAAACAAATTATATTTAACAAGATTTAAAGAGCATTAAAATAGACAAAATGTACCATTATTCATAATTTAATTTTATGATGGCGCAAGTTACTTTTAGATCTTATTTATGTTATATTTTAAAATTATATGAAATTGAAAAACAACTTAACTGAGTATGGTATTATTTCAAAGCTGTTACATTGGCTGAGTGCAATATTACTCCTAATTCAAATTCCTCTTGGTTTTTATTTAGTTGATCTTGATTTTGGGGAAGAAAGATTAAGTATAGAAAATATTCACATTATAATAGGTTTAACCATATTTTACTTAGTTATTATAAGATTACTAAATAAAATTTTTAACCCTACTCCAAAATTAGACCCAAGTATTTTTAAAGGTCAAAGGTTTATAGCCAAACTAAATCATATTCTTTTATATGTGGCAATTTTATCGATAACCATTTCGGGTATTTTAAAAAAATTATTTAATGGTGAAACATTGGTGATATTTTTTAAAGAGATTGAAATTCAAGATAACTTTGAATTAGCTGATCAATTTTATAATATTCATATATTCTCTAATTATACAATTATAGCCCTGATTGCTCTCCATATTTCTGCTGTCATAATTCATAAGCTATTTTTTAACGAAAATTTGTTAAAAAAAATTCTCTAAAATATTTAGTGGCAGTTAATTCCAAACTTTTTTAATCTCCAGTAATTATACGGCCATGGAGTTAAAAAACCTACAATTAGCATAATAGGTACAACCCACCAAGTTAGAATTGCCCCACCAGTTAAAATATAATCTGTTGAATTCATCATAATTTCCATACTAAGCATTGAAATTAAACTCATTCCAGATGCTGTCTTAACTGCTCCATTAAATGAGAAACCTTGACGTATTAAAATTATAGTTTCTAATATTATGCTTGTAATTAATCCATTTATAATCGCTAAAATCATTATGCCTAGAATTGGAAAAGGTATTTTAGTTAATTGAAAAAATAATATAGTTCCAAAATCACCAATAGCGCAGCCTAACAAACACCAACCAGTGTTTTTTGCACTTCTTTTCCAAGTGTGTTTACACGTCCAATGAAATGTGGAGCTAATCATAATTATTTGATAATAATAAAAAATGATTTTTAAACAACTGTTTGATACAAAATCTTCAACATATACTTATCTAATAGCTTCGGCAAAAGGTCGCGAAGCAATTATTATAGATCCAGTTTTAGAAAATGTTGATGAATATATAACTCATTTAAAAGAACTCGATTTAAAACTAGTGAAAGTAATAGATACTCATATTCAT
Source organism: Pelagibacterales bacterium SAG-MED22 (assembly GCA_014653985.1). Lineage (GTDB taxonomy): Bacteria > Pseudomonadota > Alphaproteobacteria > Pelagibacterales > Pelagibacteraceae > Pelagibacter. The sequence goes on from JACWDT010000012.1 coordinate 3,292, forward strand.
GCTGATCACATTACTGGTGCCTCAAAATTAAAAAGCAATACAAATTGTACAACAATTATGGGAGAAAATTCACCTGCTGAAACTGTAGACATCAAACTTAAAGATGATGAAATAATTGAAATAGACCAATTAAAAATCAGATCAATGTTTACCCCTGGTCATACTTCAGATAGTTACAGTTTTTTAATGGATAACTATTTATTCTCTGGCGATACTCTTTTAATTAATGGGACTGGGAGAACAGATTTTCAAAATGGTAGCTCTAAGGATGCTTATCATTCTCTTTTTCACAAATTATTAAAATTACCTGAGGAAACAATTCTTTACCCTGGTCATGATTATAATGGAAAAAAATCTAGTACTATCGGCAAAGAAAAAGAGCACAATCCAAGACTTCAAGTAGAAAATGTGGATCAATATATTGAAATTATGTCCAATTTAAACTTATCAAAACCAAAGATGATTGATCATAATATATCTAGAAATCTTAAACTTGGAGATGATTAATTATGCCCCTTTT
>JACWDT010000013.1 GCA_014653985.1 Pelagibacterales bacterium SAG-MED22
CCCAATCTATCTCTAATCATATCTACACATCTAAAGAAATCAGCACCAGTTCTGTCTAGTTTGTTAACAAAACAAATTCGAGGAACTTTATATTTATCTGCTTGTCTCCATACAGTTTCTGATTGTGGCTCTACACCTGCTACACCGTCAAACACTGCAACAGCTCCATCTAAAACTTTAAGTGATCTTTCAACTTCGATTGTAAAATCTACGTGACCTGGAGTGTCGATTATATTAATTCTATGATCATTCCAAAAACAAGTAGTTGCTGCTGATGTAATTGTAATTCCTCTTTCTTGTTCTTGCTCCATCCAATCCATTGTTGCAGCACCATCATGAACTTCACCAATTTTATGACTTTTACCTGTGTAATATAAAACTCTTTCAGTGGTAGTTGTTTTACCAGCATCTATGTGGGCCATGATCCCAATATTTCTATATTTATCTAAAGTATGAGTTCTAGCCATAATTATTACCACCTAAAATGTGCAAAAGCCTTATTAGACTCTGCCATTTTATGAACATCCTCTCTTTTTTTAACTGCAGCACCTTTTTTTTCATATGCATCAAAAAGTTCATTAAAAATTTTATCTGACATATGTTTATCTTTTCTTTTTCTTGCTGAATCTACTAACCATCTAATTGCTAATGCTTGTGCTCTTTTACTTTTTACCTCAACTGGGACTTGGTAAGTTGCACCACCAACTCTTCTTGATCTAACTTCTACAGTTGGTTTAATGTTATTAATTGCTTCATTAAAAATATTAATTGGTTCATCTTTACTTTTTGTTTTAATTTTATCGATTGCATCATAAACAATTTTTGCAGCAACACCTCTTTTACCATCATACATAATATTGTTTATTAGCTTTGGAATTATTGTTGAGTTAAATTTTGGATCTGGAACAACATTTTTTTTAGGTTGAGTTTTTTTTCTAGACATTACTTACCTTTTTTTGTTCCGTACAAAGATCTTCTTTGTTTTCTGTTAGCAACGCCTTGCGTATCGAGATTACCTCTAAGAATATGATACCTAACACCTGGTAAATCTTTTACCCTTCCACCTCTAATTAGAACTACAGAGTGTTCTTGTAGATTATGACCTTCACCTGGAATATAAGCTGTAACTTCAAAACCATTTGATAGTCTTACTCTTGCAACTTTTCTTAAAGCTGAATTAGGCTTCTTTGGAGTGGTCGTATAAACTTTAACACAAACACCTCTCTTCAAAGGTTGTTTTTGTAAAGCAGGAACTTTGTTCCTCGATACTTGTTTCACTCTTTTTTTTCTTAACAATTGGTTAATTGTTGGCATAAATTTTTAAAAATTAATTAATTTATTTTTAGATGAAAATAACTGACAGGTTATTTTGTGGCAGCGTTTAGTACTGTTAGAAGCACTACATTCCAACCAAAAACATCGCCAAATTACTCATTAAATGACCATTGTCAAACTAAAAGTTCAAGTATTAGGCGATTTTTTTACTGATTTGCCTGTGTTTCAGAAGGTTCTGGGCTCTCAATTTTTTCTTGTTCAGATAAGAAGTTATTATCGTCTTCAAGAGCTTTTTTGTTCCATTTATTTTTAATGTTTCCAGTTCCAGCAGGTACTAATCTACCAACAATGACATTCTCTTTAAGACCGTTTAATGGATCAACTTTACCTTTAATAGCTGCATCTGTTAATACTCTTGTAGTTTCTTGGAAAGATGCTGCTGAAATAAATGACTCAGTTTGTAATGATGCTTTTGTAATACCCATTAATACTCTTTCACCAACAGCTGGATCTTTGCCATCTGCAACTAATTTTTCATTAGCATTATCAAATTTAATTCTGTCAATTATTTCTCCAGGTAAATATGATGAATCTCCAGATACTTTGACCTCAACCTTTTTCAGCATTTGTCTTAAAATAGTTTCAATATGCTTATCGTTAATGATTACACCCTGTAATCTGTAAACTTCTTGAACTTGGTTGACAAAATATTCAGTTAATTCTTTTATTCCTAATATTCTAAGTATGTCATGTGGTAATGGTTGACCATCTAAAAGATATTCACCTTTTTGAATTTTTTCACCAGGGTTAAAATTAATGTGCTTACCTTTTGGTATTAAATAATTTGAAGGTTCGGCCCCATCCTCTGGTACGATTGAAACTCTTTGTTTTCCTCTCACCTCTTTGCCAAAAACTACTTGACCATCATTTTCAGCAATAATTGCACTGTCTTTTGCTTTTCTTGCTTCAAATAGTTCTGCAACTCTTGGAAGACCACCAGTGATATCTTTTGTTTTAGTAGTCTCTTTTGGTAATCTTGCAATAACATCTCCTGCAAAAACTTTTTGTCCATCTTTAATTGATAGAATCGAGTCGGGAACCAGATAATATCTTGCTTCATTATCATCTGCTTTTTTGATTACGTTCCCTTTTTCATCTCTTAAAGTAATTCTTGGTTTTAAATCGGTACTTTTTGATTGACCTCTCCAGTCAATTACAGATTTAGAAGATATGCCAGTTGCATCATCAGTAGTTTCTTGAATAGAAACACCATCAATCAAATCAACAAAACTAGCCTCACCACTTTTCTCGGCTATAACTGGTGTTGTGTATGGATCCCATTCACAAATTTTTGTATTTGCTTTAACTTTATCTCCATTATTAAAAAATAATCTTGACCCATAAGCAACTTTATAAACTGCTATTTGAACACCTTTATCATCTTCTATTGAAAGTTGAGTATTTCTTCCCATAACAATTAAATTTTTCTTAGAGTCTTCTAAAATATTTGAGTTTAAAATCTTTAAAGTTCCTTCACTCTTAGACACAATCTGAGAATCTTGTTTTACTGATGCTGTACCACCAACGTGGAAAGTTCTCATTGTTAACTGAGTTCCTGGCTCACCAATAGATTGGG
>JACWDT010000014.1 GCA_014653985.1 Pelagibacterales bacterium SAG-MED22
TAACGTGATGGCAAATTACATTTATGGATTACCTGGAGATACAAAAGAAACAGTTCAAAAAACTTTTGATTTAAGCTTGGAATTGTGTACGGCAGGTTGGAATACTTATGGGGCAATGGCTTTACCAGGAAGTTTTTTATATAAAAAAGCACTAGATGATGGTGTAAAGCTGCCCAGTAGTTATGAAGGTTATTCATTTCATTCTTACGACACTTTGCCTCTACCAACAGAAAAACTATCTGCTAAAGAAGTTATAACTTTGAGAGATGAAGCATTTGACAAATACCATAATCACAAACCTTTTCTAAGTTTAATAACAAAAAAATTTGGAGCAAAAGCAGCCGAAAATATAGTGGAAATGACTAAAATAAAACTTAAAAGAAAAATTAAAGGTGATTAAGATTTAAATTTTAATGATATAAAAGTTTTAAATTTTAAAAATAATGAGCAAAGTTTTAATAACAGGAGGAGCAGGATATATTGGTACAATGTTAAGTACTAAGTTATTAGAACAAGGACATCATGTGACCGTAGTAGATCTTTTAAAATATGACAAAGGGTCTCTGAATCATTTATATTTTCACAAAAATTTTAATTTCATTTGTGAAGATGTTAGAAATAAAAATTTAATAAAAAAACTTGTAAGACAAAATGATTTTATCATTCCTTTGGCAGCATTAGTAGGAGCTCCATTATGTGAGAAGTTTAAAAAAGACGCTAAAAGCACCAATTTAGGAACAATTAAAACATTGTGTGAAGTGGTTACAAAAAAAAATAAAGTAATTTATCTTACTACAAACTCTGGTTACGGTGTTGGTGAAAAAAATAAATATTGTGATGAGAATAGCCCATTAAATCCAATTTCTTTATATGGAAGAACAAAATGTGATGGTGAAGATTTAGTTAGATTAAAAATTAAAAATCATGTTTGTTTTAGACTGGCAACAGTGTTTGGGCACAGTTATAGAATGAGGAGTGATTTGTTGGTAAATAACTTTGTTTACACAGCTGTAAAAAAAAAGAAATTAACATTATTTGAACCTCATTTTAGAAGAAACTTTATACATGTAAGAGATGTTGTAAATGCAATTATTTTTACAATGAAAAATTTCAATAAGTTGAAAAATGATGTTTATAACTTAGGTTTATCCTCTGCAAATATTAGTAAGATCATGTTGGCTAGAAGTATTCAAAAACAATATAAAAAATTAAAGATTAAAATTGTAAAAAATAGAAAAGATCCCGACAAAAGAGATTACTTTGTAAGTAATAGAAAGATTGAAAATAAAGGTTTTAAAGCAACTATTTCATTAGATAAAGGGATATCAGAATTGATACAAATATTCTCCAATGACAAAAATAAAGTAATTAATAATTATTAAAATTTTTTCATATTTTTTTTTAAATCTTTATAAAAATCATCTTTAGCATATGAAAAATATAAGTTACTTTTATGAGCACATTTTTTGTCTGATATTTTATCTCCAATCATAAAACTTTTTTTCTTATCAATTAAATATTTCTTAAAGATGTTTTTAATCATTTGATTTCCTGGTTTTCTTAAATTAGATTTTTTTTTATATTTTTTAATTTGTCCATGAGGGTGAAAAGGACAGTATTGAATTTCATCAATAAATATATTTTTTTTGGATAATTCTTTTTTAATACTATTTTGTAATTTAAAAAAATCACTTTCTTTAAAAAATCCTTTTGCAATTCCAGCTTGATTAGTAACTATAAATATAAAATAATTTTTACTTATTAAATAATGTAATCCTTTTAAAACTCCTTTTTTAAATTTAAAATCTTTTCGTTTATAAACATAACCGTAATCATGATTTATAACACCATCACGATCTAAAAATACCGCAGGTTTTTTGAATTGATTAAGTAATTTCTTTTCTGAATTTTTTAAATATTTTGGTGTACCAATATCAATAAAAAAATCTTTAAAAAATTTACCTGTAAGTAATTTATTTTGAATCACTTTTGGTAAAATATTATCTTCTAGTGAGGAGGGTTTATTAGGAAGTAGATTAATAATTTTTTTTTTAAAAAAATAAATTCCACCATTCATTAATGGACTATTTTTCTTATATGAAATAATATTTTTTTTAACGTCTAAACTGTTTAATTTAAAACTATTTGTATTTTTCTTATTGTTAGTTAAAGCTACGCAACCCAATGTTTTTTTTTTATAAGAGCCTATTAGTTCATTTAAATTTATATCAAAAATTGTATCTCCATTTGTAAGAATAAAATCATTAATTTTTTTTTTTTTTAAATTTAATAGTGCACCTCCAGTACCCATTGGTTTCTTTTCTTTCAAACAGATTACCTCTGTTAAATTAAATTTTTTTTTATGAAAATTTCTAAATATAATTTCACTTTTATAACCAGTAAGAAGATAAATTTTATTGAAAGGGTATTTGCTAAGATTATTAATTAAATATTGTAAAAAAT
>JACWDT010000015.1 GCA_014653985.1 Pelagibacterales bacterium SAG-MED22
TGATTCTTAAAACTTATTTTTTTGTTTGGCCATCTCCCAGTATGATACCATCCCCCTAAACAAATAATTCCTAACTTAAGTATATTTGACTGTGCAAAATTTAAACCTTTAAGAAATATATTTCTTATTTGAAATATATTTCCTAATAGAATTCCAAACAATATAGCAATCATGGCTGTAGATATGGGACTTTTTTCGTACCCCATAAGCTCAATTCCTATAATGTTATTAATTCCTTGAGATAATGTATAAAGAACAAAAGCTAAAATTATACCTGGCAAAAATACCAAGTATTTTTTATAACTCATTAAATTAATGCTAATTAGGCACTTCGATAAAGTTTAGTCATCACAAATTCTTTATGACCTAAAGCTTCAGCGCAAGTTAGTCTTCCATTGGCTACTCTAAGAGTAGTTTTAATTAATTCATCTCCAGCTTCAGATAAATTCATCTCTCTTGAAAGAATTTTTGATACATCACAATCAATATGTTCACCCATTCCTTTAACTGTTAAAGGGTTGGCTGTTAATTTAACTACAGGTTCAATTGGATTTCCAACAATATTACCTTGACCAGTTGGAAATAAATGAATATTGAAACCAGCTGCTGCTTGTAAAGTTACACATTCAGCTGCAGCTGATGAAGTATCCATAAAGTACAAACCTTTTCCTTTAGTTGGTTCTTCAGCAGGTTCTAGAACGTCAATAAACTTGCAGTTTCCAATTTTTTGAAAGTTTCCAAAAGCTTTTTCCTCAATTGTAGTTAGTCCACCTGCGATGTTTCCAGCTGTTGGCTGACTTTCAGATAAATCATCGGTAGCTTCCTTTAATATGAAATCATTATACGCATTCCATGTATTCATAAACTTTTCAGATGCTTCTTTGGTAGCTCCTCTTGTAGCACAAACTTTTTCAGCCCCGGTAAGCTCTGAAGTTTCACCAAAGCACAAATGAACTCCCAATGGTTCTAATTTATCCATCAAATTTCCAACTGTTGGATTAGCAGCTAAACCTGATGTTGTATCAGACTCTCCACATTTTACTGATATCCATAAATCACTTAGAGGACATTCTTCTCTTTGTTTTTCAGATGCCCACATCACAAATTCTTGTGCTTTTTTTGAGGTTTTCATTGTTGTACCGATGTCGCCAGTTCTTTCGATGTGAAATCCTTCAACTGGTTTCCCAGTTTTAGCTATTCCATCAACTATTTTCTTAGTCCATTTAGGTTCAATTCCTATAACAATCACAGCTGCAACATTTGGGTTGCAACCAGTGCCAATCATTGTTCTAAAATGAAGTTCTAGATCAGCTCCAAACTGAAGTCTGCCATAAGAATGAGGAAGTGCAATGGTACCTTTAATATTGTTTGCTACAGCTTCAGCACATGCATTTGAAATGTCATCAACAGGAAGAATAATGACATGATTCCTTGTACCTGCTCTGCCATTTTCTCTTTTATAACCTAAAAAACTTTTTGGAATTTCCATAAATTACCACTTTTTAGTTTTTACATTATGAACATGTACATGCTCACCTTTTTTTGTTGATTTGACAACTTTACCAATATCATGACCATATTTTAAAATTGTTTCACCCTCATTAAGATCAGTCATAGCAATTTTATGACCCAAAGGTATTTCATCTAATGATTGTATTTTTACTGTGCTATCATCTTCCATTATCCAGCAAGAACAATCTTGCTTTGGAGTGATTTTTTCTATTACTACTACTCCCACATTATCTTTTTTGTCGTGAATTATAATGTCTGTGGCCATATATAGTGTCGATTTGTTTGTTTGAATTTTTCAAAATCTTATATA
>JACWDT010000016.1 GCA_014653985.1 Pelagibacterales bacterium SAG-MED22
TTCTAAAATGTAAACGTTTTTGATATTCATATTTGATTAATTATAAGATGTAATATAATAACATTTTCTTAAAATGTTAGATCTTATAATTAGAAACGGCAAATGTTATATTGGTGGAGAGTTAAAGAAAGTAGATGTTGCTATAAAAGACAAAAAAATTCACCAGATCGGTCAAATTTCAGAAGAAGCTAAAGAAACCCTTGATGCAAGCGGCCACACAGTTTTACCAGGATGCATAGACACCCAAACCCATTTTAGAGAGCCCGGATCAACTGACACTGAAGATCTTCACTCTGGAAGTCGAGCAGCAATTGCAGGAGGGATCACTAGTGTTTTTGAAATGCCTAACACTAATCCACCAACTTCTAATAAAAAAGAGTTTCAAAGAAAATTAGATCTCGCTAAAAACAGAATGTATTGCAATTATGCATTTTACTTTGGTGCAACAGCTGAAAATGCAGATGATCTAGCAAGTTTAAAAGATTTAGAAGGTTGCTGTGGAATTAAACTTTTTGCAGGATCCTCAACTGGAAATTTATTAGTTGCTGAAGAAGATGACATCGATAAAGTTTTTCAAAATGCATCAAAAGTTGTTGCAGTTCACTCCGAAGATGAAGCCATACTAAAAGTAAATAAAAAACTAATTAAGCAAGGAGATGTTCATACACACCCCGTTTGGAGAAGTGCAGAGTGCGCAATCTCATCCACCAGAAGAATTGTAAGAATTGCTGAAAAATACAATAAAAAAGCTCATGTTCTTCATATAACTACAAAAGAGGAAATTGACTTTTTATCACAACACAAAGGAAACATTACCTTTGAGATTACCCCGCAACATCTAACTATTTATGCCCCAGATTGTTATGAAAAATTAGGAACTTATGCTCAAATGAACCCGCCTATCAGAGATAAATCTCATTACGATAGGTTATGGTATGGGGTGAGACACAATTTTAATGATACAATTGGGTCTGACCACGCTCCTCATTTAAAAAAAAACAAAGACAAAGAGTACCCCAATTCTCCTTCAGGAATGCCTGGTGTTCAAACTTTAATGCCAGTGATGTTAAATCATGTAAATGATGGAAAATTATCATTAACACAATTAATTAATCTTGTTTGTGAAAATCCCGTTAAAATTTTTGGTATTCAAAACAAAGGATTTATTAAAGAAGGATACGATGCTGATTTTACAATAATTGACATGAATAAAACGATAGAAATTAAAAACGAAAATATTGAAAGTAAATGTGCATGGTCACCATTTAATGGTTACAAATTTAAGGGAACACCTACTCACACAATTATTGCTGGGAATATTAAAATGCAAGATGGAAAAATACTAGGAGATCCTGACGGGATTCCTTTAAAATTTAGCTAAGTTTTACCGTAAAGCTGTTTACAAGAATTACACCAACTACAATTAAAAATAACCCCACTATAGCTTGCCAAGCTAAAGTTTGCTTGAAAAAGATGTAGCCTAATATCGCTATTGTAAAAATTCCAAGACCACTCCACGTAGCGTAAACAATTGCAATTGGGAGCTTATTAACTACAAAAGTTAAAAGATAAAAAGCACAAAGATAAAATATTGAAAGAGCAACAGTTGGGATAAGCTTTGTAAAATTTTGTGAGACTGGTAGCAGCATAGTTCCAGCCACCTCACAAAATATTGCACCAACTAAAAAAATATAGGTTTTAACCATCTAGAATCTTATGTTTGATTAAGTCTTCTTTAATTTCACTTAATATTGCTGGATCATCGATTGTTGGAGGAACTTT
>JACWDT010000017.1 GCA_014653985.1 Pelagibacterales bacterium SAG-MED22
CATTAAAGCTTCAGAGGAAGATGTAAATATTTCAAAAGCTGACTACAAACCCTCTATAACATTAAGTGGATCTAAAAGTATTGAGGATACTAATAAGCTTACTAATCAAAGTGGAGGTGATGCAACTATCAGTGACGTTGATCCGTTTTCAACTTCAATAAAATTAGAACAAACAATTTTAGATTTTGGAAGAGATATAACTCTTCAAAAAAATATTACTGCTTTAGATTTAGCAAAAGCAAAATTAGTAAAAAAAGAACAAGATATCTTACATAAAGCAATAGATGCATTCACAAATTTAATTCTAGCTAGAGAAACACTTAATATCAATTCAAAAAATTTAAATTTACTAATTAGACAAGTAGAAAATGATAAAATTAGAAGAGATCGAGGTCAAATAACAAATACTGATTTAGCACAATCTGAATCTTCACTAGCAGGTGCTCAAGCTCAATTTGCAAAAGCAAAAAGTGATTTATTAATTAGTAAACTTAATTATGAAAATATAATTGGTAAAATTAGTGATCCAAATCAATTACAAAAAAATTCAAATGCAATTGTTAGTATTCCAAATACTCTTAATGAAGCAATAAATCTTTCTAAACAAAACAATCCTGATATTTTAATTGCAAAGCTTGATTTAGAAAAGTCTGAAAAAGATTTAGCAATATCAGAATCTGATTTAAAGCCTTCAGCATCCTTATCTTTAGAAAGATCCTACTCAGATGACCTTACGTCAACTATTGATGAGCGAGAAAAAGATACTTTAAAAGCTACTTTAAGTTGGCCTTTTTATTCTGGTGGAAAAAAAAGATCAACAATTAATAAAAACTCCAATTTAACTACTCGAAAAAGATTATTGTTAGATGATGCTGTTAGAACTAATGAAACTAATGTAGCAAGTGCATGGTCAAGCTTACAATCTTCAGAAAGTTTTTTAAACTCTGTGAAAGTGCAAGTTGGTGCATCTCAAATAGCATATGAGGGAGTTACTGCAGAGTACGAAAGAGGATCTAGAACAACTCTTGATGTTATCCAATCAAATGCATTATTACTCTCTGCTCAAATATCATTAGCAAATTCTGAGAAAAACTACCTGATGGCTCAATATAATCTCTTAAAAGCAGTGGGGCTTTTAAATAGCCAATATCTAAATCTTAAGTAATTATTTGACTTTTTGACCAGTAAAATAAACATATTGCCAATGAGAACAAAATGTGTACATTTAATATCATGATTCGAGTGTTAAAAAATTTAATAAAAAAGGCAAAATATGACTAAAAACAACCTAAAAGTAGTTAAATCTACCAAAGATCAAGAAGTGGACAATAAAGAGAAAAATAAAGCATTAGATGCTGCGATAGCTCAAATTACAGATAATTTTGGAAAAGGTTCTGTAATGAAGCTTGGTGAAAAAAGAGCTATGGATATTGAGTCAATATCTACAGGATCATTAAGTTTAGATTTAGCTTTAGGAATAGGTGGATTGCCTAAAGGAAGAATTGTTGAAGTTTATGGACCA
>JACWDT010000018.1 GCA_014653985.1 Pelagibacterales bacterium SAG-MED22
AATTTTCTGCATTAGCATCTAAAATTTTTACCTTAAATCCAATGCTACGAGTTGATTGTGCAAGAAGTAAAGCCCAGGTAGGAGGTTCTACAGCTGAATAAGTTTTTGATAGTGATTGATAAGTTTTACTAGAGCTATTGCTTACCAAAAATAAACAATCTAAATTTTTTTCTAAACTCATATTAAAGAGGAATTTTATTTAAAATTTTTACTATTTGAGTTATTTTATCTTTTTTAAGTGAGGGATAATTTCCTATGTAATATCCAAAAAAATGGACTTGATCTACGTTTTTAAATTTTTTAAAATTTCTCACTTTTACAAAACTTTTTAGATATGGTTGCCTTAACTGATTTCCTCCACCTGCATTGCCACGCCTAAATTCTATTTTATAGTTAGCTAAAATTTTCTCAAAATTGTCACGTTTTTTTAGATTTTTAGTTTTAAGAACAATCGGAAAAGCATAATTACAGCTACCATCAAGCTTGAAATCGGTCCAATATTTATCTTTATCAAGATTATTTAAAAAAAATTTTAAATTTTTTGATCTTTGTGTGTTATTTTTATTGAGACTTTTTAATTGACTTATCCCAAGTACCGCTCCTATTTCATTGTTTCTGAAATTAAGTGTAGGATATAAAAAAATAAATTGAGGAGAAAGATTTTTATATTTTTTAATCATTTTTTTTTCAAATAGATTATTTTTGGCCTCTCTTACCATTCCATGTGATCTAAATATTTTTGATAATTCATGAATTTTTTTATCATTTGTGCAAATCATTCCTCCTTCGATAGTTGTCATGTGATGTGCATAATAAAAAGAAAAATTTGAAATCATTCCAAAGGTTCCTAATTTTCTCATTTTATGTTTAGCTCCATGACTTTCGCAAACATCTTCAATCAAAGGAATATTTCTTTTTTTTAGTTCTGCCAATAATTTATCTGTTAGTCCATTAAAACCCTGAGCGTGAGTAATAAATACTGCTAAAGTTTTTTTATTAAGTTTTTTTATAATTTCTTTAGAAGACATAGAAAGAGTTGTTGGATCTATGTCAACAAAAACAGGCTTGAACCCATTCATAATCACAGAATTAATATCTGAAACCCATGTTAAAGTTGGAACTATTATTTCATTTTTTTTTTTATTTTTATTTATAGCTTTAAGAATAGAAATTGTAATAAAATTTGCTGACGATCCTGAGTTTACAAAAGTTGAATATTTTACACCTAGCCATTTCGACCATCTTTTTTCAAACTCTTCTACTTTTTTTGATTGGGTTAAAATTGTATCTTTATTTTTTAAAAACTTTTTTACTGCACCAATATCTTGATTGGTAAAATTATTATTCATTAATTTATGATTAAATTTCATATTATCTTTTAAGATCTTGAAATATAACACTCGTTCCCTCATTTATGAAACGAAATGGGACATTGATTAATTTTGGATTATTATTAAAAAAAGGCTTACGATATTTGTCTTTCATATACATTAGTAAGAAACC
>JACWDT010000019.1 GCA_014653985.1 Pelagibacterales bacterium SAG-MED22
TGTCAGGAAATTATCCAGAGCTTGTAAGAGCTGAGTCATTGATTAAAGAAACTTTAAGAATGGAAGAAGAAAAATTCTTAGTTCTTCTTGATAGAGGAATTAAAATTTTAAATGATGAAATTTCTAAGATTGATAAAGTTTTACCAGGAGAAGTGGCATTTAAATTATATGACACATATGGATTTCCGTTAGATCTAACTGAAGATATTTTAAGAAATAAATCAATGTCCATTGATACAGAAAAATTTAAAAGCTTAATGAAAGAAAGTAGAGAACTTGCTAAAAAAAATTGGAAAGGTTCAGGAGATGCTGCTGTTGAAGATATTTGGTTTGGGATTAAAGACCGGTTAGAGCCAACAGAATTTTTAGGTTACGAAACCAATCAAGCCGAAGGTGTTGTTTTGTCTTTGTTAAAAGAAAATAAAGAAGTTGATCAATTAAAAGAAAACGATGAGGGAATGATTATAGTAAACCAAACCCCATTTTATGGAGAGTCTGGAGGTCAAGTGGGAGATACTGGTCAGATCGTATCAAATGAATTTAAATTTGAAGTGACAGATGTTCAGAAAAAACTTGGAGATTTATTTGTACATTATGGGAAAGTAGTCAGTGGTTCCATAAAGATCAAAGATAGCGTTGAAATGAGGATAAATGTTGAAAGAAGAGATGATACTAGAGCTTATCACTCTGCAACCCATCTTTTACATGAGTCTCTGAGAAGAGTATTAGGAAATCACGTAACCCAAAAAGGCTCTCTTGTAGAGCCTAGCAGATTGAGATTTGATTTTAGTCACATGAAACCAATCCAAAATGATGAAATTGATAAGATAGAGAACTTTGTGAATGATATGGTTTCAAAAAAGTCAGATGTTAAAACTAGGTTAATGACACCTGATGAAGCTGTAGAAAACGGAGCTTTAGCTTTATTTGGTGAAAAATATGGAGATGAAGTGAGAGTGCTTTCTATGGGAGATGAGGATGGAAAATATTTTTCCACAGAATTATGTGGTGGGACCCATGTTAAAAATACTGGAGATATTGGAAAATTTAAAATAGTCAGCCAATCTTCAATCGCTGCTGGGGTCAGACGAATTGAGGCTTTAAGAGACAAACAATTAGAGAATTATTTAAAAAATAAAGAAAAACTCTCAGCCCTATCTTCTAAAAAGGATGATGAAACCATTAAAGACTTAAGTCTGCAAATCACTAAGCTTGGAGGGAAACCTAATTTGGATCAATCAAATCAAAAGGACCTTATTAAAAACTTAACAAAACAATTAGAAATTCTTTCAGTAAATTCAATATTAAATGATGAATCTAAAAATATTATTAAAGATCAAGATATAAATGGAATAAAATTGAGACTTCAAAAAGTTGATGATCTTCCTCCAAAAGAGTTAAGAAAATTAGTTGATCAAGGTAAAAAAGATTTATC